>DATLYH010000182.1:0-65771 GCA_035575035.1 Gemmataceae bacterium
CGGTGAACGTCCTCGTGCAGCTGCACCTGCCGCGCGGCCATGCTGACCTCCTTGCCGCGCCGCCGCGCCGGCACCGGCGGCGCCGGCCCCCAGCATGGCCCAGCGCCGGACAAGAATCAAGCCGAAGTGGCCGGCGCCCGGGCCGGCGCCGGCGGCCAGAACTACTACCATGATTGCCGGATCGAGCGGCAGCTGCCGGACGGCACCTGGGTGCCGCTCGACCCGGAGGAGGAACCGGACTGATGCCGCCGTCCCCGCCACGGCCGCCGTCCGAAGTGACCTACGTCCGGAGCGCTCGCTCCAGCCAGGCCAGGGCGCGGCCGTCGGCAAGCATCGCCGGCGTCACCCGCAGCACCGTCCAGCCGGCCAGGGTGGCCTCGTTGTACTTGGTCAGGTCGGCCTCATACCCCCGGCCGCGCACATGCCGGCCGCGGACCCAGATGCCGCCTTCGACCTCCAGAGCGATTCGTTCGGCCGGCCAGGCGTAATCGAAGCGCCAGAACCGCGGCGGCGCGAAGCGGTACTCACGCACCGGAGTCGGCAGGCCGGCGGCGGTCAGCAGGGCGGTGAGCGGGTCGGTCATCGGTCGGCGCGTGCGTCTGCTGCGCGCGTCCTATCTCTCCGCGGCGCCGCGCGCGTTTTTTTAGGCGCCCACAAGCGCCCACGGAGGGGTCAGGGGTCAGAAAGAAAGTCTCTCTCGGACCCCTGACCCCTGTCCCCTGACCCCTGTCGCCGGCACCAGGGCCAGGATGGCGGCCCTGGTCTCCGGCGGCAAGTGGGGCCAGGCCGCGATCAAGCGGGCCAGGCCGGGGTCAACTGCACCGGATTTTGCAGCGCCAGGGCCGGCGCCGTCCCCGCTCGGCGCCGGCGCCGGTGCGGAAGTGTAGTCCTGGGAAGTGGTTCGGTCGGGATCGTCGCCGGCGGGGTTCGAATCCCTCCAGGCGTGCTCGCAAGTCCTGGCAGAATTAACGTAAGCTGCCAATCGCAAATTTCCGGAACATTTTCCCTTTAAGCGGAACAGCTGTCCCCTCCAGACAGTTACGGAGTGTCCCTGACTGTGCTGGATTTTGCGCCGCGCGGGCGAAGTCGGCATCTATCATCCGTCGGGAGCCGGTCCGGCAGTGCCTGCACCAAGCCGGCCTGGTCTGGCTGTCTCCGGCCGGTGCTGCGACCGTAGGCCCCGCGTCGGGCCGAGAAACGGCGGCCAATCCGGCCCCTGCGTCCGCATCGGTGGCGAGCGGCCCGCGTCAGCTGGCTAGTGGGCGAGCAGCCCGCGTCAGCTGGCCGGTGGCGAGCAGCTCGTGTGAACGGGCCGGCGGGGCATGGACCAACTCGCCTCGGCTGACGGCTACGGACTACCGACTACCCCAGCGGCGCCCTCTGTTCCAGATAGCGCGGGCGGGCACCATCGCGATCGTCCCACGGTCCAGTAGGAGATGCAGTCCCGGATTTTCTTGCACCACTGACCAGCGGGATGGGCGGTCGGGGGGAAACGCGGGATAGGGCTTGTTCGGCCTGGCGGGCTTGCCGGCAATGCTGGGCGCGGTAGAATGGGGCCTAGACGTGGTGACAGTTCCTTCAACCTACGGTCATTGTGTTCACTGACCGGGACTCTGCCGTGCATGTCCCGGCTACCGTGTCTGTGGCAGCAATTGTAGGGGCAGTGGTGTAGGGCGGCAGGATGGACGTAAGCCCTTGACTGAAGACCTTTGGTGGGTGTAGCTCAGTTGGTGAGAGCGTCAGACTGTGGATCTGAATGTCGGGGGTTCGAGTCCCCTCACCCACCCTTCCTCCTTAACCAATCGCAACCGCTCGCCGTCCGTGGCAACCTCTCGTTGACAAGAATTTACGTGGTTCTCCTCACCGGTCCGGCCCGTCCGGATTCGTCTCATCTCCGCTCACCCAAAGCGCTGCTGTGGTGTCTGTAGCGGGTCGGTGCGTGCATCGGTCCGGGCGGGAAACCGGTCATCTCCGGACAAGGCGACGTTCGACGTGATGGCAAGCCTGCCGGATTACCTCCCGGATACCGAACGGCAAACGGCCACGTTGGTGGGCGGAGGCCCTGGCCACGGTAAAGAAGGCGGTGATCGCGGGAGACGCGAACTGCCTGCAGCGGGCCTACTGGCTGCTGTCGCGGCTGCGGGAGAGAAACAGCGGGGGGTTCAGCCGGACATCTCGACGAACCAGGCGGAAACGAAGGGCCTGGATTTCTGGACGGTGCTGGGGATGCTTCAGGGCAAACTGCACGGTGACGGGACATGGGAATGGCCGCCGTATATGGCTTCGCCGGAGGTGCCACGACCCCGAAGGCTTCCAACTCGGCCCATGTCACCACTCTGCCGGGGCTGGCATGGGCGGTCTCGACGCGCGGGAACGCGGGTGCATACTTCTCCTTGAAGTTCAGGTTGCCGCTGACGCGAGTGGCCCCGGATGTAGTCAGGTTGGCCCCGGCACCTTTACGGAGTCGCCGCGCGAGGTCGGCGTCAGCGTTGGCCACGGCATCCGGCTACCGGGTCAGCTGGAAGGGCGGCAGATGGTTGGTTTGCTTCTCGACCTTCAAACGTTAGGCAAACGGAACAGGTTACAGGCGGGTCCTAGCTTTCCGGTCAGCTGCTTGGGGGGAGGGCCTGGTTTGAAGACGGGTGGATGGCAAAACGTCTTCAGCGCCGCGAAACCTTGAGGATGACCTCACCCTCGGTGGGGACCTTCACGGACAGGCCGGCCGTCTTGAAATCCAGGAAGCGCTTGTGGATCGGGAGCGGGCCGCGCCGCGGTCGGCCCTCATCGTCCTCGTCTGCCGGGATGATCCGCGCCTGATAGGTACCTTCCCGGGCACCCTTGAGAATCCTCCCCTCGTGCAGCGTCTCGACCCCGAAGGTCCCGTCCGATCGGATCCGGCCGGACGCCCGCACCAGAGGGTCGCTCTCGAGCATCAGCTCGACATGGCTGCCCGCCAGTTGCTGGACATCGCCGTCCTCAAGCACTACCTTGCCGTTCACCGGGTAGGTCTTCACCCCCCCGCCGCAGCCGACCAGGCCCACCAGAACCAGTACCCTAACTGCCGCGCCGTAACCGGCAGCGCCCCGGCGACTCGACATGCGGCACCCCTTTTCCAGTATAGGTGAGACAAGGCAAGCCGGCCCCAGGCGGGTCAACCCCGGGGAGCGGCCTGCTTCATCCGGAAAGCCATTCGCATGGGTCAATAGTCGCCGGTGATGACCTCGCCGTAATTGCGAGTGGCCAGGGCCGTCAGTGTGTTGAGATCGACGCTGAGCTTGACCGGCTTGACGCTGCCGTCACAGAAGACGAACATGCAAATGCCCGGGTGCGGACCGCCGAACCGCTGGTTGGCAAATGCGCCGTTCTCGTCCTCCGGAGGGGCCAGGGGGCGCAGGTTGGCGGTGTTGTTTTGCTGGATACCAGCCACGCGGCGGATGGAGTTATTCTGGTTGCCGAAGACGCTGCGGTCCTCGTTCCTCCCTCGCGTGGGACGCAGCGAACTGGGGCGGATGTGTTTCTCCCCCCACAGCAGTGTGTTGCTGCTGCCGTCGGTGATCGACAGCATGGTCGTCCTTGATTTCCAGTCCGTGAGGATGAAGTTACCGGACGCATCCCGGACAACGGTGGGTATGGCATTGATGATGGGCCCCTCGGCATTGGCATTAGCGACGCCGGGACGGGTTCCGTAGTTGGGGTTGTAGTCGCAGAGACCTCCTCCACCGGGGAACGCATCATTGGTGCTGAGAGTCGCAGGCGGCCGGCTGGGGCAGAGGTAGGTCTTCACCTGGACCTGGTACGCGGCAGGCACCTGCTGGCTGACCAGGGTTCGCAGGTTCCACAGTTTGTAGATGTTGTCTTGCTCGATGTATGGCAGCAGGAGTACCCCCCACGGCGCGAAGCCGTCCGGCTCGATGTTGGGGAAGCTGGGATCGAGTTGGGGGAGTTGGGCCCCTTCACAGGTGGAAGTCGGCGGCAAGAAGTTGTAAGTGCTGTGGAAGTTGTGGACAGCAAGGCCGATCTGCTTGAGGTTGTTGGCGCACTGGCTGCGGTTAGCGGCCTCGCGCACCTTCTGGACGGCCGGCAACAGCAGGGCGATCAGGATGGCGATGATGGCGATCACCACCAACAACTCGATCAAGGTGAAGCCAGATAGCCGATGTCGTGTTCGGAGGCAGGGCATGATCAGAGATCTCCTGCAGTAAAGGTTGAGAACGGAATACGACAATCCAGATAACAATTTCATCGAGAGGAGAGCACCCACTCCCATCCTAGACGCGGGGGCAAGATCAAGTCAACTCAAAAGACGAGGAGATTACGACAGAAAAAGCACGGTGACAAACAAGGCCAGCGGCGCCAGGCGCCGCTGGCCTTGTTGGCACTACAAAGGAAGGTTTACGCCTAGTCAATGCCAGAGGGGAGAGGCTCGCGCCGGTTGCGCGTGATTAGCGTGGCGACTGTGGTAACATCTAGCCGGGCCCTGAGAGGACGCACGGAGCTGTCACCCCACAGCACGTTGGCCCCGTGCGGATGGAAGCTGTAGAGGCCGCCTTGGTTGGCGCTCTGGTTCGAGCAGTTCACGGCGCAGATGCCTCCCGTGGTGCCCGCCGGGTTGCTGGGGTCAAACCCGTCTAGCTGCAGGACAGCTCCCTGGAAACGAGGGTCAGCCCAGGCACCCCGCTGACTGTTGCCGCCCGCGAGCGCTCCCTGCCGCCAAAGCTGCGAACGGCCAGCACACTCACCGACCAGGATCGTGTTCGAGGCCCCGTCTATAACCTCTTGCATCTTCCGGCTGACGTTGTAGCCAAGAATGCCGAAGTAGGTACCGTCGTTCACACTGCCCGTGCCGAACAGCGGCGGATTGAACCTGCTCTGATTCAAAGCTGGGTTGTCCCTGAGGATGGTACCCGAACCCACGTAGTCGATGATGCCGCGGGTCGGGCGGTTGGTCCCTGGCTCACCGGCAATGACATTCGCTTTACGGCCGGCCGCTGTCGGTGCTGAAGGACAAATAAACAACTTGATGTCCTGGCTTATAACTGGGTCATTGCTGGGATCGTTCCACCCGAAGTTTGGACTTACTCCGGGGCTCGGGCTGAAGTTGTAAAGGCGGTGGAGGTTTTCTTGTTCGATGTAGGGGAGGAGGAACGTAGTCCAGGCATGCCGGACGGAGGGCACAGCACTGCCAGCGCCGGGAGGGGTTTCCGCCTCCGCCGGGGGGAAGCCGCCATTGGAGGTGTGGTAGTTGTGCAGGGCGATGCCGATCTGTCTCAAGTTGTTGATGCACTGGGTGTTGCTGGCGGCCTCGCGGACTTTCTGCACCGCCGGCAGGAGCAGCGAGATCAGGATGGCGATGATGGCGATCACCACCAGCAACTCCACCAGCGTGAAGCCAGCCGCGCCGCGCTTAGATATTCGGACCATGGTACTTGACCTCCCCTTTGAAACGTCGGGATCACATGTCATCGTCAATAATCACCGGCGGCCGGGCAGCAGGTTTGCCGGGCTTTTTGCCCTTCCCGGCCGGGGCAGTGGGCTTGTTAAGCATGAAAGGAGGTAGGGTCGTGGGCCCTTGCTCTACCTTCGCCTTCAGGTTTGATGTCTTGGCGTTGCCATACTGCTCAGGCAGTTTGTTCGGGATTTCTTCTAGCTCGGCTGTCTCGTCATTGGGATCGAATTTACTTTCATCGGGCCAGACAATAGCCACTTCGTATTCCCCCGCAGGGGCACCGGACCCGTAGGGGGGGGTGCTCAGGTGAAAGGAGCCGTCGCCTTTTACCTTACCAATAGGCCGGGGAGCAGCTGGATCATCATTGCCGACAGGGTGAAGCACGACGATTGCCCCCACGGCCGGTTCCCCATCAACGAACACCTGGCCCACGACCGGGTAGAGTTTCGGGCCCCCGCCACAGGCGAAACCGATCAGCGCCACAGAACCCGCCAAAGCGACGAGCAAAAATCGAGGTGCTCGCGACCGCTTCATTGGACCACTTCACTCCGAGAGGAATTAACTCCGTTCGATCACCTGACAATGATCCACCGAGGCGAAGAGCAGGGCCGCCACCCACCGGTTTTACTCGGGTTTGACCCCCGCATGCGCGGCGAATGCGAGCCGAACCCCGAATTCTGGCGAATGCGGTTACGCGCCTGGGACTCAGGTCAGTAACCGAATTCGCCAGAATTCGGAGCGCTCTCGCCCGCATGCGGCTACGGCAGGTGTAGCCGAAGATCGCGACAGAGCATGCACCGGCTCAACTACCGATCTTAGGGAACTTTCCGACCGCCTGCAACGGAAATCGCCCTGTTTTTCCCCCTTGTTGCTGCTCCGGCCTGGCCGTTGGTCAATGAGGCTGGGGGCAGCCGACCGGCCGGCCCTGTCAGTCCGGTCCCTTCGCCGCCACCGCCACGGGCACCACCTCGATGCGCACCTGGCCTTTCTCGGTGATGCGGCGCAGCCGACGCGTGACGGAACGCACCACCGCATTGGGGCCATCCGCCGGGCAGCGGGCCTCGCTGGTCACCCGGTACGTCTCCAGTACGCCCGGCTCGCTTTGCACTTCGATACGCACCTTCGACCCGGGAATGATCTCGGCCGATTCCCCCTCGTAACCGGTCGGGTCGTTCAACAGCCGGGCCGCCGCCAGCTCCAGGCCCGAGCGCGCCAGCCAACCCGCCTGTACCTGGTTCTCGCGCCGCTCCTGCCAGCGCCGGGCGGCCAGCATCTGCCAGACGATCGCTCCCGTCACCAGGCCCAGCACCGCCAGGACGACCACTGCCCAGGCCGTTGCGAAACCGCGCCGAGACCCGCGGCCAGGGGCAACCACCACACGTCCCCGTTTCATCGCAGGTCTCCTCCCAGCGCCGCCCAGATTTCCTGCGGATGGACCGGCCCACCCGCCTTGCGCGACCGCATCAGCTGCAGCACCACGACACCCCGGCCAGTCCGCTCGAATGTCACGGCCATGCATCCCGGCCCCACACTCACCTGCTGCCGCACCGTCTCTGGACCGCCCCGTTCGACCCGCTCCAGCCGCTTGTCTTCCCAGCGATAGGCGATTTCCTTACCGTCCGCCATGCGCAGAATCAGGCAGGCAGGCCCGGCCGTCAGGTCGCCGGCGCGGTCCGGCGCGGCGACGGCCTGGCCGACATCGGCGCGGAACTGGTCCGCCAGTGCTCCCTGCGCCGTCAACCGTTCCAGCGACGCCACCGACGCCTGCTCCATCCGCGCCACCCCAACCAGGAGGACCGTCCCTAGCATCAGGACGATGGCGAACGCCCAGACCAGCGCCAGCATTTCCAGCATGGTGGAGCCGGCCCGAGGGACTCTCATGGCTTGCCCTCCGCCGGCGCCGACCGGGCCGCGAACAGGCCGACCAGCTTCACCGGCCGCACCGGGCTGCCGTCGTCCTGCTGCCACTCGACCAGCACCGTCACCCGCTTGACCAGCGGCCGCGTCTCCTCCGACTCGACGCGGACGGTGAGTTTCCCCTGGCGCGGCCGGAGGACCGACGACGCCGGCAACTGCTGAGCGGCGGCCCATTCTGCCGTCAGGTCCTCGGGGCGAACAGCGCGGGCCGACTCCAGAATATTGGCGGCCAACTCCAACGCCTCCTGCCGCGCCTCGCCCCGCAGGCGGTCGACCATACTCCAGTAGCCGACCTGCGCAGCCAGCACCATCGCTGTCGCCAGAATGCCCAAAGCGAGCATCGTCTCCAGGATCGTGAAGCCTTGCCGTTTCATTGGCCCAATTTCCCGATCACCTCAATCATGGGGAGAAACATGCCGACCACCATGAAGCCGACCACCAGCCCGAGACCGCAGATGACCAGCGGGAAGATCGCCTTGGTGATCCGCTCGATCATCTGGGCCGTGCGCCCGGCCAAATGGTCGCCCAACTCGGCCAGGGCCCAGGGGAGGTTGCGGGCCCGCTCGGCTGCATCCACCAACGGGGCCATTGCCGCCGTCAGCAGCCCACGCCGGTACAGGCTTTTGGCCAGCGGCTCGCCTTGCTCGATCAGGCGGCGGCTCCCCTCCAGCCGCCGTTCCACCTCCCACTCAAAATACCCGGAGTCGGCCAGCACCGCCAGCGCCTGCGGCGCCGGCATCTCCGCGCTGAGCAGGATGCCCAGCATCTTCAGCACCCGGCTGCGGGCGTGCATCCGGTACAGCCAGCCGAAGCCTGGCGTGAACCAGCGGATCGTCGAGCTGAACGTCAAGAGCAAGGTCATCCCCGCCAGCCAGACGAAACCCACTGCCGTACCGATCAGGAAGTAGTCCCAGATGTCGGCCAGCCGGGCGGTGACATCCGGCACCTTGCTGCCGAAGTCGAGGAAGATCCGCTGCATCTTGGGGTGAAGGTACACCATCCAGAAACTGAAGATGCTCAGAACGACGAAGAGCACAATCAGGGGGTAAACCAGCCGCGGCACCAGCTCCAGCGACAGGATCGCCAGTCGGGGTCGGGCCGCAGCCTTCAGGCAGAGGGCTAGCTTCCCCGTGGCCTCACCGATCCCCGCGGCCAGTACCATCTCACGCGACGCCACCCCCGGTGTCAGCTGGAGAGCATAATGCAGCGACACCCCCTGCTCCAACTGATCGGCGACGGCCTCAACTTTCCGGTCGAAGTTGCGCTGCCGATACCAGAGCCAGTAGTAACCCGGCAGGACAAAGAAGAAGAGGGAGGCAGCCCAGAAGTCGCGTGCCGGGCCGTGCGGCCGGTCCTCCAGGTAGGCCCGCAGGGCCGGGGCCAATGGCGTTCCTGATTCGGCGGCGGTGATCAACAGGTTCAGGAACTCTTCTTGCCGGCCGCGGCGGTAGCTGAAGTAGACAAAGAGCATCCAGCCGTAGAAGAAGCTCACCAGCAGTAGCAGCGGCAGGCCGAACGGCACCCCGGCCAGTACGAGCAGTGCCCCCGTCGCCACCAGCAGCACGGTAGTCACCGCGATGACACCGACCAGCAGCAGTAACTCGCGGGTGCGGCTCACTGGGACAGCCCTTCCAGCAGCTTGAGCAGCGGCAGCATCAGGGCGATGACGAAGAAGGCGGTGAACATACCCGCCGTGAGGATGATCAGGAAGGGGGGCAGCACGCTCCGCAGCATGGCCGAGCGCATCTCTGCCTGGCGGCGGTAGGTCTCGGCGATCTGCCGGAGCGTCGGCGCTAGCGTGCCGCGCCGCTCGCCCAGGGCGGTCATCCAGGCGACCCACTCGGGGACCAGCCCCCGGCCGCGCAGCACTTCGCCCAGCGGCGCCCCCTGACTGAGGTCATCGTGCACCTGCCGGGCGGCGGCAGCCATGATCGGATCGCTCGATGCTGCCCCCGCCAGGCGGAACGCCTCCGGCAGCGGCAGCTGGTTATCGACCAGGATGGCCAGCAGGTCGGTGAAGGCCGCCAGCCGGGCCGACCGGATCAGGGTACCGATGACCGGCACGGCGTAGACCAGCTGCGCCCAAACGCACCGGCCGCGCTCCGTCAGCCCCAGGCAGACCCGGAGCAAGAACACCCCAGCCAGGATGGTCGCCAGCGGGATGACGACCATCTCCAGCGGATGCCGGCCGATGCCCAGCAAGATCATGGTCACCATCGGCAGGCGGAGGTTGAAGTCCTTGAAGATCTGGTCGAACTGGGGAATGATGAAGAAAAACAACACCCCTACCAGAACGAGGCCGAACGCCAGCACCACGGCCGGGTAGAACAGGGCATCGATGACAGTGGTGCGCAGGTTGGCAATGGTACGGGCATAGACGGTCAGGGTGGCCAGCACCTCGGTGACGCGCCCGGAGCGGACGCCGGCAGTGACCAGGCCGGCGTAGTAGGGGGGCACCCGGCCGGCTTGACGCTGGAGTGCCTCGGGCAAGGTACGGCCGGCGCGGAGGTCGTCGGCCAGGGCCGCGGTCACGCGCCGCAGCCGGCCGCGCCCCATCTCCTTGGCCAGGGCCGCCAGCCCCTGGTCGAGCGGCAGCCCCGCCCGGGCCATGCCGACGATCTCGTCATTCAGGGCAGCAAGCTCTTCGGCGTTCATCAGTCATGCTTCCGCGGGCCGAGCACCCGCTCAATCTCCTCCGCCGTGGTCAGGCCGGCCGCCACGGCCCGCTCCGCGGCGTCGGCGATGGTCGTCCGTCCCGGCCGGGCCGCCGCCGCCTCCAGCGCGGCCGTATCCGACCGGGCCAGGATCGCCTGCCGCAGCGGGGCATCGAGGGTCAGCAGCTCGGCCAGCAGCAGTCGGCCACGGTAGCCGGTCCCCGCGCAGCGGTCGCAGCCGGCCGGACTGCGGCAGGCATCGCAACGGCGGCGCACCAGACGCTGGTTCAGGATCCCCTTCAGGCCGCTGGTTAGCAGGTACGGTTCGATGCCCATGTCGAGCAGCCGACTGACCACGCCGCAGGCCGAGCCGGCGTGCAGCGTGCTGATGACGAGATGACCGGTTAGGGCGGCCTCGATGGCGATCGACGCGGTCTCGCGATCGCGGACTTCGCCGATCATAATGACCTCGGGGTCTTGACGCAACAAGCTCCGCAACCCGCGAGCGAAATCGAACTCGCTCCCCGGCCGCGCCTGCGACTGGCTCACCCCCTCAATCACCTGCTCGACCGGGTCTTCGATGGTTACGATATGCCGGCCGCCCGCCCCGGTCCGGACCAGATGACGCAGGCAGGCGTAGATGGTGGTGGTCTTGCCGCTGCCGCTTGGTCCGGTCAGGAGGATGGCCCCGGTCCGCTCCCGGAGCAATTCCGTCAGGGCGGCCTCCAGTTCGGTGGGAAGTCCGAGCTGTCCCAGGTCGAGGGTCTGACCGGAGGGGTCGAAAATGCGCACGACTGCCTTTTCGCCGTGGACGGTGGGGAAAGTGCTGACGCGCATGTCGGGGCCGAACCGAGCCGGGGCATCGCGAATGCTCCCCTCCTGGGGGACATCGAGCCGGTAGGTGAGCAACTCGGCCATCACCTTGAGGCGCGCCACCAGGTTAGGAGCCAACTCACGGCTGAGCGAGGCGATGGGCTGCAGCACGCCGTCGAGGCGGAAGCGCACTTCTACCGCCCGGTGGGTCGGCTCCAGGTGAACATCACTGGCCGAGCGGCGCACCGCCTCGGCCAGGATCAGGTCCACCAGCCGGCTGACGCGCGTGGGATCGGCCGGCTCCAGCGCATCGAGCCGGGCTTGAAGGTCGGTGTGCATGCTTTCGGTCATAGGTCCGATCGCGATGAAACTCGGAAGCCGCTGGTGGCCACGAAAGGACTGGTCCTATTTCTCCCGCGACTTGATGGCGTTGGTTGCCAGCCGGGCGCTTGCCGAGACCTGGCGGTCGGAATCGCCGGCGGCGGTCTCCAGCGGGCCCAGGCTCTCCTTGGTGCCGATCAGGGCGAGGGCCTGGCAGGCCGCCACCCGCGTCCGGGTCGGATACTTCGTCTGGAGATACTTGATCACTTCCGGCTCGGCCGCTGGCCCGATCACCTTCAGGGCGGTGATCACCAGTTGCAGGTCGGCGGGCGAGGTGGTCTCGGCCAGGAGCGAAGCTACCGTCCGGATGGCTTGCTCGTCCTTGATCTGGGCCAGGGTTTCCACCGCTGCCACGCGGAGGCTTGCCAGGTTCGGAAACCGGGCCGCGTCCTTAAGCACGGCGATGACCGCCGGCACGTTCTCCTTGGTGCCCCAGAGCCCCATCACTTGCATGGCCTTCAGGCGGACGTCCGGGTCGGCGTCGCGCAGGAGCGGCTCAAGGGCCTTGCCAACGTCGGCCCGGCGCTGCTCATCCGGGACGGCCTTGGCGAACCACTCGACCGCCTGACGGCGACGGAAGACCTCGTTGGACTTCAGGTCGGCCAGGTGCTGATCAATCTCCACGTCGCCGCGGCCCAGTCCCTTCAGAATACGTCCGGCCTCGTGCCGGACGCCGAAGTCGGCATGGGTCAGCAACTTCTTGACCTCCGGCTCGGCCACCGGCCCCATCTGCTGCAAGGCGTTGGCGGCGTTGAAGCGATCGCTCGGTTCTGCCACGAGGCGTTGAGCCAGCGCGGCCGCCGCCCGTGGGTCCTGCAATTTCGCCAGGGCCAGCATAATTTCGCCGCGCACCTGGTGGGAGCGATCGTTCAGCGCGGCGATCAGCCGTTCCAGGCTGTCGCGTGTGGCCCAGACTCCCAGGGCGCGAGCGACCGCTACCCGGACCTGGTCGTTACTGTCCTGCAATGCCTTCTCCAGCGCGCGGGCCACCTTCAACTGGTTAAGCGGGTCGGGCCGGGCCTGAGCCAGCCACTCGGCCGCGTGGCGGCGCCGGTCAGCCTCCGCCGCCTCCAGGTCGGTCAGCACCTGCGGCAGCCAGACGTTCTCCTTGGTGCCGTAGAGCCGGACGAGCCGTCGCGCCTCCTCGCGGGTGAAGTGGTCGGGGTGGTTCATCAACTTGACCACTTCCTTCTCGGCGATGGGCCCTATCTTCTGCAGAGCGGCACTGGCCTCGGTGCGTTGGGTATGGTCGGCCAGGCGCTGGGCCAGCGGCGCTACGGCCCGCTCATCCTGCACCTTCCCCAACGCCTGCATCGCATAACGGCGAACCTCGGGGGCGGGGTGGTCGAGGGCCTGCAACAGAGCCGGCACGTTGTCGCGGGTGGCCCAGATCGCCAGCGCCCGCGCGGCCGCCTCGCGCGATTGCGGATGGTTGTCATTGAGCAGCGGCTCCAGGGCGCGGGCGACTTCCGCCTGGCGCCGCTCGTCGGGAGTGGTGATGGCCAGAAAGGCAGCCGCTTTCTGCCGACGGCCAGCGTCCAGCGACTTCAGGGCCCCGATGGCGTCGTCGATCTCGTCGGGCGGCCGGCTCTCGGCTGTGTCCCTGCTTGGGAAGACCGTGGTGAAAAGCAGGTAAGAGACCCCGAAGCAGCCGACCGCCGCGAGCAGGCCGCCGCCAAGGAGCAGCGCCAGGACGGCCGGCGAGCCAGAGGAACGTTTCGGCCGCTCGATCCCGTCCCACTCATCCTTGTCCTCTGCGGGCCGGCGGCGCGGCGCTGGCCGGGGCCTGTCCTGGATGGCGCTAGTGCCTGCCGGACGGGCAGGGGACGATAGGGCACTGCTGCCGCCGACGATGAAGATGCGCTGGCAGTTCTTGCAGCGCACCTTCTTCCCCTTGAGGTTGTCGGGGACCATACCGGTCTCGCCGCAACCCGGACAGACACTCGGGATGGGCATAAGCGAAGAACTCCTCTGGTACACCGGCCGGCTCACGCCGGCCGCTCGCCTGTTGCTCACGCCGGCCGCTCGCTGAAACGGACACAAGCCTGAACAGGGGGCCGGTTCAGATTGCAGATTGCAGATTTCAGATTGCAGATTTGACGACCTGTCTGCAACCCGAGTCGGAACGATTATGCGGTAGCAAGTGTCCTAATATTACCACATGAAGCCCTATGTGGAACAGACCTTACAACGAACAGGCGTAAGGACCCATCGGGAGCGCCGTTGGGGGGCGTAACGCGGCCGTCAGTGCTTCGGCTGAACCATCATCAACCCATTCGCCACGAAGGTGGAGAGAAGCACCCCCAGGAAGAAGAGCGGGAGCAGGATTTCAAAGCCCGGCAACTGGAGGAATGCCAGAACGTGAGCGCCCAGCCCGGCGGCGGCCAGGAGGAAGGTGTACGCCGCCATCGCCTGGCGCGGCCAGCCCCGTTGACAATGGAACGTCCCCGCCACCGGCAAAACGAGCATTCCGAAGACCAGCGCCAAGGTCAACAGGAGCGCTTTCTGCGTCGCCAGCCAGACGCTGAAGGTGATCAGCGCCGCCAGGGCCGTCCCCCCTACCCAGTTCGAGGCGACAATCTGTTCCCGGGAAAGGGCCAGCCGGCCAAAGCGGTTCAGCCGCAGCAGCAGGTTGAACAGCGGCGAGGCGGTCCAAGTCAGGACGGCGAAGACGATGTACAGGATCAACAACGGTAGCACCCACGGGGCTAGCTCCGGGTTGTTGCGGGCCAGGCTCCGCAGCGCCCGGTAGCCGAGGTAGCCGCCGATGATCACTCCCCACTGGGCGGTGCTGCTCAACCGGGACATCCACAGGAAGTACCGGAGCATCAGCCCGTAGAGGAGGTGGCGGGCCTTCAGCGCCTCGACAATCCCCGCCCGGGCCCAGTCAAGCTCGGGGTTGAGCCGCAGCGCCTCGCGGAAATGCTCCATCGCCTTGGCGTGGTCGCCGGCGTGGAGCAGGGCCCAGCCCTGGTTGGCGTGGGTGACGGCATTTTCGGGGTCGCGGGCCAGGGCGGCCTCGATGGTGGCCCCGGCCTCGTCGCGCCGGCCCAGCTGGACCAGGGCCATGGCCCGCAGGTTGGTGCAGCCGGGGTGTTCCGGGTCGATGCGTAGTCCCTCCTCGGCCGCTTCCCGGGCGCCTTGCCAGTCCCGCCGCTCGAAGCGGATGCCCGCCCGCAGGCTGAAGTAGGTCGCATTCTCCGGGTCAAGCCGGATCGCTTCGTCCAGCGCCTCCTCGGCCTCGTCGTAGCGGTCGCGGTCGTAGTAAACCCGGGCCAGCGCGTAATGGGCGAAGGCCTGGTCGGGCGCCAGCACCACGGCCCGCCGTGCCTCCTGTGTTGCCTCGGCAAACTGCTTGCGCTCGCTCAGGCAGAGGGCCAGCAGGGCATGGGCCATCGGATGGTCCGGATCGCTGGCCAGCTCCTGACGCAGCTCCCGCTCGGCCAGGTCATAGCGCGATTGCTCGAACAAGACCAGGGCGCGTTCGAAGTGCTGGGCCATCACAGTTTCAGATACTTGAGGATGTCGTCGTAGATGCCGCCCTGATTGGAGTACAGGGCGTAATTCCGTGCCGTCGCGAACCACTCCCGCGTCGTCGGCCGGATGGTCGCCGCGGCCGCCGCCAGGTCTTTGGTAGTCAGCGGTTTCGGCACCCCCGCCTGGAGGGCCTGGCGCAGTTTGGCCTCCACCGCCTGATCGACCACCGCCTTCAGGTCGGCACCCGAGAAGTGCTCGGTCTTTTTGGCCAGATAATCGAAGTCAATCGCCTCGACCGGCTTGCCGCGGCAGAGGATGCGGAGGATAGCGGCGCGGGCGGGAGCGTCGGGCGGCGGCACGAACAGGATGCGGTCGAACCGGCCGGGCCGACGGAAGGCGGGGTCAAGGTGCCAGGGGGCGTTGGTGGCGGCCAGGATCAGCACCCCCTCATTGGAAGCGCCAATACCGTCCAGCTCGGCCAGGAACTGGTTGATGAGTTGCCGGCCGCCGCTATGCCTCATGTCGGAGCGGGCCGCCCCCAGCGCGTCCACCTCGTCGAAGAAAAGGACGCAGGGCGTGTTGGCCCGGGCCCGTTCGAAGACCTCGTGCAGGTTGCGCTCGCTCTGGCCGATCCACATATCAAGGACTTCGTTGATGCCGACGGCCAGGAAGCCCGCCTGGACCTCGCCGGCGGTGGCCCGGGCGAGATGCGTTTTCCCACATCCGGGGGGACCATACATCAGGATGCCGCCGCCGATCGGCTTGCCGTAGGCCCGATACAGCTCCGGGTGAGTCAGGGGGTAGATGATCTTCAGTCGGATCTCGTCCTTGAGCGCGTCCATGCCGCCGATATCCTTGAAGGAGATGGCCGGCCGCTCGACCGGGGTATCGGCCGGCGCGGGGACCTCTTCCCAGGCCGCGCGCATCCGCCCGTCCACGACCTCGCGGCCCGCCTCGTCGGGGCCGATGCCGAGCCGGCCCGCCAGCTCCGGATCAGCAACGGACGGATCGATTTCGACCGCATGGCGGTACTGGGCGACAGCCCGGGGCACGTCCCCCGCTTGCAGCATCAACCGGGCATGCAGCAGGACGGCGCGGGCGGGGGGCTCAGGCGTCTTGAGGAGGTCCTCGACGATCACCAGCGCCTGGCTGTACTTACCCTCCTGATAGAAGGCGGTGGCCAGGCCGACTTTCAGGCGCTGGTTGTCCGGCGCCAGGGCCAGGGCCGCGCGGTACTCGCGGGCGGCCTCATCGGGCCGGCCCAGGCCGAGGAGGGTATCGGCCAGGTGCTGCCGCAGCGGGATGTTCTCGGGGGAAAGCCGAACCGCCTCGCGAAGAGCTTGCAGCGCATCGTCACCGTGGACCATGATCCATTCAACCCATCAAGGTTCCGGGAGCCCCGTAATGCCACCGCTCAGGATAACCGAAGTACGGCCGATGTCAAAGCACCAGTCCAGTCGCCTTCCTTGACGCCTGCGGAGGAACGGGATAGCATCCGAAGCAGCAGACGCCATCGGCGTTGGCATCTGTGAACGGACACCTGGAGGCGATCCATGCCGCACCCCACGCAGTTGACGGCCCGGGACAGCGGCCTTCTGGTGATCGACGTACAGGAAAAACTGCTGGCCAAGATTCCCACGGCCGATGCGGTGGTGCGGAACGCTGCCTTTCTGATCGATGCCGCCCGCCTGCTGGACGTGCCGGTCCAGGCGACCGAGCAGTATCCCAAGGGCCTGGGACCGACGGTGCCGGAACTGGCCCAGCGGCTCCCCGAGCGGCCGGACAAGTTGGCGTTCAGCTGCTGCGCGGTGCCGTCCGTGGTCGCGGCGCTTCGCCGCGGCGCCCGCTCCAAGGTGGTGCTGGCCGGTATTGAAACGCACGTCTGCGTTCAGCAGACCGCCCTCGACCTGCTGGCACTCGGCTTCCAGGTGGCCATCCCGGTCGATGCGGTCGGCAGCCGTTATGCCGTTGACCATGAGTATGCGCTGCGCCGCCTGGAGAAGGCCGGCGCCATCCTGACCACGGCCGAGACGGTTGTCTTCGAATGGATCGGCGGCGCCGACCACCCGCGTTTCAAGGAGGTCAGCAACTTGGTGAAGTCCCGATCGTCTTCTATGGTCTCCTGACCGTGGCCGCATTAAGCCTCGACGAGCCTCACCAAGATGGGAGAAGGTTGAACCAAGATGCGAGCATCTGGTCAACGGAATCGGTCGCCCCTTGCAGATTGCAGATGGCAAATTGGAAGAGCCGCCGGCTCGCCCGCTAAACGGCAGAGGTGACATCGATCATGACCACCGAGGGCTTTCCCGCCATCCGCCTGCGGCGGCTGCGGCGGCACCCGCTGCTGCGCGAGTTGGTCCGCGAGACGACGCTGACTGTCCAGGACCTGATTCTGCCGCTGTTCGTCCGCCCCGGCAAGGGGGTCAAGAAGGAGATCGCCTCGATGCCGGGCAACTACCAGCTGAGCGTCGATCGGCTGATCGACGAGGTCGGCGAGGCGGCCGAGCTGGGGGTGCGGGCCTTCATCCTGTTCGGCATCCCCACCGACAAGGACGCCACCGGCTCCAGCGCCCTGGCCGACGACGGCATCGTCCAGCAGGCACTGCGGGCGCTGCGGCAGGCATTCCAGGACAAGGTGCTGCTCATCACCGACGAGTGCTTCTGCGAGTATACCGACCACGGCCACTGCGGCCCGCTGAGTGAGCAGGGCGGACGGCGCGACGTGGACAACGACGCCACCCTGCCGTTGCTGGCCGAGCAGTGCGTCAGCCATGCCCGCGCCGGCGCCGACGTGGTGGCCCCGAGCGGCATGATGGACGGCATGGTGCAGGCGATCCGCCGCGGGCTTGATCAGGCCGGCTTCACCTGGCTGCCGATCTTGAGCTATGCCGCCAAGTACGCCTCGGCGTTTTACGGGCCGTTCCGCGATGCCGCCGAGTCACCGCCGCAGTTCGGCGACCGCTCCGGCTATCAGATGGACCCGGCCAACAGCGACGAGGCGTTGCGCGAGGTGGCGCTCGACCTGGCCGAGGGGGCTGACATCATCATGGTCAAGCCGGCCCTGGCGTACCTCGATATCATTCGCCGGGTCAAGGAGCGCTTCGGCGTGCCAGTGGCGGCGTACAATGTCAGTGGCGAGTTCGCCATGGTCAAGGCCGCCGCCCAGAAGGGATGGATCGACGAGCGGCGCGTGGCCCTGGAGATCCTGACCGGCATCAAACGGGCCGGCGCCGACATGATCCTGACCTATTTTGCCCGCGACGCCGCCCGCTGGTTGAAGTGAGTGAGGGTGCAAGCGAAGAGGCGGAGTGACACCATGCTGGAGCCGGGCCAGAAGCTCGGACCGTTCGTCGTCGAGCGGTTGATCGGCAGCGGCGCCATGGGCACGATCTACCGCGCCCGCTACGTCAAGAACAACCAGCTGGTCGCCATCAAACTGATGGCCCCCGGCCTGGGAAGTAGCGAGGTTGCCCTGGCCCGCTTCGAGCAGGAGGCCGCCATCCTCAAGCAGCTTTATCACCCCAACATCGTCCGCCTCTATGCCACCGGCCGCTTCCAGGGCAATCCCTTCTATGCGATGGAATTCATCGACGGCGAGTCGCTCGACAAGGTGCTACAGCGTCGTGGTCGGCTCACCTGGGAAGAGGTGGTCACGCTCGGCCAGCAGCTCTGCGCCGGCTTGCAGCACGCCCATGACGAGGGAATCATTCACCGCGACCTTAAGCCGTCCAACCTGATGCTGACGGCCGACGGCACGCTCAAGCTCACCGACTTCGGCATTGCCCGCGACCTGGACCAGACCCACCTGACCTCGACCCACGCCACCGTCGGCACCGCCGCCTACATGTCGCCCGAGCAGTGCCGCGGCGAGCGCAACCTTGGCCCCAAGTCCGACCTGTACTCGGTCGGCGTCGTCTTCTACGAACTGTTGACCGGCCGCAAGCCATTCGAGGCCGAAACGCCCCTGGAGATGTTCCAGCAACACGTCAGCGGCACGTTTGAACGGCCGTCGCGGCTGGTACTCGACATCCCGATCTGGCTGGACACGTTGGTCTGTCAGCTACTGGAGAAGTCGCCGGAGAAACGACCGCGCGACGCTGCCGCCGTGGCCGAGGCCCTTAACCGCATCCTGGAGAAGGTGACGGCGCAGCAGTCGGCCGGCGTCGAGGCGGTCAAGGCCCGGGTGATCGACCGCGACCGCGGCGCTCCTCGGCCGGACGAGGAGGATCGCGAGGCGGCCCGCGAGCTGCGCGCCGCCCTGGGCCGGAAGCGCGGCAAGCGCAAGGGGAAGCCCTTTCATCAGCGAGTCTGGGTTCGGGCCATCGGCATCCTGATTGCCCTGGCGGTAGCGGTGAGCCTCTTGGTCCTGGCCTTCCGCCCGCCCAGTGCCAACCAGCTTTACCGGGAGGCGCAGAAGTTGATGGCGTCGAACGACCCGGAGAAATGGTACGAGGCGCGGCGGGGACCGATCGCCCACTTCCTGGAGCGCTACCCCGACGATCCCCGGGCGGATCAGGTGCGCGAGTGGCGGAATGAAATAGACATGGCCGAATTGCAGGAGGGGATCGAGGCCCGCACCCGCCTGGCCCGCAATACGATGAGGCCGTTCGTGCCCGAGAACGACGTGGAGCGGCTGGCTTCGCAGGCGGTGCGCTACGAGGACTTCGGCGACCTGGCGGCGGCCCGCGACCGCTGGCAGGCCCTGGCCGAGAAGTACGCCGGCACTCCCAACCAGTACACCTGGGTCCTGCTGGCGAGGAAGAAGGCCAAGAACCTGGCGGCCCGGCTGCCGTCGGACGCCAAGGAAGCCGAGATCCGTCGGGCGTTGGTGGAGAAGAAGCTCGAAGAGGTGATCAACCTGAAGGTGAAGAAGCAGACGCGCGAGGCCCGGCTGCTATGCCAGGACATCATCGACCTTTATTTCGACGACCCCGGCCTGAAGGATCTGGTCCAACAGGCCCGTCAGCTGCTGCAAGAAGAGGACAAGACCGAGGTGCTGCGAGCAAAGGACCCGCCGTGACGTTGTGTTTCGCCCCGCCTCACCGATGCGTCGCTGACACTAGCCTGAAGGCGCCAGCGAGGCGAAGCATCCCTCACTGGCGCTTCGGGCTAGTGAACCGGCGGCTTTTGCTCCCTGAGGCGGAGTAAATCCCAGGAGGGGCCGCTTCCATGAACCCCAATCGTGCCCGCAGCCAGGCCGCCTACCAGCGCGCCTGCCAGGTGATCCCCGGCGGCGTCAACAGCCCGGCCCGGGCTTTCGGCGCCGTCGGCGGGCAACCGATCTTCATCACCCGCGGCGAAGGGGCTTACCTCTACGACCTCGACGGCAACCGCTATCTCGACTACGTCGGCTCCTGGGGACCGCTGATCCTGGGGCACGCCCATCCGCGCGTCGTTCAGGCCGTTGAGGAGGCGGTGCGCCAGGGGACCAGCTTCGGCGCCCCGACCGAGCGCGAGACCGAGTTGGCCGAGTTGATCCGCGCCGCCATGCCCGCTGTCGAGATGGTCCGCATGGTGTCATCGGGCACCGAGGCGGCGATGAGCGCCATCCGGCTGGCCCGCGGCTTCACCGGCCGCGATCTGATCGTCAAGTTCGCCGGCTGCTACCACGGCCACGTCGATAGCCTGCTGGTGCAGGCCGGCTCCAGCGCCACCACCCTCGGCGTACCCAACAGCCCCGGGGTGCCGCGCGGCTGCACCGCCGACACCCTCGCCCTGCGCTTCAACGATACCGAGGAGCTGGCCGAGGCGTTCCGAGCCCACGGCGACCGCATCGCCGGCGTCATCCTCGAACCGGTCGTCGGCAACATGGGACTGGTCATGCCGAAGCCGGAGTTCCTCGGTGAGCTGCGCCGTCTGACTCAGCGGCACGGGGCGCTGCTGATCTATGACGAAGTGATGACCGGCTTCCGGGTGGCCTATGGCGGCGCTCAGCAGCTCTTCGGCGAGAAACCCGATCTGACGGTCCTGGGCAAGATCGTCGGCGGCGGCTTTCCGGTGGGGGCCTACGGCGGCCGGGCCGATATCATGAAAAAGGTCATGCCGGCTGGCCCGGTCTTTCAGGCAGGCACCCTGTCCGGCAATCCGGTAGCGATGGCGGCCGGCATTGCCACTCTCCAGGAGCTGCGTGACCATCCCCCCTATGACCGGCTCGAGCAGCTGGGCCAGAAGCTGGCCGACGGACTGTCCCAGGCGGCCGATGCGGCCGGGCTGCCCCATCAGCTGGCCCGCTGCGGCAGCATGTGGACGCTCTTCTTCAACCCCGAACCGGTGACCGATTACGACACGGCCCGCCGAAGCGACACGGCCCGCTTCGCTCGCTTCTTCTGGGCCATGATCGACCGTGGCATCTATCTGCCGTGCAGTCAGTTCGAGGCCGCTTTCCTCTCCGCCGCCCACACCGAGGCGGATGTTGAACAGACCGTGGCGGCGGCGCGCGAGGCACTGGCGGCGGTCGGCTGAACCGGAGCAGCCGCGGCAACTTTATAGTTGTGTCCCGCGGCCGGCCCGGCTAAAGTTGATAGACACTGGATTGGTGTTTTGCACTTTTCCCGGGGGTTGACATCATGCGCCGCCATCTCCGCTGGGCCGGTTGCGCATTGCTCCTTGCCATTGCCCTGCCGCTGGCCGTCGCCGACGTCAAACAAGACCCGAAGAACCTCGACAAAGAGCCCACGCCCAAGAAAGACCTCGACAAAGAACCGGCGAAGGACAAGGAGCCGGCGCCAAAGACCGACTCGGACAAGGCGAAGAAAGACCTCGATAAAGAGCCGGCCTCCAAGAAGGACCTTGACAAGGCCAAGAAGGACCTTGACAAGGAGCCGGCCTCTCCCAAGAAGAACCTGGACAAGGAACCGGAGAAGAAGCCGACCGAAAAGCTCGTACCGTTGGGGAAGATCAGCGGCCTGATCACCAAGGTGGGTGACGACCGGGTGCTTACCCTCAAGGTCAGTTTCGTCTACACGGAGCCGAACCCGTCGGCCTTGCGGCAGCAGCAGGACCTGGCCCGGCGGCAGATCGAGATCATGCAAAACCGCAACCCAGTCGAGCGGGCACGGCAGCTGGCGCAGCTGCAGTTCGACATTGCGAACAACCAGCGGAACCTGTACACAACCAAGGAAGTGAAGAAGGACATCGAGATCCAGGCTACCGAGAACGTCAAGGTCCGCAGCATGCAGCCGCCGATGGTCTACGACGAGAAGGGCAATCCCCGCAGGCATACCCCGCAAGAGCTGCGGGAACTGAAGGGAGAGGGGAATCTGCCCGGCTACATGAGCGACTTCGACAGCCTGCGTACCGGCCAGATCGTCACCGTCCACCTGGCCCGCAAGGGAGGCACCACCGGACCCGCTCCGAAAAGCAAAGACCTCGACAGAGACCTGGAAAAGCGCTTGACAGAGGCGGGCCGCCCCTACGCCACCATGATTGTGATTGAGGGTGAGACAATCAACAGGTAAGCGGCCGCCGCCTCAGTACTTCGCTATCTCCCCCTTCGGCCGGTCCACGCCGATCTTCTGGAGCACGTCGGCGGCGGCGTTCAACAATAGGCGCAGCTCGCTGCCGATGGCGAGGAACTGCCAGCCCTCGGCGATCCGCTGCCGCACCTCCTCGGCGGTGGCGCAATGCACCCCGGCCGCCACCTTGTACTTCTTGCAGGTCTCCAGGATGTGCTTCATCGCCTGGGCCGTCGCCTCGGCGCTGGGCGGCTTGCCGTCCTTGCCCCGCATGCTGGCCGCCAGATCATTGGGGCCGACGAAGATGGCGTCGATCCCCGGCACGGAGAAGATTGCGTCGGCGTCTTCCACGGCCCGAATGTGCTCGCACTGCAACACCACCA
The DNA here is from genome assembly GCA_035575035.1 of Gemmataceae bacterium. Classification (GTDB taxonomy): domain Bacteria; phylum Planctomycetota; class Planctomycetia; order Gemmatales; family Gemmataceae; genus DATLYH01. The sequence continues at coordinate 22,526 of DATLYH010000182.1, forward strand.
GGATCTCTTCATTGGCGTGGGCGTAGTAGTCGGCCGCGGTGGTGCCGAAGTTCAGGGCGTGGACGCTGCCGCCGACGCTGCGGCTGCCGTAAGGTGGATAGAGGACGGCATCAACGGCCTCTTCGGCCTCCTTGCGGCTGTTGACCATCGGCACGACAATGCCGTGGGCGCCGTTGTCCAGGGCGCGCTTGATGTGGTCATGGCGGTTGGACGGCACACGCAAGAGCGCGATACAGCCGGCGTCGGCGATGGCGGCGAACATGTGCGTGGCCGTCTCCCAGCCGACCAGGCTGTGCTCCATGTCCACCGTCAGCCAGGCGAACCCGGCCCGGGCCAGGAACCGGGCCGCCGTGATGCTCCCCAGCGACAGCCAGGTCCCCACCGACGGCTGCCCTGCCTTCAACGCTCGCTTGACCGGATTGGGTCGCATGAGGTTCTCCTCCGGGCGAGCGGAGGGCGTTAGCCCCCCGGTTATGGCGAGCGGGGGGCGTTAGCCCCCCGGTTATGCGGGGGGCGTTAGCTCCTCGGTGCGCCAACCGGGGGGCTAACGCCCCCCGCTCGCCTACGTAACGCTGCGTGCCAACCTACTTCTTGAACTCCACCTTGCCGGCGTCCAGCCGCACCAGGCCGCGCTTGTCGAGGAACAGCCGGCCGATGGCCGTCACCGGCTTCGCCTCCTTGCCCTCCTCGGCGTGCTGGGCGGCAAGTTGACCGTCGAGGATGATCGGCTGAGCGGCATTCTTGATCGCCAACGTGCACTCCTCGCACACGGCCAGGTCGCAGCGGCCGCAGCAGGCGATGCCGACCACCCGGGCCTGTCCCTTGGCCGGCACCTTTTCCTTGTCCTTGTCGGTGACCAGCCGGCCCTGATCGCTGGTCAGCACCAGCCGGCGATCCTTGTTGAGCGACAGGGTCCCCTCGATCACCACCACCTTGCCGCTGAGGCGATCCTCGGCGAACTGCTTGGCCGATTTGCCGGCCAGCAGCACCGGCGTCTTGTCGTCCACCTTCAGGCAGACGGCGCAAGCGTCGCCTTCGCCGAAGGTGCAGTGCAGGCAGGCCAGCTCCGCGGTGATAACGACCTGGGCGGCCGACGGCTCGGGGGCGGGCTTTTTGTCATCCGCGATGGCCGCAGGTACGGCCAGGGCAAGAAGGATCATGGCGAGACGGGTCATGGCGGTTCTCCTTGTGGAAATCAATCACCGGCGTCCCGGCAGGCGCCTCGGCTCAACGGGGCGGCTCAGTCATCGTCAAAACGGCGGCGAGGCGGCGGGCGGCGGCCCGGCTTGCGTGGTGCCGGCCGGCGGGGACCAGGGCGGCGGACGTCGTCGGCCGGCACGTCCTCTTCCTCGTCGTGGTAGTGGTGGTCCTGAAACTCCTTCTGCCGGCGCTCGCGGGGATCGCTCGGCGGGTCGGTTTCGTGCATGGCTGGTTCTCATTGTAGGGGGAGCGGATGGAACGAACCGGGCGCCCCGAACCCCGAACGGGCCCATTATATCAGCAAGGCGCCGGCAATCGCGGCACCTTTTTTTACGACCCCCGTCTATTCGAGTCCCAGCTTCTTCAGATCGTGTTCATTAAGCCCGAAGTGGTGTCCCAGTTCGTGGATCACCGTCTTGCGGATTTCCTGCCGTAGCTCGTGGCGGTCGGGGAAGTCTTCCTCCAGCGGCCGCTTGAAGATCAGGATGCGGTGCGGCACCTCGGTGCAATCGAGCGCCTCGGTATTGGGCAGGGGAAACGGCACGAACAGGCCGTACAGGGTGGCCCCCTCCGCAATCTCTTCCTCCGTGAAACCCTGCTCGCGCAGCAGCTCCTCGTCCGGCTCCTCCTGGACATCCACCACCACATTCTCCAGGTAGGGCCGAAGCCCCTCCGGCAGCGTCTCCAAAACGCGGGCCACCAACTCGCCAAATCGCCGCAGCGACATCCGTTTCATAGTCCGCAGTCCGCAGTCCGTAATCCGTAGCAGCTGACGACATGCCCTCTTTTACTGTACACTGACTCATCAGCAGCTGCCTACAGACTACAGACTACGGACTACAGACTGTGGATGTTCAAGAAATCAACCGCCGGGTGGGAGCGATGCGGGACCGATTGGGCCGGCTGTACGCCGAGATCGAGAAGGTGATCGTCGGCCAGCGGACGATGATTGACCGGCTGCTGATCGGCTTGCTGACCGGCGGACATGTCTTGCTTGAAGGGGTGCCTGGGCTGGCCAAGACCCTGGCGGTGCGCACCCTGGCCCGCGGGCTGCGCCTTAGCTTTCACCGCATCCAGTTCACCCCCGACCTGCTGCCGGCCGACGTTATCGGCACCCAGATCTTCAACCCGCGCACCGGCGAGTTCACCGTCAAGAAGGGACCGATCTTCGCCAACGTCATCCTGGCCGACGAAATCAACCGGGCGCCCGCCAAGGTCCAAAGCGCCTTGCTGGAGGCCATGCAGGAAAACCAGGTCACCATCGGCGAGACCAGCTATCCCCTGGAGCAGCCGTTTTTGGTGCTGGCAACGCAGAACCCGATCGAACAGGAAGGAACCTATCCGCTCCCCGAGGCCCAGGTCGATCGCTTCATGCTGAAGCTGAAGCTGACCTATCCGAGCAAGGAAGAGGAGCTGGCCATCCTGAACCGGATGGCACCGGTCGAGCCGGACCTGGCGGTCGAGCCGGTGCTGGCGCCGGCTGATGTCTTCACCTTGCGCCGGGCGATCGACGAGATTTACGTGGACGACAAGATCAAGCGCTACATCGTGGATGTGGTCCACGCCACGCGCCGGCCGGCCGACTACGGGCTGGACATTGCCCCCTACGTGCAGTACGGCGCCAGCCCGCGGGCCACCATCTTCCTGACACGGGCGGCCCGGGGACAGGCCTTCCTCGACAGCCGCGGCTACGTCACGCCTCAGGACGTCAAGTCGGTCGGCCCCGATGTTCTCCGCCACCGCGTCATCGTCACCTACGAGGCCGAGGCCGAGGAGATCACGCCGGAGAACCTGATCCAGCGCATCTTTGACCACCTCAAGGTGCCGTAGAGGGACGGGGTTGTCTCGACTAGAATACCTTGACAGGCGGTCGCAGACCGGTTTAGGTAATTGCCTAAAGGGTTAAGCATCAATGAGTTCGGATGTCCTGCTTGGTTCCGCCACTGCCTGGGCGCGGGAGCGATGACCGGGAAATTGGAGGAAGACGCGCCATGCTGTTAGCAGGCCCCGTCGCGACCGCAGCCGCTGGGCCATTGGCCCGAGCCCGGAGCGCCAGCGACGAGGAGCGTTGGCACGACGACCCCTTGCCGGGAAAGGTCCGGCCCTACCCCGCCGCGCGGTTGTAGGGGACCGGATCCCGCGCGGGGCAGGCGGAATCCCCGGGCGGCTATTGATCCGGCACGCGGCCGTCCCTACGCTGCGGAGGGGAGGTGATGCCCATGAAATGCTGGTTCTGCGATGAGGAGGCCCGAGGAACCTGTGCAGCCTGCGGCCGGGGCCTGTGCCGCCACCATGCCCATATCCATGACGAGATGACCATTGCTAAGTCCGACACTAGCACCGGCTATGCGTCCTATTACAACGTCTATGGTGCGCTGAAGTGTGCAGACTGCCGCCTGGAGTGGAAGTCATACCGGCCTGGCTAATGGACGCTAAGCCGCCAGCGGTAAACCCGAAGCCGCCAGCGGTAAACCCGAAGCCGCCGCGGGGTCCCGGTATATGGCCGTCGCCGGCCGCCGGCCGCTCTCCTTCCGAATAACCTTTTGAGTAACCGGCGCGGCATTTGCACCTTCTTCTCTCGCCCAGGGTGCCGGTGAGGGGACGTGAGAAGATGGCCATGACACACGAAGAGGCCTTCCTGCAAGCCATCTGTGACGCGCCCGAGGATGAGGGGCTGCGGCTGATTTTTGCCGATTGGTTGGAGGAACACGACGACCCCCGCGGCGAGTTCATCCGGGTGCAGTGCGCCCTGGCCCACCTGGATGAGGACGACCCGCGCCGCGCTGCCCTCCGCCTCCGGGAGCACGAATTGCTGGCCAACCATGAGACCGAATGGGTCGGGCCGCTGTTGGAGTTCGTGGACGGCTGGCAGTTCCGCCGCGGTTTTGTGGAGCAGGTCGTCTTGACGCCGCAAGCGTTCCTCGCCCATGCCGATGTCCTGTTCCGCCTCGCCCCGCTGCGGCACGTCCACCTGTACCGCCGCAATTACATCACTCCGGGAGAGGTGCGGCCGTTGGCCCGCTCTCCCTTCCTGAGCCGGCTGGCGACGCTGCGGCTGAACTCCGACCGCGGTCTGCGTGACGATGGCGTGCGGCTGCTGGCCGAATCGCCCGCCTTGGCCAACTTGACCTGTCTCGACCTCCGCTACAACTGGATCTGCAATGAGGGAGCTCGCGCTCTGGCCGCCTCGGCGCACCTCGAACGGCTTCACAGTCTCAAGCTGGGGGGCAACCCGATCGGCCGCGAGGGCCGGCAGGTCCTGCGGGCCCGCTTCGGCGAGCGCGTCTCGTTCTACTCGGAAATGGCGGCGTAAGCCGCCGCCCCCGCCGCCAATCAGGGCCCCAAGCGGCCGCGCGAGGGCGCCATTCCTCTCAGGCGCTCCGCCGCAGTCGGCGCAGCTCGGCCTCGCGTAGGGCCTGCCGCCGTTCCGCCGCGGTCTGGTCGAAGAGGCCGCGCACCAGCACGGCATGCGCCTCGGTCAAGGTGCGGCCGCGCCGCTGCATCACCGTGGCGGCGGTTTGCAGCAGGCGGTGCACATCGGCCCGGTCGGTCAGCGCCCCGTTCCACCAGCTGCAAAACGACGGCACGTATTTCGGCAGCAGGCCGCCGGGCAGCAGGTTGCAGAAGGCGCCGACGTTGGTGCCGGTGTTCAGCAACACCCCCAGGCCAGTCTTGGTGTGGTCGCCGAGGAAGCAGCCGACCTTGGTTAGCCCCGTGGCCACCGGCCGGCCGGCCGCCACGACCGTCACCGGACCATAGTCGTTACGCAGGTCGCTGTTGTGAGTGCCGGCGCCGAGATTGATCCATTCCCCCAGGTAGCTGTGGCCCAGGAAGCCGTCGTGATATTTGTTGGTGTAACCCTGGATGATGCTTGCCTCGATTTCGCCGCCGACCCGGCATTGCGGCCCAAGCGTTGTGCCAGAGCGGACCTTGGCCCCCAGGACCTGAGTGCCCGGCCCGATATAGCAGGGGCCTTCCAGCCGGCTGAACGCGGCCACCACCGCCTCCCGGTCAATCACCACCGGGCCGCGGGTGGTGTCGGCCAGGGTCATTGGTTCCACATGGGCGCCCGGATCGACCCAGAGCCGTTCCGGCGGGCCGATCACGGCCGGAGCGCTGCTCCGCGGAGGGGCTGACGGCCGACCCGCGCGCTCGCGGACAAAATCCAGGGCGATCTGGCCGGCGTTGTGCTCAACCACATCCCATAGGTGGCGGACCAACACGCCGCCGGCCGGTCGGTGCGGCAGCGTCGCCTTCCAGGTTTCCAGACAGTCGCCCAAGGTGTTGGGCGAGCAGGAAGTGAGGTGGTCCGGCCCGAGCACCGCATAGGCCGCCTCGTCGCCGACCATGCCGAGGCAGGGGAGGGCTCCGTCAGCGGGCCGGGCAGCCGGCGGCAGCCAGCGGCCATTGACCAGGATCGTCGGCCCCGCCCGCAGCCAGGCCAGGTCATTGACGCGCACCTCCGGCCGTTCCTGCCGGTACAGCTCGGCCAGCTCGGGCCGGACCAGGACGCCCACCTCGCCGGCACCAAAATGACGGCACTGCTTCTCGCCCAGCGAAGTCAGGCCGCAGAGTAGGTCGAACACGGGACGGGTCAGGGTCAGAGGTTCGAGGTTGGCAACCCCGCCGTCCTCGAAGAGACAGACGCGCATGGCCAGGTCCTTTCGTGCATCCGTGCCTGCGATACCCGGACCATCGGGTTGATTGGAAAGGATGGATTATATCGCAGAGGCAGAACAGCTTCCTAGACCAACTCAGCTGCTCCAAGCCCGACACCAAGCTGCAAGCGATGTCCAGGCGCGGCAGGGGATGCGTTCCTTTCTTGCCTTGTCTGACGACGATGCAGAGCGGCGAGGGGCAAATTCAGATCGTCGGCCTTGGGACAGCGGCCCGACCCGGATGGTCGGAGATCATATTTGAATGGGGGGGCGGATTGTTCGTTCTCAGAGGCGCTGACTTATTGGCGAGCGGCCGGTGTGAGCCGGCCGGTTCGGGCGCGCGGCCGGTGTCACCCCTCTCTCCTTTCTTCGTCCGCCCCACGTGGTGCTTTATCCCGGCTTTCGGACGGACCAGGTCCAGTGGCGGTCGCTGGTTGCCCGAACGGTGGATGGGTCGAAACCGAGCTGCCTCACCAGGTCGCGCACCTCCTCCACGGTCAGGGCCGCCCGGAGCGAGTCGGCGAACATCTGCTTCTGATGGTCATTGGCGTCCCCCGCGTAGGTCGCCACCAGGCGTTCCACCGTGGCCGCGTCCGCTGGCCGTATCAGGTCGCGCACGAACAGCACGCCGCCTGGGGCCGTCACCCGGACCATCTCGGCCAGGACCCGAGAAGGCTCGGGGATGTGATGGACGATGCTATTGGACATCAGGGCAGCGAACGCTCCGTCGGCGAAGGGGAGCTGCTTAGCGTCGCAGCAGCGCAACTCGATCCGGTCTTCCAGGCCCGCCCGCCGGACGTTCTCTCGCCCCCGATCGAGCATGTGCCGGGCCAGGTCGATCGCCACCACCCGGGCCGCGGCCGACTGCCGGCACAGCTCCAGCGGGATCTGGGCCGTGCCGGTGCCGACATCGAGGATCGGGTTCCGCCCATCCCAGACGGCGAGGAAGTCGGCGACGAAGACACGGTTGACCGCGGCATGGTCCATGGCGTCGTAGTCGCGAGCCTCCTCGGGGGAATCCATCACCTCGGGCTCAAGGATGCGCGGCAGCATAAGCGAACCTGCGTTCTTTGCCGGTTAAACTTTCTCCAGCTCCACGTCAAAGCTCTTGCTGTCCGGCATGCCGGTGCCGTGGGTGTCGCCGCCCATCAACCGACTCGACGCATCGCCGTAGGGCAAGAACAGCACGCCCGGCGGCAGCTCCCCCGCCTTGGCCGCCTGGCAGGGCAATTCCACCCGGCCCTGTCGCGTCTGCAGACGGACCCGGTCGCCATTCTTCAGTCCGAGCCGGGCCATATCATCGGGACACATCAGCAGCGTCGAAGTCTCCTCGACGTAGCCGGCGGTGAACTTCCCCTCGTTCAGCGTGGTCCCCTGACGGGCGGTGCGGCCGGGGATAAGAACGAACATCTCGGCCATAAGGAAAGTATAAAGGCAGGGCGGCACTGCGCTAAGAGTGGCGCCAGAGGCCGGTCTTACGCGACCCGGATGACGATCTTGCCGAAATGCCCAGCGCTCTCCAGATAGCGGAGGGCGTCGCGGATCTCGGTGAAGGGGAACACCCGGTCCACGACCGGCCGCAGCCGGTGCAGAGCGATCGCCCGGTTCATCGCCTCGAACATCTCCCGCGAGCCAACGTAGATCCCCTGGATGCGGACATTCTTCATCAGCGCCGGCAGCGGATTGACCTGGCCGCTGTTCCCGGTCAGCACACCAATCAGGCTGATCCGGCCGCCCATACGAACGGCACGGAGCGACTTCCCCAGCGTCCCGGCACCGCCTAGCTCCACGACGTGATCGACCCCCACGCCGCCGGTCAGCTCGCGCACTCGTTCCTCCCATTCGGGGACCGACCGGTAATTGATTCCGTCGGAGGCGCCAAGTTGCAGGGCGCGCGCCAGCTTTTGATCACTGCTCGACGTGATGATGACCCGCGCTCCGTGCAGGCGGGCGAATTGCAGGGCAAAGAGAGAGACGCCGCCGGTCCCCTGGGTAAGCACGCTGTCGCCCGCTTTCAGCCCCCCCTCGCTGACCAGGGCATGCCAGGCAGTGACGGCGGCACAGGGAAGCGTGGCCGCCTCCTCGTCGGTGAGGTGGGCCGGGACATGTACCACACCGTCCTCATGGAGCACGACATACTCGGCCAGCATGCCGTCGCTGAGTCCTTCGCCGAATCGGCTTCCGCCGCCCAGCGCCGACCTGGCCATCGCCTCGGTCACGTCGCCGGCCAGCCACTTCTGCATGAAGATGCCGGCCACCCGGTCGCCGGTCTTGACGCGTGTCACGCCGTCGCCGACGGCGGCTACCTCGCCGACGCCGTCGGAAAGAGGAACGAGCGGCAGGCGCAGCTTGGGGTTGTAGAGTCCCTTGACTACCAGCAGGTCACGGTAGTTCAGCGAGCAGGCCCGCACCCGGAGCAAGACCTGGCCGGGGCCGGGGCGCGGCTCGGGCCGTTCGACCACGTTCAGGGAGTCGATGCCGAAGGTGTTTTGCAGCTCGATCACTTTCATGGGAACGTCTCCTGGGCTTTCCACCTCGACGAAGAACCATATCAAGCCGGCGCGTAACGTGTTAATCCAGGCACACGGTCGAAGTCGGCATCGCTGCTGGCCAGTTTCGTTAGACCGTTGGCCCGCATCACAGCGACAACCAGACCGTCGTTCGTCAGCAGCCCGAGCTGCTGACTCAGAGCGGCGGCCGTGGCGAGCAAAAGAGGTGGGATCGTCAGAACCTGTATATTACTTTGTAGGATCTGGTCAATGGCCTGTCGGAAGGCAGTCAACTTCTGCACCTCGGCGGGGTGCATCCGCAGGCGGTTGCCGATGCCCGCGAAGGCCCAGCCGAAGAGTACACTCGCCTGGATGGTCATCAATCGGTGGGAGACCTCACTGAGCACCTGGGTGGAGGTGAAGCCGACCAGTTCCTGGTTTTCGATCCGCTGGAGCAGGTCGGAGCAAGGCGGCCCCCAGTGGGGGTGAGGTTGAAAGTGATACGTCAGGATATTGGCATCGATGAAGACGGCATCACTGGCCGCGAGGTCGGCAAAGATCATGGCTCCTCCGGCGGAGGCGGGAAGTCCAGTTCGGGATCCGTGGCAAAGCGCTCGGCCTCTTCGGCGCTGCCCTTCCAGCCGCAGATGCCGTAGGTCTCCTCGACCCAGTTGGTTGCCGGCTGGATAGAGACCCGAACGCGCTGGCGCTCGCGGAGCGGCAGCGGCTGGGCCGGCTTGAGGACGCCGTTCTCGTAGGTCGCTTCCACGGTGATGGCCATGACGTATTGCCCTCCTCTTCAGGTGAGCGGCGATCCGGAAGATACTCTACCCGAAGCCGTGAGCCCCGCATAGTCCGGCCATCCGCCTCCGAAATCTCCTTGTCGCTTGTGCAGCGCATGACTACGCTGGCAACGTTCTTTTCTCGCGCCGCCGGCCCGGGCACTACCCATTTTTTTCACCGGGCGGCAATCCGGCAGTCGGACCTTCTCGTCTGATAAGGTGACGGTCATGAGGAAACCTGCTGCGAGTGTGGTGGCCCGGTCGGCGCCCGGTTCCCCGCCGGAGGGGTCTTGCGGCGAAGCCCTGCTGCGCGCATTCAACGAGCTGCGCGATGAGCTGGTCAGCACGCTCTGGTTCCTCCTGGGCAACCTAGAGGATGCTCAGGATGCGGCCCAGGAAGCCTTTCTGCGGTGCTGGCGGGGCCGGGACGACCTGACCAAAGTCCAGAACCTGCGAGCCTGGATTTTCCGGGTTGCCCTTAACGTTGCCAAGGATGTTCAACGCAGCGCCTGGCGGCGCCGGGCCAAACCGCTGCCGGAGACCGAGATCATGCCCCCTACCGACAACAATGCGCCGGCGCAGCAACTAGAAGAGCAGGAACTGCTTGTCCGCCTCCGGCAGGCCCTCCTTCAGCTGCGTCCGGAGGAGAAAGAGGTCTTCCTCCTTCGTCAGAACGGCGAGCTGACCTACGAGCAGATCGCCGAGCAGCGCAACCGCCCGGTCGGCACCGTCAAGACGCAGATGCGCAGCGCCTTGCAGAAGCTGCGCAAGGTTCTGACGTAGACCGGGCCAGTGGTCCCAGTCGAACACCCCGCCCCGGGTGGTCGCCGAACCGCGCCTGGGGCGATAGAGCGACCGGCTGATGGCCGGGAGAAATGCCATGGAACGTTGCAAGCAATGCCAGGACCTGATGCTGGAATACCTCTACGACCTGCTCGAAGGGGCCGAGCGCCAGGAATTTTTGGACCACCTGGGCCAGTGTGCCGCCTGCCAGGCTGCCCTGGAGCGCGCCCGAGGTCAGCAGAAACTGCTGGCTGCCGCCGCCCGCATGCCATTCCCCGAGGTTCGCTTTGAGCCGCCTCGGACCGAGCCCGCCGCACCGACCGTCTCGGCAGTTGTGGTGAAGATGCCCTCTCGCCGGAGGTGGGTCCATTGGGCTGTTGCTGCCGGCATCCTGATCGCCGCGGTTGGTCTGGTCCTCCCGGGTGCCCATCACTGGAATCAGTACGCCGCCGCCCGCCGGATCGTGGATGAGCACCAGGCCGCCGTGGCCCACATCCAGCGCGATCTGGCCGGCGTCCGGGAGCAGCTGAACCGCTTACCCCAGTTGCGGCAGGAACGGCTGAATGAGGTGGAAAACCAGGTCCGCGAGCGGCAGCTCAAGCTCGATGTCCGCGGCCCCCGCACCGTGCAGCCCGGCGCACCCAACGAGTACCGCATCGCGGCCAAGAACCTCAACGATCAGGTGGTGTCGGCACGGGCCGATGTCCGCATCCGCGACCAAAACCGCAACATCGTCTACGAGGAAAAGGGAATCGTCCTCGAGGGGGAGCATCGCCTCATCCTGCCGCGCGACCTGCCGTTGCCGCCCGGCACCCAGCTGGCATTGGAGGTGGCCGCTCGCCGCGAGGGAGGACCGCCCAGCCAGGTGCACGCCGCGCTGGAGTTGGCCCCGCCGCTCTACCTCACCCATCTGACCACCGATAAGCCGATGTACCAACCCGGCGAGACGGTCCGCTTCCGCTCGCTGACGCTGGAGCGCTTCAGCCTTCGGCCGCCCGAAGCCCGCCGGCCCCAGGAGCCCCCCTTCCACCTGATCTACACCCTCACCCGGCCGACCGGCGAGGAAGCGGTCATCGCCACCGGGACCTTCGACCATCTGTTGCAGGAGGATCCCCAAACCCGCGCCCGCTCGGAAATCCGGGGACCTGACGGCCAGCCGATCCGCGGCATCGGCACCGGCGAATGGCTGATCCCGCCGAATGCCGACGGTGGCGAGTACACCCTGACCGTGCGTGAAGCATCCGGCCGGTTCCCGCCGCAGCAGCGTAAGTTCCTCGTCAATCGTTACCAGCCGCACCGCCTTAACAAGGAACTCGACTACGCCCGCAAGTCGTATGGCCCCGGCGAGGAGGTGGTAGCCGTCTGCAAGGCCAGCCGCGCCGAGGGCGGCCCGGTCGCTAACCGCCCCGTCGAGGCCACCGTGCTGATCGACGGCAAGACCTACGGCGCCGACGGCCGGGAGAGCGATCGGCCGATTCTCTTCCGCACCGACGACCAGGGCAAGGTCGAGGTCCGCTTCCGCCTGCCGGCCGTGATTGAGAAGGGGCAGGCCAGTCTGTCGGTCAAGTTCAACGACGGCGCCGGCCCTGAGCCGATCACCCGGCCAATACCCATCGTCCTGAAGAAGCTGCACGTCGAATTTTTCCCCGAGGGGGGCGATCTGGTAGCCGGGGCGCCCAACCGTGTCTACTTCCAGGTTCGCAGCACCCTCGGCAAGCCGGCCGACCTGAAAGGGCGCCTTGTTGATCAGGACGGCAACATCGTGGCCGAGGGAGTCGAGACCCTCACCGACAAGGAGAATCCCGGCGTCAATCAGGGCCAAGGTGTCTTCACCTTCACGCCGCAGCCCGGCCGCCGCTATGAGCTGAAGATCGATTCGCCCGCCGGCATCGAGGGCCGTTATCTGCTCCCCGAGGTGAAGGAAGACGGCGTGGTGTTAAGCATTCCCGGCGGCGTGTTCCGGGCCGACGAGCCGATCCGTGTCGTGCTGCACAGCCCCGGCCGGAAGCGGACGCTCCTGGTGGGCAGCTACTGCCGCGGCCGGCTGCTCGACCATCGGACCGTGACCGCCCGCCCGGATGGGCCGACCGAGGTGGTCCTGAAGCCGGCCAGCGTCGGTGGTGTCTACCGCGTGACCGTCTTCGAGGAACGGCCCGGCCCCGGCGACCGCCGCGAGTTTGTCCCCCTGGCCGAGCGCCTGGTCTATCGCAGGCCGCCCCAGCGGCTGGAGCTGGCCCTGCACCCGGACAAGAAGCAGTATGTCCCCGGCGACACGGTTCGGCTGTCGGTGACCGGCGCGACCGAGGACGACCGCCCGGCCCCGGCCATCGTCATGCTGGCGGTGGTGGACAAGAGTGTGCTGACCCTGGCCGATGAGAAAACGCGCCGGTCGATGCCGACCCACTTCTACCTGACCACCGAGGTGCGCAAGGCGGAGGACCTGGAGTACGCCGACTTCCTGCTTACCGCCCATCCGCGGGCCCCGGAGGCGCTTGATTTGCTCCTGGGCACGCAGGGCTGGCGCCGCTTCGCCGAGCAGAACCCCGACCAGTTCCGGCAGAAGTACGGTGACGAGGCCGAGCGCCTGCTGACGGCCATCGGCCAGTCGCGGCCGGAGACGCCGCTGGTGGTGACGGGCCAGCCCGGCCCGGAGACCCGCGCCTTCGAACAGCGGGAAAAACTACGGGTGCAGGAAGAGATCCAGAAGGAGCACGCCCGGCTGGTGGAGCAACTCAACGCCGCTCAGCAGCAACTGGCGGCCGTCCAGCGGGACACTGAATACCTGGCCGCCGCCGACGCCGTGGGGCGCTATGAGAAGATGGCACGGACACTGCGCCAGCTGGGAGGGCTGCTGCTGGCCGTGGCTTTGGCGGTGGCGGCTGTGGCATGCCTGATCGTGGGCATCCGGCGTAGCCCGGTTCGTGGTGTGCTCGCCGGCGGCGCCGTTTTGGGTGTGCTGTCTGTGGTCGTGATCGTGTTGCTATTCAACCAGCGCGAGGGCCCGATGCAGATGGCCAAGGAGGCGGCATCGCTTGGCGCGGCCGGCGTAGACGACGCGCGGGTGGAAGCGTACGCCCGGATGAAGCCGCCGGAGGAGGCGCCGCTGGCGGCGGAGGCCGAGGGCGATCGCCCGGTTAAAATGATGGTCGAGATTAGGAGAGACAACCCGGACCGACCCAGGAGCGCCACCGGCGCCGCCCCGCCCCCCACAGCCCCGGCTCCTGATATGATGCCGATCCGCAAGCTTCACATGGATGCCTTGAAGAAGGCGCCCAAGGAGACTAAGGAAGATAGGGCCCTCCTTGAACGACTTTTCCGCGAGGATGCAGGCAAGGCCCGCCCCAGGCTCGATGAGGCAGACGATCTCGCCCGCAGGAGAGGCGAGCAGCGGCAGGCGAATATCCGAGATGAAAAGGCGAGACTGCAAGAGGAGGCGCGGCGCCGCCTGGCCAAAGAGTTCCAGCCCATGCTGCGCGAAGCCGGCGGCGGTAGGGGGGAACGCGGACCGGCCCCGGCGTTACCCTTCATCGTCCGCCAGTACGCCCACCGCCACCAGCCGGGCCCCGACGGCGAGCGCTCCGTCTTCACCGAGACGGTCTACTGGCACCCCGTCCTGGTCCTGCCCGACGGCAAGGCCGAGGTGCAGTTCGACCTGTCCGACTCGGTGACCACGTTCGAGGTGACGGCCTACGGCCACACCCTCGACGGCCGGCTCGGCGCCGCCACCGCCACCATCCAATCCCGGCTGCCGTTCACCCTGGAGCCGCGCGTGCCGATCGAGGTCACCGCCAGCGACAAGATCGACCTCCCCGTCAGTATCGCCAACAACACCCCCGAGCCGCGCGAGGTCGCCTTCCGCGTTGAGCACCCCGGCCTGAAACTGCTCGACGGCAAGTCCCACGACCGACTCACTCTCGCCGGCGACAGCCGGACCCGCCGCATCCTTCGTTTCCAGCCGGCCATCATCGAAGGGCAGGCCGAGGTCCTCATTGAGGGCAAGACCGAGCCGTTCGCCGCCGACCGCGTGCGCCGCAGCTTCCAGGTGGTGCCCGAGGGCTTCCCGGTGGTCGGCTCCAAGAGCGACCTGCTCGAAGGAGCCGCCATCAATGAGGTGGTCCTCCCCGAGACCTGGGTGCCGGGAACGCTCAAGTGCCAGGTGCAGGTCTATCCGTCCACGCTGGCCTCGTTGCAAAAGGGGCTGGAATCGCTGCTCCGTGAGCCGCACGGCTGCTTCGAGCAAACCTCGACCAGCAACTATCCCAACCTGCTGATCCTCGACTACCTGCGCGAGAGCGACCTGGCCCGGCCGGAGATCGACCGCCGGGCTCGCGACCTGCTCGCCCGCGGCTACCAGAAGTTGATCTCCTTCGAGTGCCAGAACCCCGCCAAGGGGACGAAGGAAGGTTACGAGTGGTTCGGCGGCACCGCTCCGCCGCACGAGGCGCTGACCGCCTACGGCCTGCTCCAGTTCCGCGACATGGCCCGCGTCCATGACGTGGACCCGGTCATGGTCGAGCGCACCCGCCAGTATCTGATGAATCAGCGCGACGGCCGGGGCGGCTTCAAGCGCAACCCGCGCGCCCTGGACACCTTCGGCCGGGCCCCGGATGACATCACCAATGCCTATATCGTCTGGGCGCTGACCGAAAGCGGCCAGGAAGATGACGTGAGCAAGGAACTGGCGGTGCTGACCGAGCAGGCCAAGGCGTCGAAGGACCCGTACTTCATCAGCCTGGTGGCCAACAGTCTGCTGAACCGCGACCAGGCAGGCACGGCGGTCGCCTTGCTGAAGGCGGTGGCGGCGGCGCAGAAGCCGGACGGCCACCTCGACGCCGAGCGGACCAGCATCACCGGCTCAGGCGGGCGCGACCTGCAAATCGAGACGACGGCCCTGGCGGTACTCGGCTGGCTGAAGGCCAATCGCCCTGCCGACTTCAACACGCCCATCCAGAACGCGATCCGCTGGATCGGTCAGCAGCGCGGCGGCTTCGGCGGCTTCGGCTCAACCCAATCGACCATCCTGGCCCTGAAGGCCCTGATTGCTTACACTCGGGCCAACAAACGGCCAGTGGAGCCGGGCGAGCTGCGGCTCGTCATCGGCGAGCAGGAGGTGGCGAAGCTGGCCTTCGGCACCGATGCGGTGGAAGCGCTGACCCTCAACCTGCCCGAGCCGGAGAAACACCTGCGGCCGGGTTCGAACCGGGTGCGCATCGAGGTCACGGGCCGGAACGTCTTCCCCTACACGCTGGCCTGGTCGTACCAAACATTGAAACCGGCCAGCGCCGAGGGCTGCCCGGTGCGCCTGAGCACCACCCTGGATCGCACCACGGCCAACGAGGGCGACGCCGTCCGGCTGACGGTGACGCTGGCGAACGTCAGCGGCAAGGGGCAGGGGATGACCGTAGCGATCATCGGACTGCCGGGCGGGCTGACAGTGCCGGAGAGTCTGAAGCAGCTCAAGGAGCACTGCCTGCTGCGCGATAACGACACCAAGCCCGGGTTGATCAGCGCCTTTGAGATCCGCGGCCGGGAGTTGGTGCTCTACTGGCGCGACCTGGCCCCCGGCCAGAAGATCGAGGTGCCGATCGACCTGGAGTGCCGCCTGCCGGGAGAGTACCGCGGCCCCGCCAGCCGGGCCTACCTGTACTACAACGCCGACCACAAGCACTGGGTCGATCCGCTGCGGATGGTCATCAAGCCCGGCGCGGAATAGAAAGGCATGGTGGCGTTGATGAGCATCCAGACGCAACGGGAATGAGAAGCCACCCAATAGCTCGCCACTGATGCGCACGTCCGGGAGTTAAGCTAGCGGTCGCTCCGGAGTCTGCTCAAGCAACTCAGGGAAGAGATCGCGCGTTTCGAGGCATGGAGCACGGCTAAGAACTGAACCCAGGAGGTTCCATCATGCTCCGAGAGCAGCTTTATGACCTGCTGCACCGGAGGCCCTTCCAGCCGTTCCGTGTCCACCTGAAAGACGGACGGGTCTTTGAGATCCATTACCCCGAGATCAATCTGCTCGGGCAGAGTTTCATTGAGATAGGCATCCCGGAACCCGATAATCCGGACCCGTTCGCGGAGCGTACCGTGTTTGTGCTCCTGTCTCAGATCCAGCAAGTGGAACCGTTATCAGGGGCAGCTTCATCGACCTCGCCGTGAGGGATTCCGCGTGCGCCCGGATGACCTGCGTGATCTGCTGCGCCGGCACCCTTTCCAACCGTTGCGCCTGCATCTCACCAACGGCATCGTATTCGAGATCGGTCACCCAGACATGGCTGTGGTTGAGCGTTCTACCATCAAGCTCATCCTGCCGTCGGTCCCGGGAACGGAACGGGAAGCGGTCATTGCCCTGCTTCATGTGGTATGGGTTGAAACCATCATCCTCACCGCTGGCCCACCTACCTCCTGAACAGTCTGCGCGTATCCAGATAAAGTTCCTTCCCCAACCCGAAATAAAGCTACCGGAGCGCTAGGAAGAGGCCCCCGTCAATCGTTCTCCCTTTTAATGTGCAGCGCTCGTGCACCGAGGCGGGCCAGAAAGCGCACCTTCTGCTCTGTTGATAACTCGTCGATGTAACGGTCCCGCACCGCCTCGATCCAGCGACAAGGGCGCTTGCCGTAGTCGGTCACCACCCGCGTCAGCACCGGCCCGGGATGAGCAAGCGCGTTCTGGATGCCGGCCTCCAGATCGGCGGTGGTCAGGACCTCGTTGTAGCCGACTCCCAGTCCCTGCGCCAGCGCCCGGTAGTCGAGCCGGGCCAGGATGGTGGCCGTGGTCCGCAGGTAGGCCGACTTCTGCAAGGTCTGCATGTAGTGATAAGCCTGGTCGTCCAGGACAAAGACCTTGATCGGCAGGCATTCCCGGGCAGCGGTCGAAAGCTCCATCGCCGACATCAGGAAGCTGCCGTCGCCGATCAGCACCACCGTCTGCCGGCCAGGAAAGACCTTCTGGGCGCCCAGGGCCGCCGGGATCGTCCAGCCCATCGCCTGGTTGTCGGTTGGGTTGAAGTAGGTGCGCGGCTGGACGACGGTGAACGCCTCAGCCGCCCAGTGCTCCGCCTGGGTCGCATCCACGAACACCAGCGCGTCGGGGCACGTCAGCCGCCGCAGGGCCAGGATCAACGCCATCGGGTCGGCGCCGCACTTGCCATAGACCTCGCGGTACTTCCGGCAGTCATCGCGCTTCCAGGCGGCAATACGGGCGGCCAGCTTGCCGTCGGCCGGGCGGCGCAGCAGATCGGCGCTCTCCAGCAGCCCGGCCAGAAAGACACCAGCGTCGGCATGGACGCAGACCTCCGCCTTGATCACCCGCCCCAGGTTGTCCGGGTTAGCATCCACATGGATGACAGGGCGCTTCGGGATCGAGTAAAACCCGGTGGACACCTCGCTGTAGCGGACGCCGATCGCCAGGACCAGGTCCACATCCTTGAAGGCCAGCTGGGCGGTGTGCGTCCCTTGCGGCCCGTAGCCCCAGCCGACGGCGAGCGGGTGGCATTCCGAGATGCACCCCTTGCCGGAAACACTCGTGGCCACCGGTGCCTGGAGCAGCTCCGCGACCCGGGCCAGCTCCTCTGAGTAGTTCATGCAGCCGAGCCCCGCGTAGATGCCGATCCGCAGTCGGCGGTCGGCCAGCCGGGCCACGGCGCACCGGAACGCCTCCTCGTCAAAGGGGAGGCCGGGCGGCGGCAACGGCGGCGAGTGGTACTTGTGGGTGGCGATGAACAGCGGGTAGGGAATCACCATCGCTACCGGGCCGGGCTCCCCCGAACAGGCCAAGGCGAAAGCCTGCCGCACTGCGAGGGGGATCTCGGCCGGGTGGCAGACGGCGATGACCTCCTTGGTGACCGGCCGGGCCAGGCCCACCGGCGGCAGCTCATGGACCTGGAACGGTTTGTACTTGGCGCCGCGGGCCACGTCGGTCACGATGCAGACAAGCGGCACGCTGTCGAGCAGGGCCTCGCCGATGCCGCTGAGCGAGTTGGTCAGGCCGGGACCGGGCACGACGCAAAGCACGCCGGGCTTGCCGGTGCTGCGGGCGTAGCCGTCGGCCATGCACGCCGCCGAGAATTCGTGGGTGCATAGCAGGTAGGGGAGGCACTTCGATTTCATCGTGTCCCACAACTCGTTGTTCTGCGCCCCCGGGATGCCGTAGACGCACTCGGTCCCCTCCAGGAGCAAGGTCTCGACTAGGGCCTCCGCCCCGGTCATCGACCCGGAGACCCAGCCGCTGTGCTCCTTGGCCTGCCCCGCAGTCCGGCGCAGCCCGGCCGAGGCGGGGCGCGGCAGTGCCGCGATACAACCAGCCGCCACCGTCTTGAGGAGATCCCGGCGCGACAGGGGAGGATTCATGAAGACTCCGGCGGTGAGGGTTGGAGGGTAGGCGACGCGCAGAACAAGTCCGTAATCTTATCGGATAGGAACGAGCTTTCCTTGAACCGTACCTGGGACGGATTAGCAGTTCATCCCATGAGAAACGAGGTGCGGGATGATCAGGTTAAGCTGCCTGGATTGAGGAAGGCCTTACGGTAGAGGTTCGGGTACAGTCGGTCTTCAGGCTTCCCCGGTTTCGCTCTATCAGGCATGAGGTTTGCAAAGGAATGGTTTTGCGGAAGTCGCTGGAGCGTCAGCCTGTGGCCGGCATCAGTTGGTTGGTCGAGGCGCTGCGGGATGCACCGGCCCGCTCCCGCGGGCTGCTCGCTGGGCCGGGCACCGCCTCCGGCCGGCTGGTAAGGTCTGCCCATCAAAACGCCCGATATCTTTACCCCAAAAGGGGAAGCGCCTGGTGAGGACTTCTGCCGACTGGACAGGGAAGGGCGCAAGATCGCTCCCGGTTTATCCGTTATATTGCAGTTAGCCGGAGGGCCGTAGACAAGGAGAGCCCGGTCAGATCGAAGCGGGCGAGTCCCTTCCCACAGATAGCCCATCGGTTTCGCAGCGGGGCTCGCAGACGGGGAAACGGTTAGGGTGGGACTATCCTGTAGCCGTTTCCCGGCCAAAGGCCAGCGGACAGGGGCGTCCCCGGCCGTCCGGGTCTGCCGTGCGAGGTGATGTCACCATGACCGTCGAGGAACTGCGGCACGAGATCCTGGACATGCTCCAGTCCGTCTATGTCCTGAGCGCCCGCCTGAAAGTGCTCCTGCCCGAAGATGCGCGGGAAGCGCGGGAGGTCATTGAGCAGCTGCTCAAACGGGCCCGGCTGTGCAAGGACCGGGTGACCGGCGTGGCCCCCACTCCGGTGGTGGAGCGGCCCGAACTCTCCCCGACGCTGCCCCGGCTGCGGGCCGTCGTCGTCGAGGACGACCCCAACATCCGCGAGTACATCATTGATGTCCTCTCCCGGCAATGCGGCCATGAGGTGGTGGCGACGGCCTCCAGCGGACCCGACATGGTCCGCCAGGTGTTGACCAAGACGCCCGACCTGGTGGTCTTCGACATTCACCTGCCCGGCATGGACGGGCTCAGCGCCCTGCACGAGATCAGCAAACAGCACGCCGTCGCCGCCGTCGCGGTGACCGGCGACCGCGACTCCGAGCTGTTACAGCGGGCCCTGGAAGACAACATCCTCGCCTATCTGCTCAAGCCGATCGACGCTCAGCAGCTGATATTCGCCATCCAGCTCGCCTGGGCACGCTTCAACGAGTTCTGCACCCTGAAGTCGGAGAACCAGACCCTGCAGAAAAACCTGCAAGACCGCAAGATTATCGAGAAGGCCAAGGGGGCGCTAATGAAGCGGCACCGCTGGACCGAGGACAAAGCCTTCCGCACCCTGCAAAAACGGGCCATGGACCTGCGCCTGCCGATGGTCCATCTGGCTCAGGAAATCCTTAACGGCCGGGACCTGGAGTAAGCTTTTCCCCGCGAATTCCGACCGGCGACCGGCTACAATGACCACACGGGCCTTTTTACCCTGGAAAGGAGGCGCCCGATGGCCAGGAAAAAACGGAAGCCGGGAGGCGACCGGTCGAAGCGTCGCCGGCGGACAGAGCCGCCCGAGTCCTTGGATCTGCCCGATCGACGGGCCATCGAAGGGATGATGCGGCAGTTGCTCGGCGAACTGGGCGGCGTGGGACCGGGAGATACGCCGCTCGACCAGGCCCAGGCGCTGATGTACCAGGCCTTCGAGGAAAACGACCCGACGGAGCGCGTTCGGCTGGCGAAAGAGGCGCTGCAGATCTGCCCCGACTGTGCCGACGCCTACACCGTCCTGGCCGAGCATGCCCCGAGCCGCAAGGAGGCACTGGAGCTGTACGAGAAGGCCGTGGTCGCCGGTGAGCGGGCCCTGGGGCCCGACCTCTTCCGCGAGGCGGTCGGCGACTTCTGGGGCATCCTCGAAACCCGCCCCTACATGCGCGCCCGCTTGGAGTTGGCCCTGGCCCTGTGGACGGTCGGCCGACGGGACGAGGCCATTGGCCACCTGCAAGAATTGCTCCGGCTCAACCCGGACGATAACCAGGGCGTCCGCTACACCCTGGCCGGCTTCCTGCTCGACATGGATCGCGACGACGACCTGGAGCGTCTCCTGCGGCAATACCCCGACGAGGGCACGGCGGCCTGGGCCTACACTGCGGCGCTGCTTGCCTTCCGCCGGCAGGGCGATACGCCGGAGACGCGGCAACTGCTCCAGAAGGCACGCAAGGCCAACAAGCACGTACCCGCCTACCTGCTGGGCGAGAAGTTCCTGCCCCGCGAGCAGCCCCCTTACTATGGTCTCGGCGACGAGAACGAGGCGATCATTTACGCCAGCAGTTTCCTGGCGGGCTGGAAGTCCACCCCGGGCGCCATTGCCTGGCTGCGGGAGGTAGCCGGCAAGCCTGCGCGGAAGAAACGCATCCGCACCCCCCGCACCGAGGGACCGCTCCCCGTCGTCAAGCAGCGCCTCAGCCGGCTGCCGCAACCGGCCGACGTCTGGCAGTGCGACTACCGCCAGCTCCCCGTCTGGACCGACTTCGGCGGCGAGCGGAAGCATCCCTGGGCACTCTTGATCACCAGCCGCGACGACGACCTGATCCTCGCCCATGACCTGAGCGAGGAGTCCCCTTCGGCCGACCGGCTCTGGGACAAGTTGGCGCAAGCCATGGAACGGCCGCTGGCCGGCGAGCCACATCGGCCTACCGAACTACAGTTCCGCGACGCCGCGGTCTGGCAGGCGCTGCGTCCCCACCTGGAGGAAATCGGTATCACTTGCGTCCCGGCCGAGGATCTGGACCAGGTAGACGCGCTGTTCGGCGGCCTGGCGGATCATCTCCGGCAGGAGGAGCCGCCCAGTCTGCTGGACATGCCGGGGGTCACGGCTGAGCAGGTGGGTAGCTTCTACCAGGCGGCGGCTTCCTTTTACCGGCAGGCACCGTGGAAGAAGCTCGGCTACGAACAGGCTATCCGGGTGGAGTGCGACCGGTTCCAGGGCGGCCCCTGGTACGCCGTGCTGATGGGACAGTCGGGCCTGACGCACGGCCTAGCCCTGTACGAAGACCTCACTGCCCTGCGGGAGACGTGGGCCGACACCGCCTCGGATGAGGAGAATGCCCGGCGGACCGTGGCCACCACCGTCCTGTTCGGCGAGCCGGACGCCATTCATCCCAGTGAGGTTGAGGCGGCCCGGCACTACGGCTGGGAAGTGGCCCGGCCCGACGCCTATCCGTGGGTCTTCCACAAGGAGCGCGGGCTGACGATTCGCCCGCCGTTGAAATGGGAGCTGGAACTGATGGAAGCCTGCCTGCGCACGGTCCCCGGCTTCGTGGACCGGCGCCGGCCCGATGACCCGTCCCCAGAGGAGGTGACGGTACCAGCAGCGGGCGGAGAGTTGCGCCTGACCCTGGCGTGGGTGCCCGACGATTAGAAAGAGCGCGGAAATCTAGTTCCTCTGGACAACTTGGCAGGGGTAGGGCAAAACTCGGTCAACTGATCCAGGTAATCACCCGGCTCGGTCAGTGAAATCTCTTCATCCGCCTCGAGAAAGGTGACCATCACCTGCACCGGGTGGTCCGGCAGTTCCTCCGGCGGCGGGCTTACCCGACCGTCCGGGCGCAGTATGGTTTCCAGCGTCTTCGTATTCATCACCCTCATCTCCTCGGGCTGCTCCAGGGCAACGCTATTGCTTGCCGAGCAGCAGGTCGATGACCCAGCAGCCGCGGACGTGCTCGCCGGGCCGGCGGCAGTGGGCGAGGATGTCCGCATTGTCGCAACCAGCCTCTTCGAGCGCATCGGCGAGAAGGGGCATATCCTCGAAGCGGCGCTCGTCGTAGATGGCCTGCGCGATTTTCCGAATGGTGCTGTCGTTCCATGTGAGCCAGGACCAATCGACGTGAACCGGGCGAAAAGGATTGCCGAAGACATCACGGACAATGCGGCAGACCGTTTCCCTAACAGCGATTCTGCCAGTCGGGCGTGCCGCGAATGGAATCCAGCCGACGGCTCCCTCGGTGAGCCAGGCTATGAACCTATCGCTGAGGATCTCGCTCTGCTCCCTGGTGGTGATCAGGGCGGCCTTTGCCAAGAACTCCCAAACATCGGCTTGGGCATCCGCGCGGGCTGCTTCCAGTTCCGCAATTGTTGCCCGTCCATCTGCGAACCGTTCAGCTACCTCCACGGCCTTGCCGCTTGGCCTACCATCTAACCACCGCCAGAACCGGCGGCAGCATGCCACCGCAAACAGTCGTAACTTCCGGTCGTCTGCCCTGGTCCGTAGGACCCCCAGCATCGCCGCTGGATCGGTACAGACCAACCACTCGGCTTCGGTCATGCAATGCTTCCTCCAACCGGCGTCAGCTGGTCGGTCGAGGCGCTGAAGGGTACACCGGCCAGCTCACGCTGGCCGCCTCTCTTCTTCCTCACCACTTACCCGATGGCGTATTGCGCTGAAGGGTACACCGGCCAGCTCACGCTGGCCGCTCGCCTGGCCGGCACTCTGGTAATCCAGTTCCGATCACGCTATCCTGCATCTGTTCGCCTTGCTACATCCAGAGGTCCTCACGCCGATGCACCGATACGCACCGCTTCTTGCCCTCTTGCTGCTTTCCGCCATTACACTCAGCCAGGGCGATTCGGGTAAGGACAAGCCCGCCGCCGACAAGGATTACGCCGCCGAGCTGCCGCGCATCCCGCCGAAGGAGCCGGCCGAGGCGCTGAAGACCTTCCAGCTCCGGCCCGGCTTCCGCATTGAACTGGCCGCCGCCGAGCCGCTTCTCCGCTCCCCCGTTGCCATCGACTTCGACGAGAACGGCCGAATGTTCGTCGCCGAGTATCCCGAGTACAACCAGTACGCCAGCAAGAAATCCCACGGCCGCGGCTGCATTCGCCTCCTGGAAGACACCGACGGCGATGGTCGGTTCGACAAGAGCACTGTCTACGTCGATGACCTGGACTCACCCGTGGCGGTCGCCTGCTGGGATGGCGGCGTCTTTGTCGGGGCCGTGCCGGACATCCTCTATTGCAAGGACACCGACGGCGACGGTAAGGCCGATGTCCGCAAGCCGGTCTTCACCGGCTTCGGCCGGGACGCGGCGGGCGAGGCAATGCTGAACTCGTTCCGCTGGGGGCTGGACAATCGCTTCCATCTTTCCACCGGCTATGCCCCCGGCAGCGTCCGCCGCGCCGACCGACCGGATGACCGGCCGGTGGCCGTCCGCGGGCAGGGTTTCCTCTTCGACCCGCGCCCCCTCACCCTACCCTCTCCCTCAGATGGGGGAGAGGGTAGAGTGAGGGGAGGTGGCTTCGAGCTGATCTCCGGCGGCGGCCAGCACGGCATGAGCATGGACGACTGGGGCCGGAAGTTCGTCTGTGCCAACAGCGACCCCGCCCATCTGATCATGTACGACAGCCGCTACCTCGCTCGCAACCCGTACCTGCAAGCGCCGGCCGCCGCGGTCAATATCGCCCCAGAGGGGAAGTACACCAAGCTCTTCCGCGTCAGCCCCGTCGAGCCGTGGCGTGAGCTGCGCACCCGGTTGCGGCGCGAGAAGATCATCCCCGGTTCCGATGAGGGAGGCGAGCCATCCGGCTTCTTCACCGGGGCGACCGGCATCACCGTTTACCGCGGCGATGCCTGGCCGGCCGAGTACCGCGGCAACCTCTTCGTCGGCGAGGTGGCCAACAACCTCGTCTATCGCGCCCGGTTGGAACCGGACGGCGTCGGCTTCAAGGCGGTCCGGGCCGACAAGGACGTCGAGTTCCTCGCCTCCCGTGACATCTGGTTCCGCCCGGTCCAGTTTGCCAACGGGCCTGACGGCTGCCTCTACGTCATCGACATGTACCGCGAGCTGATCGAGGGGGCCGCCTTCCTGCCGCCACAGATCCTCAAGCACCTTGACCCCAGCAGCGGTGTCGATCGCGGCCGAATTTATCGGATCGTGCCGGTGGGATTCAAGCGGCCCCCGCCGCCGCGACTCGGCAAGGCGTCCACGGCGGAATTGGTCGCGCTTTTGGAACACGCCAACGGCTGGCACCGCGACACCGCCTCGCGCCTCCTCTACCAGCGGCAGGACCCCGCGGCAGTCGCACCCTTGAAGAAGCTGGCGGCCGAGTCAAAGTCGCCGCTTGGTCGGCTGCATGCCCTGTATGCCCTCGATGGGATGGCCGCCCTGGAGCCGGCCCTGGTGCTGCGGGCACTGAATGATCCTGAGCCGCGCGTCCGTGAGCATGCCGTCCGGCTGGCCGAGCGCTTCGCGGCGACGCCGCAGGTACAGGCCCGGCTGGAGCAGATGACCGACGACCCCGACCTGCGCGTCCGCTATCAACTGGCGTTCTCACTTGGCGCGGTCAAGGGGGAAATGCCAACGCGAGCCCTGGTCCGGCTGATGCTGCGCGACGGCGGCGACCCGTGGGTCCGCCTGGCAGTCCTCAGTTCGGTGAGTGAGCGGGCCGGCGAGGTCTTCCGCCTGCTCCTTGCCGACCGGGCCTTCCGCGCCGCTCCGCACGGCCGCTCGCTGCTGGCCGAGTTGGCCGGACAGGTCGGCGCGGCCGGTCGAGCGAACGACCTGACTGCGGTGATCAAGTCCCTTGATGATCTGCCCCAGGACGAGAAGGCCCTGGCCCAGGCCATCGTCCGCGGCCTGGCCAATCGGCCGTCGCCGGCGGCACGCGAGCAGCTCAACGGGGCGGCCGGCAGCCGGGTCAAGGTCATCTTCGCGGAGTTGCTCCGCGATGCCCGGCAGACCGCGGCCGACGACAAGCGGACCGCCTCGGCCCGCACCGCCGCCATCCGCACGCTCGGCCTGGCTGATTTCGCCGAGGTCCGGGAGTTGTTCGGACAGCTGCTTCAGCTTCGTCAGCCGCAGCCGGTCCAACTCGCCGCCCTGGAGACACTCGCCCGCTTCGACCGGGCGGAAGTCCCGGCCCTGATCCTGGAAGCCTGGCCGACCCTCAGCCCGCAACTTCGGGCAACGGCGGCGGAAACCCTGTTCTCCCGTCCGGCGTGGGTCGCAGCGTTCCTCGATGCGGTGGAGCAAGGGAAGGTGGCCCGCGGCGACGTGGACCCGGCCCGTATCCAGTTGCTACAGGCATACTCCGACGAGAAGGTCCGCGCTCGGGCCGCCCGGGTCTTCGCCGGCACGGGCCCGGCCCGGCGGCAGGAGGTGGTGGACGCTTACCAGAAGGCGCTGCAATTACCCGGGGACGCAGCCCGGGGCAAGCAGGTCTTCGCCAAGGAGTGCTCGGCGTGCCATCGGCTCGAAGGAGTGGGGCACAACATCGGCGCCGACCTTTCCGCTGTCCGCGATCGCGGCCTGGATGCGGTCCTGCTCAACATCCTTGACCCCAACCGTGAGGTCAAGCCGCAATTTCTCAGTTACGTGCTGGCGACCCGCACCGGCCGGGTCATCACCGGTATGATCACCGCTGAAACCGCCACTAGTATCACCATCCGCCGCGCCGACGGCACTTCGGAGACGATCCTGCGCCTCGACATCGAGGAGCTGCGCAGCACCGGGCTATCGTTCATGCCTGAGGGGTTGGAGAAGCAGATCGACGTGCAGGCGATGGCCGACCTGCTGGCGTACCTGAATTCGATCAAGTGAGGGACGGCCGGGTCGCGATCACCAGGCGGAGCCAGGACCACGGCCGGCCGGGCGCCAGCGCGCGCTCCTCCACCTGCAGGCCCTGCCGCTCCAGCAGCCGCCGCGCTCCCGGCAGCAGGAACGTCAGGTAATACATGATGAAGGGCGGTGCGATGAGCAGATTACGGAGCCGCATGGCCGCGTTGAACAGATGGGCGAACCAGTAGCGGGCCGACAGCACAGGCGGCGGATACGAGGTCACGAAGACAAATCGGCCGCCCGGCCGCAGCACCCGGGCCACCTCGGCCACGAAGCGCGGTTCGTCCCGCGGCAGGATATGGCCATGCGCCCCGAAGCAAACGGCGATGTCGAACGCCGGGCCGAACGGCATGGCCAGTGCATTGGCCCGCACCAGGTCCACGGGGGCCGCACCGGGCACCTCAGCCATCCGCTGCCGACAGACTGCCAGCATTCCCCGGCTAAAGTCCAGACCAACCACGCGCTGCCGACAGAGCGGCCGGAGCAGCTCCATCGCGGCGCCCGTGCCGCAGCAGATGTCTAGCCCGGACTCGAAGGGGGCCAGCGGCCTCAGGTGCTCCGCCACGCCCTCAAGGATTTCGCGCGGCGTGCGGAAGGGGGTGTAGTCGAATTTCGGCGCCAGCAGGTCGTAGCCGTGCTCCGTGGACGAGAGGGCCTGCCGGGCCAGCTCGAAGAAGGTTGGACCTTGCGGGTGAAACATGGTTCGCCCCTTGCGGCGAAGGGACCTGCTTGGCTGCGCCCGGCAGCGCTGCGAGTCGGCCCCCTCCCCACCGGGAACAGAAGCATCCGCTCATTGTACCGCGCCGGGCATTGCTCCGGTGTTGGACTGTTCGGCCCGCCTGCTCTCTTCCCCTTGCCGCGGCCCCCGCCCTCAGCAGGCGGATCGGCGCAAGAATTGCAAGGTTGATCACCATTAGGCGCACGACCGCCGCTTCCGAGGGAGCAGCGGCGCACCGTCCGCCGGAGAGGTGTACCATGCCGGAATACTCCAACACCCCGAACCTACCCCAGGCTCAGCCGAGCCCGCCGTCCGCGCCGCCGGTGGCCCAGCCTCAGCAAGTCGTCCAGCCGCAGCCCGCCGCCGTGCCCGCCACGCTGGAGACAGCGGACGATCTTACAGAGATGATCGTCTACAGCCATTCGTCGCTTTTTTACTGGTGGCCCATCTGGGTGGTCGGCGCTATCCTCGCGCTGGCCACCTACTGGGAAGGGGTGCCGTACCGGCAGGTGGATGGGCAGGGCATCCCTCAGGTCAACGTGGCCGAGGAAGGCCGGACTCGAGACATCCATCGTCGGCTCGACGGCGACACGGTCGTCTTCCACCCTAGCAGCAACCTGGGCGTGGTCTTCTTCCTGACCGTGTTCCTCACGATCCTGATCACCAACGTCACGGTCCGCGGTCTGGCGTCGTTGGTGGTCATCCTGACCATCGTCCTGACCACCGTCCTGCTCGCCTACTTCAACGTGTGGGACGAGGTCCTCGACTGGATGGGCGGCCTGAAGATCTACCTGAACCTGGGGGCTTACTTCTGGTTCTCGACGCTGATGTTCGCGGTCTGGCTGCTGACCGTGTTCGTCTTCGACCGCCTGAGCTACTGGCGGATCCGGCCGGGGCAGGTGACGCACGAGTTCGTCCTGGGGGCCGCCTCGCGCAGCTACGACACCGAGAACATGGTCCTGGAGAAGTTCCGCGACGACTTCTTCCGCCACTGGGTCCTCGGTTTCGGCTCCGGCGACCTGCACATCAAGCCCTACGGCTCCGACCGCGAGGAGATCGCGATCCCCAACGTCCTCTTCGTGGGGAGCAAGATCAGCGCCATGCAGCGCATGGTCGCGACCGAGCCCGAGAAGTTCGGGCACGTGATCGTGAAGTGAGCCGGGCTGCCGTTTGACAGCAACCCGGGGCGGCGGGCCGACGACTCCCACCGCCCCGGATCACCTTATCGCTAAATCACCTTATCTCAGGAAAGGCCAATCTCCAGCTCATAGGTGTCCTGGTCCATGACGCCGAGGGAGGAATTGCGGCCCTTGACCTCGACCAACAGGACCTGCCCAGCCGCCACGGTGGCACTGACCGAGCGCGTGTTCGCGTTCGGCGTCGTGTTGCTGGCGAGCAGCACCAGGGTGTTGCCCTGCAACGTGAACAGGAACAGCTCCAGGTCGGACAGGGGGATGCCCTCGGTAACCGTGACGGTCACCGCCCCGGAAGTGCCGGCCGTCCAACGGAACCAGTCATAGTCGGGCAATCCATTCGGATGGTTCCGGATCGACAGGTTCTGCAAGGTCTGGGTCCCGCTGAGGACGCCCATGACAGCGGCCCGGTCGGAGGTGTCGTTCGGCTCGAAGGCGTCGCCCGTGGGAGGAAGGCAGGTGAACGGCAGCGCCACCGTCTGCACCATGCCGGCCCCGGTCAGAGGATCAACCCCTGGGGCGCCAATATCGAGGGCAGTCTGCATCAGGTGCTGAGTGATCTGGACCGGCGTGGCACAGGGCGTCTCTTCCAGTAACAGGGCGACCAACCCGGCCACATGGGGTGCCGCCGCCGACGTGCCGAAGAACTGGTTGCCCGGCGGCGGCGCTGAGAAGAAGGAGGTCGAAACACCGTCCGGCCCGGTCACCTCGGGCTTGAAGCGGATCTCGGGGGTCGGCAATCGGTTGCCGTTGATATCAAAGAAGATCAGCTGCGGTCCGCCCAGGCTGGTGAACGACTCGGGGACTGTCGGGTTATTCCAGTTCGCCGCCCCGACAGCGATGGTGCTGCGGGCTAGGGGAGTGCCGGTAATGGTGGGGCCACCCTGACCCTGGGCTTGGGGATCGTCACCATAGCCTACCCAGCGAACACGGGTCGGTGCCGGGCCCGAGACATGCTGAATGGCCAGGGCGAAACTGTTGGTGCCGAACGAGCCATTATTGGTAAACGTGAGCAGCTCAAAGGCTTCATCAGTCATGGCGTTGTTATCGATGGCACTGGCCAGGATCATAGTGCCCGCCGCATTGGTGACAAAGAAATCAAGGTCCGTCATGACCTGATACTGCGGCAAAGGCGATCCGCCTTCGAGGTAAGCATTGTCCCAAGTCAAGGCCAGGATCAGCTGCTCACCTACGTTCAGGGTGATGTTCTGGAGAATATCACCGCCCCCCAGATCATGGAAATTGCCGGAGATACTGCCGACCATGCCGGCAACCGCCCGCCAGGGAGAATCATAACCAATGTCCGCTGCATTACCCGCCGCCGACACATAGGTCACGCCGGTGGCGGCTACCTGCTCGACCGCCTGGGCCACAATACCGTCGTTGAAGATCGGCTGGTTGAAGTAGACAATATCATCCACAATGACCCGAGCCCCAGCGCCGGCTAATGCCTGGATGCCGTTGGCGAAGACGTTCGGGCCATTGTCCGCCGTATGGAACAACACGCGCGAGCCTGGGGCAATGTCCTGGACAATCTCCATCATCGCCCGTCCCTCATCACTGCCCCCGGGATTGCCGTCCAGCAGAATACCGACGTTAGCAGTCAGGTCGCCCGTCGCCTGGGAGGCGACAATCCCGCCGCCGACCTGATTGGCTGAATCCGAAATTACGCCGACGGTGATACCCGCCCCTGTGACCCCGGTGCTGGTACGGAATACATCCGACCGCATGACCGAGTCCCCCTCAGACGTGAAGCTGCCGATACGCCGGACCGGCGGATAGACCGGGGTCATGGAGGCATAATCGGGCAAGTGGATCACCGCGGGGATCTGTCCGATCGGCAGGTAACCGGTGACCGTTTGCTGGGCCGGGGTCACCACCACCACCCTCATGCCCAGGCCTTCCAACCCTGTGCGAAGCCCGGCCAAGCCCCCCGAGGTCATCGACCGCACGTTGACGAGCACGCGCTCCTGCGAGTCGTGTACGAACCGCTGGTGGAACTCCTCATAAAACTCCTCCAGCGAAAGCGAGGTCCGCGGCTCGGGGAGGACGCTGCTGTCCTTGGGGGTCTCGTAGTAATAGAGGTCGCCCTCGTCGGTGCCCCAGTACGGATTCGACCAGACTGGATCGAGCTGGCCGGTGGTGGCCAGGACGTAGTCGGCGTAGAGCTGGCGCAGGGCGTCGGAGCCCAGGTAGCCGGCGTGCAGGTCCACCCGCATCGTCACCACGGAGCTGGCGAACTCCCGGTCGATGCTGTCGCGCACCCGCGCCCGCAACTGGTAAATCCCCTCGGTCAGCGAGTCGTTGAAGATGACGTTATGCGGGCCGCCGATGGTACCATCCAGCTCGATGGCGGCGAATGCCCGCTCCGACTCGTCGAAGGTGCCGTTGTGGTTCACATCGACATCCACGGCCCCGTCCACGATTCCAACATCGGCCGGGAAGGTGGGGCTCAGCACGATGGTGACCGTGGCGCCTGAGGGGGTAGTGCGGTTGGTAACTTCCGGCACCTGCAAGGTCACGGTTAGGCCGCCCGGCGGGCCGCCGAACCCAGGACCATCCGGTCCGTCCGGCCCCGCCGGTTCGTCCGGTTCATTTGGTTCGGTCGGGCCGGCCGGTGCAATGCCCGATCCGCCGTTGTCGATGGGGATCAAGCCGGGGCTGGGATCGCCGCTGGGGTTGCAGCCACACGAAGACCCTGTCCCGGAGTTGCCGGGGGTCGGCAAATTGCCACTGCCGTCTTCCGGAGACGTGCTCCCCAGGCTTCCCCCAGTGGGAAGGTTGCCTGTGCCCGGTAGCAACGGGGCGCCGACCGCCCCACTCGTCCCGGATGTGCCCGCGCTGCCCTCCCCGCCACTGCCGGTGAGCGGCGGCGGCTGCCAGGGTTGGCCATTGGACGGGTTCACCGGGCCGCTTGGAGGGATGATGATGATCGGCCCCATCCCGCCTGTCCCCGAGTCGTCGATAACGGTTTCTTCCCAGGTGAGTGTCTGCGTGCTCCCAATCTCCACCGCAGGAGGCGGCGCCGGTGGGGCGGGTTGGTCCGCGGCCGGGAGAAGACCGCCGCCCCCAATCGGACCGTTGCCGGATAGGTTGCCCGCTCCACCGGAGTTAGGGCCGGCCTCTCCCGGGCCGCCGATGGCCCCCATCAAGCCGCCATTCTCCGCGGGCACCCCTTCAGGTCCGTCCACCACCGTCGTGCCCCCTGGGAGATCAAAGGGAAGCGGTTCCAGGGGCTCGACCGGCCCTGGTCCGGGAAGCGGCCCGATCACGACCACCTCGTCGTCTTCCGTGAGGAGTTCACCCGGTTCCTCGGCATCCTCGTCGCCCGCTTCCTCCGCGGCACCGGGGGACTGTTCCGGCTCACTCTCCGGGTCGATAGGGGCTTGCGCGGCAAGGAACGGGTCATAGCCCAGTAGGAAACTCAAGGGAAATAGTCCCAACTCGCCCGACAGGTCGCCGGCCGGCAGTCGGTCTTCGAGACACTCAAGGACCGGACGGCAAGAGCACTTCCGAAAGTGCCGGTGCTTTTGTTCGGCCAAGCGGCGGCGCTTGCGAAGGCGGCTCAGTGGGGTACCCAACCAGGAACTGAGGAAGGCGCGAAGGGGCATGGGCTTGTCTCCTGAAGAGGCAAGAAGAATAACGAGTGAGCATATTTTGTCGATTGAAGGTAAAAACCGGGATCGAGCAAAGCAAGGAAAAAAAGAAGAAGTGCGCAGGATCGGTAAAGTCTATGGTCGGGATCTATCAGTTATTCAGAGGTGAGGCTTTGCCGGCCCGACCGGTCCTGGGCGAAGTCGCGCGGGGCCAGGTCGGGCCCGACGGGGAGCTCGCTTCGCAGGTTATCCCAGAACTCGCGCGGCCCAGGCAGGGCCATGCCAGGCACCTTCAGACCGTGCGTGCGGGCCAGCTCCAGGAGCAGCTGCGGGTAGTCGGGCCACCGTCCCTCGGCCGCCTTGAGACGTTGCTTCTCTTTCTCGTCGAGTTTCGGCAGCAGTTCGCGGTCGAGGAACTGCTGCACGGCCGGGGTAAACTCGCGCGGGCGGCAGGGGCCTAGCGGGGGAAGGGGAAGGTTCCGGCTCCGGGCCACCTCGGCAATGTAGAGGGCGAAGTCAGGCCACTTCCCCTCCACGTCGCGCAGCCGTGCCCGGTCGAGCACCTTGAGAAAGCGCCGCTGGATCTGCGGCGGCAGATCCTGGTAGCGTACCGGGCCGATGGTCGGTGACGGCGGCAAGACGATCGGGTGGCGGTCGGCCAGCTCGGCCAGGGTCGCCCCGTAGAGCCAGCGCCCCTCGGCGTTCTTGAGGCGCTGTTTCTCCTCGTCGCTGAGCAGGGGGTAGAGCGAGTCCTTGACGAAGGCCTGCACTTCCGGGGGAAAGTCAGTCAAACGGATCGGCAAGGGGCGCCGCAAGGCCCGCTGCCATTCCTGGCGGCGCTTCTGCTCCCGCTCGCGCTCCTTGCGAATCTCGGCGGCCCGCTGCGCTGGGGGAACATTCTGGATGCGCTCGCGGACGGCCCGCGGCAGCCGGGCCAGCCACTCGCGTTCGCGGATTTCCTGGATCACCCGGAGGCGCTCGTCGGGGTCGTCGGCCGCCTGGACGCGCCGTAGGTCGTCCGGGGGGAGGCGTTCCAGCCAGGCAGCGTAGCGCTCGAGGGCGCGCCAGAGACGGGCCTGGGTTTCCGGCGGTTCCTGGTGCAGGTCGTAGTCAAGCCGGCGAATGCGGGCTTGCTTCTCCGACGGCAGCGAGCGGAAAGCGCGCCAGTCGTGCTTGAGCCGGGCGTAGTGCTCGGGGTCAGCGCGCCACTTCTCGAACAGGCGGCGATTGTTGGCCAGCTGTTCCTCGTCCGGCTCGGGCAGGGCCGCCACAGGGGCCGCCGCCGCAAGAACGATCAGTGAAACCAGCAAGCGCCAGGAAACCATCATGCGTTACCTCCGCCTCAGGAACCCGGGCTGTCGTCGCCGAAGAGTTCGGGCTGGGCCAGCTTGCGGAGGAAGTCGATGTCGTCCACCGGCTCGTACAGGCGTTTGTTCTCGATGATGCGCAAGTCGCGGATCAGATCCTCATCAGTGGGCTGCCGCGCCAGGAAGGCCTCCATGCCACCGAAGCCGACCAGGGTGGCCAGGACGACGGCCGCGGCCCAGCCGGCGGCGATCTGCCAGACGCGCCACGGCCGTCGGGCCGGCTGGGTCAGCCGCAGCGCCGAGACACGCTGCAAGGTGCGGTGGGTGAAGCTGGGCGATGGCTCCGGCCGGGGAAGGTAATCGAGCAGGTCCCAGGTACCACGCAGCGCCTCGGCCTCGGCCCGCACCCGGGGATCGACATTGATCCGGGCCGCCACGGCGCGGGCGGCCTCCTCGTCCAGTTCGCCGTCCAGATAGGCGACCAGCTCCTCGCGTTCGGCGTCGCTCAGGGGGGGCGGCTCGCTCATGATGCAAGACTCCGAACCTCGGACCGAACGGCGAGCGGCCAGTGTGAACCGGCCGGCTGACACCGGCCGCTCGCTAACAAGTTCCCGCCCTTCATTTATCCTCGTCCACCGGCGCCTTGGGGACCGGCTGGCTGTCCATGTGAACGTACCCGGCCAGGGCGTTGCGCAGGTTGGTGCGGGCCCGGCTGAGCAGCGACTTGACCGCCTTGGTCGAGAGGCCCATGACCTCGGCGATCTCAGCGTAGTTCATGTCCTCGAATTTGTTGAGGATGACAGCCATGCGTTGGCGTTCGTTAAGCCCGTCGAGAGCCTGGCGGACAAGGGCGGCCAGCTCTTGTTGTTGGATGCACTGGGCCGGCTGGTCGGCCCGGTCGCGGGCCAGCTGCTCGGCCGGCCGCGGCCCCAACGGGCCCGAGTCACGGACCTCCAGCGGCACCACGGGCTTGCGCTGGCGATTGCGGAGACTGTTCAGCGCCAGGTTGTTGGCGATGGTGAACAGCCAGGTGGAGAACCGCGATCGGGCGTGGTATTTCTTCCGCGCCCGATAGACCCGGAGAAAGACCTCCTGGGCCAGGTCCTCGGCCTCCTCAGCATCGCCGACCAGGTGATGCATGACCGCGATCAGGCGGTGCTGGTAGCGGGTCACCAGCTCTTCAAACGCTCCCGGCTCATCATTGCGGACACGGTGCATCAGGCGGACGTCCGGGTCGCGCAGGGCCAGTTGCGTGCTGGTCTTGCCGATCGATTCCACGGATGCCTCGCGCCGGCAGGCCGGGCCGCCTCCCTTGATTAAACCCGCACCGGCCAGGGGAGGTTCCGACCGAGGGGAGAGGTCAGCCGTCAACGGGCAGCAGTCAGAGAACGAGTATAGCAAGCTCTGACCTGGTTCTCCCATCACCCGGTTTGATCCGCCCATTCCTGATCGTCGATCTGCACCCTCGGGCCTTTGACTTCCGACCGCGAACCGACCACGGCCTGCTGGCTCCCGATCTCGGACCGGCGGAGCTGGCCGCAGGCAGCGTCGATCTCGGAGCCCTTGCGCTTGCGGACCTTGACGCTGATGCCGGCCTGGCGAAGCTGCTCGACGAAGGCGGTCAGGGCCTCCGTCGTGGGGCGGCGGTACGGCAGCCCTTCAACGTCGTTGAAGGGGATTAGGTTGACATGGGCATGTCGGCCGCGCAGCAGCCGGGCCAACTCCCGGGCATGCTCCTTGCGGTCATTGAGGTCGCGGAGCAGAACGTACTCGAAGGTGACCTGCCGGCCGGTCCGCTGGAAGAAGTAGTCGGCGGCGGCCAGGATGGCGTCCAGGCCGGTCTTGGGATTGGTGGGCACGATGCGGCTGCGCAGCTCATCGTTGGGAGCATGCAACGACACCGCTAGATGATACTGTTTGCCCGCGTCGGCCAGACGGCGGATGCGGGCCGGCAGTCCGACCGTGGAAATGGTGACATGCCGGGCGCTCATCCCCAGCCCGTCTTTGGCGGTGGCCACCTCCAGCGCTGCCAGCAAGTTGTCGAGGTTGGCCAGCGGTTCGCCCATACCCATGACAACAATGTGGGTCAGGCGCCGCCCTTCACCCCTATTTCTCTCCCCACGCACAGGAAAATGAGTAGAGGGGAGAGGCAGCAGGTTCTGCAGGCGGACGAGCTGTTCAAGGATCTCGCCGGCGGTCAGGTTGCGGGCGACGCCGGCCAGGCCGCTGGCACAGAAGACGCAGCCCATGCCGCAACCGACCTGGGTGCTAATGCAGGCGGTACGACGGTTGGCTTCCTGAATGAGCACGCACTCGATAAGTTGGCCGTCGCCGAGTCGGAGCAGGAGCTTGTGCGTGCCGTCCTTGGCTTGCAGGTGGCGGACGATCTGCGTCCCCAGCGGCAGCAATTCGTCGGCTAGAGCCCGCCGCAGCCCAAGCGGCAGGTCGGTCATCTGTTCGAACGACTCGGCCCGACCGGTCAGCAACCAGCGGCGCAGCTGGCGGGCGCGCATGGCCGGCTGACCGCGGGCCTCCAGCCAGGCGCGGAGCTGCTCAGCCGACAGGTCGAGTACGGCCGGCTTGACCGGGGCCGGTGACGTCAGATTCAGCTCAAGGGTGAACATAACTATATTTTAAACGGCCCACACCAGCAGTGCGAGAGGTGGAGAAGAATCGGTCCTCTCGGAGGACATGGCGAAATCATGCCGTGAGTCGGCGGGCCGGGATGGGTTCTGCCGGCGCGGTCACACGGCACCGGCAGCCTTGCTTTCCGGTGCGAGGAGAGAGGAAATAGCGACGCAACATCGGGGCGCCGTGGGCCCAGGAGAGTTCAGGGCTAGATGGCAACATTTGCCGGCGCCTGCTTTCAGAGCCCGCAGTGTCAACGACGGGTTTTTGATCAGAGCCCCGAGCGTGAGCGAGGGGCGCCATCAACCCGTCGCTGACGCTCCGGGCTCGGATAGTACCCGTCGCTGACGCTCCGGGCTCGGATCAACGATGGCAATATGGCATATCGACCTGAGCCGGTCCTTAGGGCTGTCCCATGTGCCAGACAAGCGCGTTCCGCGCCCGCCGGAGGTAGTTGATGACGTCTGCCAATCCCACAGGGTCCAGCTCGCGGGCCGTGGACAGGCAGTTGTCGATGGCCAGCTCCAGACCTTCCAGCCCTTGTCCCCCAGAATTGACGGCGGCAGCCGCCTTCGGCCGCCCAACCCTGGCGCCGCCCTTCTGCATCTTCTTGCGCAAGATGCTCTTGATGTTGGCCATGTTGGCCCGGATCTTCGGGGTGAACTCCTGTCCCGGGTGGTCCTGCTCAAAGCGCGCCTTGATCAGTTCGTTGCTCTTCATGTCGAGCCACTCCGGGTGCTCCGCGAACACTTTGCGGAAGTAGCCCCCCAGGCTCTCCCCCTTGCGTGCAGTCCTCGTTTTAGCCATTGATTAACCCTCAATTGCCGGGCGAAACCTTATTGCCAACCCGGGGCCTTATTGTATATCCCCGCAACTGCTCCGCAAGTGGCAACTCCGATAAGAATATATATTTACTTGCTGATCATGTATGACAAGTCCGAGGATGTGGAATCGTCAAGCGCTCGCTAACGACTCTGTCAGGAAACGGCAAATGGATAGCTGTTCCCGCCGGGCGTCCCCTATCATTTCGGCGACCGGTTGAAGAGGCGGGGTTAATCAATAAGGAAACGTTTCATCCATCGGCGTTGCGGCCAACTCGACCAGAAATTGTGCCAGGCGCTCCACGAGGGCATCCATCAACCGGCGGCCCTTCTCGGCAGAGGCGGCCCTCGGGTCGCCTAGCCCTGTGCTGGTACTGACCAGATGCCAGGGGCGCGTGATGCTGACCCAGCCGCGGTTGATTGCCTCGAAACGCGTGGGCCGGGCGGCGCCGTCGTCGGCTAGCTCGAGATGGACCAGATCAGGGAAGAACGCCAGGCCGAGGCTGGTCTCAACCTCGTCGGCGTGCTCGCCGGGCCGCTCGAAAATCTGTGGGTACAGGTCGGCCGCCAGGCGATACCAATCGCAGACGCAGAGGAACATCCGGGTGCGGTGGTGCAGCTCGCGCGTCAGCGGTTTTAGCTCATTGCCGCCGTGCCCATTCAACAGCAGTAGCTTGGACACCCCTTGACGCTCCAGCGAATCGACCAGATCGCTGAGTAGGTGGAGCAGCGTGGTCGGGGTGACACTACAGGTGAGAGCACCGGGCACGCGGAGATGATTGGTGTTGACGCCGAAGGGGATTGTCGGCAGGAGGATGACTTTCGCCCCACGGCGGTAGGCCTGCTCGCAAGCGCGGTCGGCAATGGCCTCGACCTGGAAGTTATCGGTGCCGTAGGGCATATGCAGGTTGTGCGGCTCGGTGGCGCCGAAAGGGAGGACGGCCACCTCCCAGCGCTGCTCGCGGATGAAAGCGTGATTCTGCTCGGCCAGAACCCATTCGCGCATACGGTCCTCTCGTTGTGTCATTGCTTGAGGGACATCTTGCAAAATACGGCCGCCCGATACTTCAGGCGACCCGAACTCTCGATAGTCTTACCCGATGAAAGGAGGAGCGGCCGGGGAAGGAATATACGTGTTATACCGAATCGCGCGGTGTGTCGGCCGTGCTGCGGGCAACTCAGCATACAACGCCATCCAACATAAAACGGCCCGCCGCGGGCCCCCGGCCGAGCATGGGCCGGAAGTCCGCGGCGGGATAAGCGATGGTTGCGGGCGCGTTACTGCTGGCCGCCCGCGCCCTCGGCGGGGTCGCGGCCGTTGATCCAGGGGCCGGCCAGCTTCATGTACTCGGGGGGCTCCAGCAGGCTCCCCCTGTCGCCCCCTTGCCAGCCGATGATGTGGCTCGGCTTGCCGCGCTTCTTGCTCCGCGCCTCCCAGCGCGCCGCCCAGCTGGCGTCTGCGTCGGTCACCCGCCGCCGCTCCTTGTCCCAGAACAGCGCCTTGCCCTCGCGGTAGCTCTTGACCCCCATCGCCACCGTCGTGAAGGCGGCCGCCCCCAGCTCCGGCGTGCTGAGCGTCTCGCGCCGCCGCTCCCGGGCACAGGTCAGGAAGTTCTCCCACAAGGCGTAGGTATCATCCCCCTTCAGACCGCCCGGGACAAACTCGCCCTCCTTGACGATCTCGCCCGATGGGCCGCGCGGCGCATCGCCGATGTTTTGCGGCAGCAGATGGAAGCCGAACCCCTTGCCTCGGACATTCTCGAAGACCAAGGTAGCCAGGTGGCCGCGGATGCACTCCTCGATGCGATGGTCGTTACACATGGTGGCGGTCACCAACAGCTGGCAGCCCTCGTCGTAGTCGGCGACGACCGTGGCCACGTCCGGCACATCGCGGCCGTCATATTCCAGGTAGATGCCGCCGCCGCCGACTACCCGGGCCGGATAGCGCACGCCCATCGCTGCGATCAGATGCGTCGTCTGGTGGACGAACAGGTCGGTGAACATGCCGCCGCCGAACGGCCAGTAGCAGCGCCACTGGGCGAAGACTGCCCGGTCGAACGGCTGCTCCTTGGGCGTCGGTCCCAGCGGTACGCCGTCCACGTCAAAGGCGTACCCCAGGAACATGTCCCAGTCGATGGTCTTGGGAGTCATGTCTTTCGTCAACGGGTAGTAGCGCCACTGGCCGACCTTTGAGTTGCGGAAGTAGCTGGTCTGTCCCTGCATCACCTTGCCGATGCCGCCGGAGCGGATCAACTCGTAGGCCTTGGCCCAGGTCGGGTCGGCCATCGACTGCACCCCGACCGTCATGACCCGGCCGGTTTCCTGGGCGGCCCGGACGACCGCCTGGGCTTCCTCGATGGTCCGGGTCATCGGCTTCTCGCAATAGACATCCTTGCCTGCCTTGAGGGCGTCGATGGTCATGCGGGCGTGCCAGTGGTCGGGGGTGGCAATGCAGACGACATCCACGTCCTTCTGCTCGAGGACGCGGCGGTAGTCCTTGGTGACGTGCTTGCCGTCGTTCTTGATGCCGCAGCGCTCGGCGGAAGGATACAGGCCGCGGCCCTTGCCCCGGCCGAGAGCCTTGTCGCCGTCCCAGACGTCGCAGACGGCGGCCGGCTCGACCCCCTTCTGTTGCTCGCGCATCTTCAGGATAACGTCGATGTGCTGCTGACAGCGGCCGCCGACACCGAGGAAACCGACCCGGATGCGGTCGTTGGCCCCGAGCACCTTGCCGTATGAGGCGGCAGTCAGCGACAGGGCAGCAGTCCCGGCCGCGGCTGCCTTAACGAAATCGCGACGATTCACGTGACGCTTGCTCATTGCGTTCTCTCCAAACAAGGAAGGGTTACTTCAGTTTCTGAGCCAGCAGCCAGTCGTACAGCTCACGCGTCCCGTAGGCCTGGTCCCAACTGTTATGGCCGACGCCCGGGTACTCGGTGTACTTGGGACTGCCGCCGGCTTCCTTGAGCGCCTTGATCATCTCGCGGGAGTACTCAACCTTGACCGCCTTGTCGGCATCGCCGTGGAAGCACCAGCAAGGGATATGCTTGATCTTCTCGGCCTGTTTGGGGTCGCCGCGACCACAGATCGGCACGATGGCGGCCCATTTGTCCGGATACTTGACGGCCAGGCTCCAGGTGCCGGCCCCGCCCATGGACAGGCCGGTCAGGTAAACGCGCCGGCCATCGATACGGTAGGTCTTCATCACCTCATCCAGCATGGCCAGGGCACGCTGGGCGTCGGGTCCATCGGCCTGCCAGTTGTGCGGCGCCGCCTGGCAGCGGGGGATCAAAACGAAGAACGGGAAGTCCTTCTCGCCATATTTCTTGATGGCCGGTCCAATGCCGACGTTCACCGGCGCCTGCTTTCCCCCTTCGCGTTCGCCGGCCCCGTGCAGGAAGAGAATGAGGGGGTAGGGCCTGTCCCCCTTGTAGTCATGCGGTACGAAGAGCACGTACTTGTGCTCCTGGCCGTCGGCGTCCTTGTAAACGCGGGTCAAGAAACCGCGATCCTCCTTGTCTGCTGCATGAGCCAGGGGCAGCCCAAGCAGACAGCCAACGGCCAAGGCCAGCAGCTTGTGAGCAGGCATTGGGATCACCTCATACGGACCGGTCGGGAGTGGGTCGGAGACGTCTCAGGATGTCTAACTTATCAAAAGGCCCGCGCCGCCGCCACCATCTGGTTGTTAAATTAGCGCCGGCAGGGCGGCTCCGCTGTCGGCAAGCCGAGCCATCCCGAGCGCTCTACAATAAACAGAGTGGAAGCGAACGTCGGCGCGTTACCGCTTCCGATAACGAACTCCCTTCATGAGGATATCGAGATGACCACCCCCTTGCAGTCGCTGATCGCCACGGGTACCAAGCTCTGGCTGGACTCGGTCGATCCGGGCGAGGTGGCGCGGAACCGTGCCTGGGGCGCCACCGGGGCCACCTCTAACCCGATCATCATCGCCGACCTGATCAAGACCGGCCACTACGACGAGCACATCACGCGCTTCCTGCGCGAGGGGCTGAGCGACGAGGACCTAGCCTGGCGGCTGACCGATCTGGTAGTGCGGCAGGCGCAGGAGGTGTTCCTGCCGACCTGGGAGGCGACCCGCGGCGACGACGGCTACGTCAGCTTCGAGCTTGACCCGTTGCTGGAGGACCCCGAGCGGAACATCCCGGCATCGCAACGGACCGAGCGCTATATCGCTCTGGGCCAGCAGTGGAGCAAGGGGCACCGCAACCGGATGATCAAGGTGCCGGCGACGCCCGCTGGGCTAGCGGCGCTGGAGGAGCTGGTGGCGGCCGGCGTCACCGTCAACGTGACGCTGGTGTTCAGTGAGGAGCAGTACGTAGCGGCTCGCGACGCCGCCTGGCGCGGCGCCCGCCGCCGGCCGTCGCTGGAACACTTCAAATCGGTCTACAGCATCTTCGTCAGCCGGCTCGATGTCTACACCGCCAAGCATGTCCCCGAGCTGTCGCCGCGGGCCCAGGGCCAGGTTGGCATCGTGAACGCCAAGCGAATCTGGCGGCTGAACCAGGCGTTCTGGGCCGACAAGCGCCTGCCGCTCAAGCAAGAGATCGTCTTTGCCAGCACCGGCACCAAGATGCCGCAGGACCCGCCGTGGAAATACGTCGAGGCGTTCGCCGGCTCCGACATTGAGACCAACCCGCCGGCCACCAACGCCGCGGTGCAGGCCAGCGGCCGGACCTTCACCCGCCAGGTGGACCGGCTGCCGCCCGATGAGGTATTGGCGGAGATCGACGCCAAGGTGGACATGAAGAAGCTGGAGAAGACCTTGATGGAAGAGGGGGTCGAGAAGTTTGCCAGCCCGCAGAAGGCCCTGCTGGCGCTGATCGCCCACAAGCGGCAGGAATTGCAGACCAAGGGGCGGGGGTAAAGGGCCGGAGTTAGCAGTCAGCGGACCGATCCCCGCAGGTTACGGTTTCGGATCCTTGTCCCCTGACTCCTGCCTTCTGTCCTGGGTAAGCTGCCCGAGCAGCTCCTGGAAGCCTTCGGCGTCGTGGAGGATAGCCAGGTCCGGGTCGGTCCTCAGATGAAGGCCGTTCCGGTAGCCGCGACGGACGGCTTGCGTCAGCGCTTCCATCGCTCGACGGATGTATTCTGTCCGCGCGGCCGACTCGTCGGCAGCGAGGTCGGCCGGTGCCTTACCGGCGGCCACGCCCCGGGCGCACAGGGCATAGCAGCAAGCAACGTTGTAGAGGTTGGTGGCGTTGTCCGGCGCCCGGGCACGCAGCGCTTCCGCCGTGGCTGCGGCCTCGGCGTGACTACCCCGCCCTGCCAGGGTCCGGACCCGGAGAAGGAGCAATTCCGGCACCCACTCCG
The DNA here is from genome assembly GCA_035575035.1 of Gemmataceae bacterium. GTDB lineage: Bacteria > Planctomycetota > Planctomycetia > Gemmatales > Gemmataceae > DATLYH01. The sequence continues at coordinate 64,057 of DATLYH010000182.1, forward strand.
CCGGCTGCCGCAGCGCGAACGCTAGATCCTCGACCGCCTGCCCGGCCGCCTGGCTGAGCGCCAGCCGGGAGCGGAAGACGCGGAGCCAATTCTGGTACTGCGGTTGGTCCTTGAGCTTGCCCTGCGCCTCCAACTGTTGAAGCAGGTCCAGGCCGCGGCTGTAATGATCGACCGCCTCGGCGAAATTGCCCGCCTCCAGCGCGGCCAGGGCCAGGTTGCCATAGGCAGCCGCCAGGTCGGTCTGGGTCTCGACATTCTCGGGGTTGGCGCGCGCCAGTGCTTCGCGCTGCCGGACGGCCTGGCGGCCATGGTCGAGGGCCGCTTGCCAATGGCCCCTCCGCCGGCAGACCCGGCCCAGCTTCTCGTGGGCAACCGAAGCGCCGCGCCGCGGCTGAACATTCGCTGAATCCGCAGCCGCCAACCGCTCGTACTCCTCCAGCGCCTGTCGGTAATATCTCTCGGCCTCGGGATAGTCGTACCGCTGCTGCCGGATGTCGCCGAGCCTTTCCCAACAAAGGGCCAGGTCAAACCGGACCTGGAAGTACTGGGGATCGACCTGGAGCGTCGCAGTACACAGTTCATAAGCCCGGCGATACATCGGTTCGGCGGCCGTCAGATCGCCGCGCTTGAAATGGAGATCGCCGATCTGCCGGCAAGAGGTCATCACCTGACGCCGGATGAACAAGCTGCCGGGCCGTTCCCGGGCCAGTTCCTCGCGCTGGGCCAGGGCCTTGCGGTGATGGTCCAGTGCGGCAACCGGGTCCCCGAGCCGAAGGCAAACCTCGCCCAACCGCTCGCGGCAGGATGCCTGGTGAATCTGGTAATCGACGTTTGACGGGTCGGCCGCGGTCAGCGCCTCAGCAAACTTCAGAGCCTCGGTATACTGCTCGCGCGCCTTTGCCGGCTCGCCTAGCTGGATGAGGGCGTCGCCAAGGTTGCTGCAAGCCAACAGCAGGTCCCACTGTGCCAGAGGGGGCTGGGGGTCGATCGGGAGCAGCGCCCGGTGCAGGGCCGCGGCCTTCTCGTGTAGCGCGCGGGCCGATGCCGCATCCCCCATCCGCAGGTGGACGGCACCGAGCTTGCAGAGCGCCCGCCCCAGCTCCCGGCGGGCCAGAGCATTTTCGGGGTCGTCCGCGATCAGGCTCTCGGCCAGGCCCCGGCTGCGCTCGAGCTGCCGACGGGCATCTTCCGTCCGTCCCAGCCCCAGGTAAATTTCGCCCAACAAAGTCCGGGCATTGAGGGTGCTCAGGTCGGGCCGGAAGTCCTTGTCGCGGGCCACTCGGTCCAGCCCGTCGATGGCGCCGGCCAGCAGATCCTCCCGCAGCGCGTGCAAGCCGGGCCGGTCCTTGAGATGCGTCTGGATCTCGTAGACCAGCTTCTCCAGCGTCTCCAGGGCCAGGTCGCGCTGCCGGCCCGCCAGGGCTGCGTTAGCCTCGGCCTTGGCCTGGGCGGTTTGAGCCATCTCGGCGTTGTGATCGGCCTGCTGCCGGGCCTCGACCGCCTGCCGGCGCGCCTCGGCCTCGGCGTCGCGCTGATGCCGGAATACCAGCGCGGCTGCCACCGAGCCGGCCGCCAGCGCTACGAGCAGGACCGCGACCGTCGCACTGAGGCCGGCCACCCACGGATTGCGCCGGGTCCAGCGCCAGGCCTTCTCCAGGCGGCCGACCGGCCGGGCGCGGATCGGCTCGCCCCGCAGGTAGCGCCGCAAGTCGGCC
>DATLYH010000183.1:0-32754 GCA_035575035.1 Gemmataceae bacterium
AGGCGCAGGTCGGCCGTGTCGCCCAGCTGCTGCCGCGCCTGCTCCAGGACGGCCAGGGCCTGGTCAAGCTCCCCCTGCCGCTGGAGGAGGTCGGCCAGTGCGGCCCAAACCTCAACGTCTCCGGGCCGTCTGTCCCGGGCCGCCTCCAGGACCTGCCGGGCGGCCTCGGGCTGACCTTGCGCTGCCAGGGCCTCCGACCGCAGCAGGGCCACCTCGGTCGAGTCGGAGACGGCCTGGGCCGCGGCATCCAGGGTTCGGTTGACCGGCTCCCAGCGGCGCTTGGCCGGCGGCAGGCTCAGGGTCTGCACCAGCTGCACCCCCGCCAGGGCGACCAGCGCGCCAGGCACCTGGGCGCTGAGCCGGCGGTATTCCTCCGCCGCCTCGTCGAGCCGGCCGACGGTCAGCAGTGCCGCGGCCAGCGCCTGCCGCGGGGCGACCGCCTGGGGGTTGGCAGCGACCGCCCGACGGCAGGCGGCCAGCTGCTGGTCGGGATTGCCCAGCTGCCCGTAGCAATAGGCCAGCGAAAGGTTGACCGGGACGACCAGGCTGGACCGCGCATTCAGCCGCAGGCGGATCCGCTCCAGCAGGGCGGCTGCCGCGGCCCACTCCTTCTGGTGAACCAGGACACGTGCTTCCAGGTAATCCCGCCGGGCCTCCGATATCTTCAGTTTGCGTAGCTGGTCGAGCTGCTCCCGCGCCCGGGCCAGCTCACCCTGCTCGATCAGCGCCTCGGCCAGGGTCGGAAGCAATTCCTCAACCTGCCCGGGAACGGCCTTCAGTCCCCGCTCGGCGATCGCGGCGGCTTCGCGATACTGGCCAGCGCGGATCTCCAGGGCGGCGAGGGCCTGGTACATGCGGTAGTCCTGAGGGTACAGTCCAATGCCGCGCTCCAGACCGGCCCGGACCAGGGCGACCTCTCCCCGCGCCTCGGCCGACTCGGCAGCAGCCAGGATGACGTCGGCTGCGTCGGGGGCCAGTTCCTGCGCCCGGGCCAGGTCGGCCTCGGCCTCGGCACGCCCCAGCTCTTTCTGATAATGCCAGCGGGCCAGGTGTGCCTGAAACGAGCGCTCGTTCGCCTGGACCAGCTTCGCCATGATCTCGTCGGCCTTGTCCGGCTGCTGGAGGCGGTTGCGATACAGGGCGGCCAGCTGCACGTAGCCGGCGACCTGATCGGGGGCGTGCCGGATGGCTTGCTGGAGCCATCCCTCGGCCCGGTCGAGCCGGCCGGCGGCCGTCTCGCACGCCGCTGCCACCCGCTCCAACTCGGCATCGCTGGGCGACGCCTTCAATAGCTCGTCCAGGTGCTGCAAGGCGGCGGGGTAGTCCTCAAGGTCCATCGCGACATCGACCAGGTCGCGGCGCACATCGCGCCGGTCCGGCTTCCGTCGGACCACCTGTTCGAGGACCAGAAAAGCGCGCTGCTTCTCGTCCGCGGAGCCGCCCCGCTTGTAGAGCGCTCGGCCGTACCGGGCCAGGGCGTCGTTGTCCTCCTGCACCAGGCCAAGGTAATGTTCCAGGTACTGGATCGCCCGGTCGAGGTCGCCGTCCTCCTCCGCCTGGTTGGCATGTGTCAGCAGGGCGCTGGCGTTGCGCCGGACCTGGTAGGCGTGCAGGAGATGGACGCCGGCCCCCAGAAGCAAGGCCGCGATCAGCAGGCAGGCCAGGAATCTCCCATTGAGCGTGCGCCGTCCGGGCGGGGATACGGCTTCCGGCGGCCCGACGGGCGAAGGCTCTCCATTCCCGGCGACTGGGATGGGCGGGAGGTTGGTGGGGATCGCCGGGGCAGGAGTGTCGTTCTTGCGCCGGGTCATGTTTCGCCTTCTTCTCCCGAGAACAGCACGGGGGCGCAGGTCCCTGCCTTCTCTTCCTTCTCCGGGGGCGGCACCTGGGCCGGACACCTGGAGATGATCTAAACAATTCTACGCTACGCTTTTTCCGGAGGCGCCGGTCCCTGAGCTAATACCAATCCGTGAAGGCGATTCCCGGATCATCGCGGCAGCTTCGGCGCCCGGAGCGCCAGCGACGGGGCGCGTTGCTCCGAGCCCGGAGCGCTAGCGACGGGTAACGGCGTTCCTCGTCGCTGACGCTCCGGGCTCAGAGACCACCCGTCGCTGACGCTCCGGGCTCGGAGACCACCCGTCGCTGACGCTCCGGGCTCTGATCAATGCTCCTTGGATCAACGTCACGACGCCGGCGAACGCCAAGACATTGCAGGAGGAGCAAGACAAACGTAGACTAGAAGGTCCGTCGAATTCGGCTTCCGGTGAGCGGATGAACGGCCCGGCCGCGGAGCCGGTGGCGCCGCCCCGTCCCCTCGTCCCGTAAAGGAGTCACACCCATGCACCTCTTTACCGCCCGCCTGAGCTGGCCGGCCGCCTTGTTTCTCCTGGCCGGGGCGCTGGCCTCCGCGCCGGCCGCGCCGGTGGGATCCGACGCGGACACCAAGAAGGGCGAAAGCCCCGTCGAGAAGATCAAGAAAGTGCTGGATCAGACCACCGACCTGGACATTACCGACCAGCCGCTGGGCCTGGCCATCGCCCAGCTCCGCGAGCAGACGAGGCTCAACTTTGTCATCGACCGCCTGACCATCGCCAACCTGGGGATCGACCTGGACCAGTCCCCGGTCAACGTGAAACTGCACAATGTCAAGCTGCGCTCGGCCCTGCGGACGATACTCGGCCAGTACGGCCTCAGCTACGCCGTGATTGGCGACACGGTCGTAATCACCAGCGAGGAGATGGCGATGTATCGGCAGATGCGGCAGCGGGTCAGCGTGGACGTGGACCGTGTCCAGCTCGCCGCCGCCCTGAAGCAGCTGGCCCGCGAGACCGGCACCAACCTGGTGTTGGACACGCGGGTACACCAGGAGTCGCAGACGCCGGTGACGTTGCAACTGGAAGATGTGCCGCTGGACATGGTAGTGCGGCTGATGGCGGAGATGGCGGGCCTGCGGCCGGTGCGGCTGGGCAACGTCCTGTTCGTGACCAGCAAGGCCACCGCCGCCGAGCTGCGCTCCGACCCGGACCTGATGCCGGCCCAACCGGGCCTGATCCCCGGCGAGGAGGGCATTCCCAGGGTGGTTCCTTTCCCGGGCGGCCTGGGAGGGGCAATCGGCGGCATACGGGGGCAGGGCGGCGTCGCGCCGGCTGTTCCGGTGCCCCCGGCACCTCCGCCGCCGCTCCCTCAGCCCGAAGAGAAGCCGCCGAAGCCGGAGGACAAACCACCCGAGGGCGGCACCCTTCCGCCCAAGCCGCCGGAGAAGGGACCAAGGTAAGACGGGACCGTCCGGGATGGTCTTCGTTGCTACTGAGACGGTTTGGCGCCAAGCTGCAAGCGGCGACGGTCTGCCAGCTACCTACCGACGGTTCAATACCGCCACCATCAAGGTCAGGTCATCGTCGGTTCGCTGGGTGATCCGGGAGGACTGGAGGAAACTGCGCAGCTGCTCCCCGGCACGGGTAAGATCGGGAACCTCGGTCACGAAGCGGAACAACGGCTGGAAGAAAGGGACATGTGGCGTCCCCGGCGGCATCTTCAAGGCGAGCATTTGCAGGCCGTCGGAGAGCAGGGCCAGCCCCGTGACCGGCGCCCGGATCGCCTGGAATTGAGCGCGGTCAAGCAGGCCGTTGGATGTGAGAAATGACGTTTCGTTGATGTACTCACCGACCGGCGGCCGGGTCAGCGCCCGTAACTCCTCCTCCGCCAGCCGGGCCACTGCGGCGCCGTCGCCGATCTGCGCAGCCGCCGCCTGATCGGGCAGGACCGCGGCCACGATGAGGGTGGTGGCGAGGTCCTCGACGGGCAACTCCAGCTGCTCGGCCTGGGCGAGCACTTCGGCGCGGGCCGCTTGCAGTACCTCCTGGAGCAGCGCTTTCCAGGCAGGTTCGGTGCGCGGCACATCTAACTCGAGCCGGTCGGCGGCAGCTGTGACGGCAGCCCGGGCAGCGATGGCCGAGCCAACCTCAGCCACGGCGGCGGAGCCGGCCCCGTCGGCCACAGCCGCGACCAGTGCCCCGCCTGCGGTCTCGGTCCAGACAAGGGCATCCTGACAGGGTTTGCCGGCGCGGACATGGCTGACTCCCTGGACCGCGGCGCCGACCACCCGCCAGGCTCCGCCAGCCGGCCGTGTCATGTCACTTCGTCCCCCAGTTCACCGGCGGCAACGCCACCTGGTCGCCCGGGTTGGAGTGGGCCACCTGCTGCGTGCTCCGCGACAGCCAGACGAACATGTCCACGAAGCGCAGCCCCTTCAGCTTGAGCAGGCGGCGCGTGGTGAATTGTGCCAGTTTCTTCATGTTGGCGCCCTGGACGCCGACAGCGAAGAAGACGACGCGCTTGGCGGCCTCTTCAGTCCGGACGCGCTCCGCGGCCCGCTGCACCACCTCGGGCGGCTCGCCCTGCGGCTCGCCGTCGGTGATCAGGAACAGCCACGGCCGATAGTAGGCGACGCCGTGGGCCTTGTACTGGGCCTTCCGCATCTCCAACAGGTCAAGGGCCAGGTTGATCCCTTCCCCCATCAGCGTCAGGCCGTCGGCTTGCAGCAAGGGGGGCGGGAAGGCATCGACGGTGACGAAATCCTGGATGACCTGGGCCGCCTTGCCCCCGAAGGTGACAATCGCCGTCTCCACGCGCTGGCTCGCGAGCGGGTCCTTGAGCAGTTCGTCACGATAGGCGATTAGCCCGTCGTTGAGGGCCTGAATGCGTTCGCCCCGCATCGACTTGGAATTGTCCAACAGCAGCACGCACGGGCAGCGCGGCTCGGGGTTGTCGGCAAACTCGACTCCCCCAGCCAGCAGCTGCTCGCCGAAGTCAAACGGGTTGGAGGCCGACCAACTCGGGTTCGCCATGCACCACCATTTCGCGGCTATTGGGAAAACTGTCCCCGCCGTTCGGGGTCTTCCCGAAGGAGGCGCCCGGCCGACGGAGGCGAGGTCAAGATCCATTGTGCGTTCCGGCGGGATGCCTTGCAAGGGCCGTTGGACGTTCCTACGAGCCCGGAGCGGCTGTGGCGGGTGACGTTGGTACAAGCCCGGAGCGCCAGCGACGGGGAATGCCGCTCCCCATTACTGGAACCTCATGGGCGCCAGCGGGGGCCGGCTGTTATACTTGAATAATCGGGAAGGGAGATCGCCGCGGCACCACCGGCCGCGCAGCAAGGAGACGACCGATGGCCACCGTCCGGGACCGCGCTGCCACGCCCGCGCCGCCCACCAAGTACGATGCCCTGGTCGAGGCCCAGCTCGCCCGCGCCCGCCGGCGCATCCGCGCCCTCGACCTGATTGTCGCCATCCTCGGCTTCCTGGCCGCGACCCTCGCCTACGCCCTGGTCATGGTCCTCTGCGACCGTTCGCTGGGCCTCGCCCCGAGCACCCGCCAGCTGGCGTTCGTCGCCTACCTGGCCGGCGCCGCGCTTTACCTTGGTGTGCTGGTGGTTCGGCCGCTGCTGCACCGGATCAATCCCTATTACGCCGCCCGACAAATCGAGCAGACCATCCCGGGCGCCAAGAACAGTGTGGTCAACTGGCTCGACCTGCACCAGCAGCCGCTGCCGCCGGCCATCCAGGGGGCGATCAGCCACCGCGCCGCCCGCGACCTGGCCCAGGCCGACCTGGACCGCGCCGTCAGCGGCCGACGGGCCGGCTGGATGGGGGGCCTCACCGCCGCCCTGTTCATCACCGCCTTCGTCGTCATGGTCACGGTCGGTCCGGGGCCGTTTTTCTCTTTCCTGGAACGCACCTTCTTGCCGTTCTCCTCCTCGGGCGGCATCCGGACGCGCACCCAGATCACCCTGCTCTACCCCGAAGGCGGTAACACCACCGTGCCGGTCGGCCGGTCGGTTTTGTTCCGTGTCTATGTCGAGGGCCGGGTGCCCCATCCCAAGAGGTCCGATGCCCTTCGGCTACTGTACCGCTATCGCCTGTCCGATTCGTATGAGGCGATGCCGCTGGAGCAGGAAACCGACCGCGAGTGGGGCGTCAGTTTTCCCAGCAACCAGGTCCACAGCGGCTTCTGGTACAAGATTGCCGGCGGCGATGCCGAGACCCCCGAGTACCGCGTCGAGGTCCGCTCCCCGCCCTTGGCCACGCCGTATGAAGCGACCTACCACTACCGCCCTTACCTGCACTGGCCTGACGAAACCCACGCCGACCCCAACCTGAAGGCGATGCGCGGCACCGAGGTCACGCTGCTGGCTCGCGCCAACCGCACCGTCAAGGAAGGCCGGCTGGAGTTGGTCGGCGCCAAGAAGGCCGTCCCCGCCGAACTGGTCGAGAAGGACCCCCACGTCCTCCGCTTCCGCCTGGTCCTGGACCAGGACGACCAGTACCGCATCTTCTTCACCTCGACCGAAGGAGAAAGCACGGTCGAGCCGACGGCCTACACCATCACGGTCATCCCCGATTATCCGCCGCAGGTGAAGATCACCGAGCCGGCCGAAGACGAGATCACGAAGCCGGCCAACGCCCTGCTCGAGGTGGAGGGCTCGGCCAGCGACGACATCGGCGTCAAGGGGCTGACCCTTCGTCTCCAGGTGGCGGATGGGCCGGTCCTTCGGCCGAAGGTCTACCGCGAGGGCAAATCGTTCCAGCTATCCGACGGCGGCTACCCCAAGATACTCGACTACAAGGACAGTGTGGACCTGGCCAAGGTGAAGGATGCCGAGGGCAAGGACTTTGCACTTCGGCCGGGGATGGTGCTCGAATACTGGTTGGAGGCGGCCGACGACTGCGATTACCCGGCCCCCCACGTGGCCCAGAGCAAGCCGCGCAAGCGCGTGATTATTGGCGAGCCGGAGAAGGACCCGCAGAAGCAGGAGCAGGCGCGCCGCCAGGCAGCCGAAGAGCAGAAACAGCACGAGGCGAAGCAGGACGAGAAACTCCGCCAAGAGGACGAGCAGCGGCAGAAGGAGGCGAAGGCCGGCAACCAACCGAACCAGGCCCAGGACCCGCAGGCCCCCCCGCCGGACCGCAAGGATCCCGAACAGGAGAAACAGGACCGCGACATCGAGGAACAGGCCCGAAGGATCAAGGAGGAGCTGGAGCGGAAGGAGAAAGAGCGCCAGAAGGATCGCCGCGAGGGGGAGGCCAAGGGCGACGAGCGGCAGGAACCGAAGGGCGGCGCCAAGGATGAGGGCCAATCGCCGGAGCAAGAGGAGAAGAAGGGCGAATGCAAGAACCAGGGCGCGAGCGCCCCCAACGACCCGAAGCAGCGGCCGGCCGAATCGAAAAAGGGCGATGCTGGTCAGGAACAGGCCGGCTCCGAGAAGTCCGCCGGCAAGCCGGAGAACCAGTCGGGCCAGGGTGAGAAGAGTGCGGCCAAGGAGCAGCCGGGATCATCGGCCGAGGTGGGCCAGGGAAAGGGCGAGGCGAGCCAGAAGCCGGAGAGGGCCGAGGCCCGCGACGCCGGCCGGCAGGACCCCAAGGAGCCGCCTGCCCAGACCAAGCCGGAGGGCGCGGCGAAGCCCGGCCAGCAGTCCCAGAAGACCCAGGCCAAGGGACCCGGTAACGAGGGGGCCGGCGCCGACCGCCGGCCGCCGGGCGACGCCAAGGGGGAGCCGCAGCCGACGGCCAAGAGCGACGGCAAGGGCCCAGGCAGGGAGAGTGCTTCGGCGAAGGAACCGCAGGGCAAGCCAAAGGACCCCGGCAAATCTCCTCCCAATGAGAAAACCGCTCGCGGCCAGTCGAAGTCCGCCCCGCCCGAGAAGGGGGACGGCAGCGACGTAGCCCGCGCCGAAAATAAGGGGGCCGAGCAAAGGTCCGATGGCCAACCCCAGGCCGGCGCCCGGTCCCAGCAGGCCCGCGATGCCAAGAAGGAAGATGTCGATCGGCTGGCGAAAGACCTCCAAAGCGGCGATGCCCAGAAGCAGCAAGACGCCGCTGACAAGCTCGACCAGATCAGCCGAAACGCAAAGGATCAACAGGCGCGCAACGCCGCCCGCCAGGCGCTGGAGAAGGCGGACAAACTGCCCGGCAAGGAGGCAAAACCCGAAGATGTTGCGCAGCAAGCGAAGGACCTGCAAAGCGGCGATCCGCAGAAGCGCGAGCAAGCCGCCGAGAAGCTCGATCAGATGGCCCGCAACGCCCGAGACAAGAAAGTCCGCGACGCCGCCCGCCAGGCGCTGGAAAAGGCCGAACGCCGTCCCGGCGAGAACGCCACCCATGACGATGTGGCCCAGCAATCCCGAGACTTGCAGAGCGGCGATCCGCAGAAGCGCGAGCAAGCTGCCGAGAAGCTCGACCAGATGGCCCGCAATGCCAAGGATGAAAGTGTGCGCGAAGCGGCCCGCCAAGAGTTGGAAAAGAGCGGCCAGAAGCCCGGCCAGGATGCCAAACCGCAAGATGTCGCCCGCCAGGAGAAAGAACTCCAGCAAGGCGACGAGAAGAAGTGGCGCGACGCCCTTGACAAGTTGCAACAGTTCCTCCGCAACGCCAAGGACGAGAAGGTCCGCGAGGCGGCCCGCCAGGCGCTGGAGCGAGCCGCCAAGCAGAAGCAAGATGAGCAGAGCCCCGGCGTCGCCCGGCAGCCACCGAGCCGGCCGGAAAACCTGGAAGCCGGTGGCCCGAAGCAGGGACCACCCCAGGGCAAGGAGGCGGAGGCCGGCACCCCTCGCGCCGCCAATCCGGCTCAAAGCACTGCGGATCGCGGCCAGCCCAAGGACGCCGACCCGGACGCGAAGAAGGGAGGCGACCAGCCCAACGCCCCGGACAAGGTGCCGGTAATGGCCCGGGAGCGCGGCCAGGGGGGCGGCGAGGAGTCGTCCTTCGGCATCCCCGGCACCGGCGACGCCCGCCCCGATCAACAGATGGTCCAGCCCGAGGAGCCGACCGGCGGACCGGCCGATCCCCGGCACCGCGAGCGCGGCGGCGTCTTACAGCTGGAAGATCTCAAAAAGATTGATAAGGAAATCCGCGACAAGCTGGGCTGGAGCGAGGAACAGTTGAAGAAGTTTCAACAGGCTTACGCCGACCTGCTGAAGCGGCGGCAAGCAGAGGCGAAGACCGCGGGCGAGGACCAGCCGCTGCGCCCACAACAGGGGGGCAGTCTGAGGAACATCCAGGCCCAGCGCGTCCAGCCGACCCAGGGGAGCCCGGTCGATGCCCGCTACCTCGGCCGCGGCCAGCCGCCGCCCGGCTACCAGGACGCCGACCGTGAATTCCGCCGCCGCCTCTCTGAACTCGACCTGCCGCCGGAGAAGAAGTGATCTCCGATCCGGCGCGGCTCCGGCGAAAACCCGGCGCTCAGCCTGGGGCAGGTGTGTCGGGCTTTTGAACCGGCGCGGCGGCGTCAGGCGGGCGAACCAGCGGGGGGAGCGGACGGAATGCATATGGCTGCAGTTAGGGTCGATCACCCGCAGCATCATCGCGCCGCCCGACGGTTACAGCAGTGACAATTATTGTTGCGCTTGGAGCGCTGGAGGATTAGCCGCGAGTCTCCGGCGATCATCTATTCGTGAAGGTGGATGCATGCCCGTCTGCCAGGGGTGCGCGGCTTCTTCGCTAGAATGCGGACATGGGCCCATCCGTCGCCGTTGAACCGGCTCGACTCGAAGAGCGGGCGCCGGCGTTCCGTTTGATTTTCCAGCACTTGACGGCCAACGAGCGCGAGCAGCGCGTCGCCACGGCGCTGCATCTGGTCGAGCGCGGTGAGCTGGACCCGGCCGGCCTTCTGGTGGCGCGGCAGGGAGGCGTGGTCGGGGCAATGCTCTGCCAGGTCCTTCCCGGGGCCAGCGGCTTGGTCTGGCCGCCGCAGACCGTCCTGGCCGCCGGGCAAAGGGAGTGGGAAGACCTGCTGGTCCGCCGCGCTGTCGATTGGATGCGCCGGCAGGGGGCCAAGTTGGGGCAGGCCCTGATGAGTCTGCGGGAGGCCCCGCTCGCCGCCCCCCTGGTGCGCAACGGTTTCGCGCATATCACCCGACTCTCGTACCTGCGCCGGCTGCTCTCCCCTTCCGACCGTCCGCCGCCGGTGGCCCGGCGTCTCACCTGTCAGTCTTACGATTGCTGCGATCAGGCACTGTTCCACCGGACGCTGCTGCGCACTTATGAGGATACGCTGGACTGCCCGGAGATCAGCGATGTGCGCGACTTGGATGAGGTCATCGCCGGGCACCGCGCCCAGGGAAAGCATGACCCGGCCCTCTGGTGGTTGGCCCGGGACGGCGACCGGCCGATCGGCGTGCTGCTCCTGACCGAGATGCCGGAGTGGGAGGCGTGGGATGTGTCCTATGTGGGGGTGGTTCCCGAGGCGCGGCGGTGCGGCCTGGGGCGGGAATTGATGATCCATGCCCTGACCGAGGCCCAGGCAGCCGGCGTCAGCCAGATGACGCTTTCGGTGGACGACCGCAACCGCCCCGCCTGGCACCTCTACCGCAGCCTGGGCTTCGAGCCCTACGACCAGCGCGAGGTTTACCTGGCGGTCTGGGAAAAAGGGAATCTACGAATCACACCAAGCGACACGCATCCTGAAGGGAGAGAGGGCCAATCCCCGGTTTGCAGCTGACCTGGCTGGCAGCTGCGCACCCTCTCGTTAATCCGTGGGTGCGCATCTTTACTTGATTGACAGGTTTTCCACGGTCCAACTCGGATGGCGGGGCTTGCGGGCCAGGCCGGGCTTGCGCGAAGTGCCTGCGATGCCGCCGCTTGCGCCCGCCGCCGCAAACCCGTCCCTGAATCGGCGCCAATTGGCATTGGCGAGCACGGCCGGGGCGGTCTACAATCGCCCTCCTCCGAGCACGACGTCCCGGCAGGCCCTTCCCTCCTGACCGGGGACCAACCTCTCTGACGGCCGAATCCGTACCGCTTCAGACGGACTGATTGCGCGCCCGGAGGGAGTCCTTGACAAGCAGCGACCGCGACGTCGTGGCGGCGCTGGAGCAGGCCATCATCCAGCGCATCGGGGAGCCACGCTACCAACTCTGGTTTGCCCGCCACACCAAGTTCACCTGGGAGGATAATCTCCTGGTGGTAGGCGTCCCCAACCGCTTCTTCCAGGAGTGGCTGCAAAACACCTTTGCCGAGGCCGTGCGCGCCGCGGCAACCGAGGTGCTCGACCAACCGATGCAGGTGCGCTTCGCCATCGACGCCGAGCTGTTCCAGGCCGCCCGCAAGGAACAGGCCGCCGTCGAGCAGGCGCGGAACGCGGCACGACCAACGCGGGACGAACCACCCGAGCCGATCGACGTGGAGCCGACCGCCCCGCGCCCCGCGAGCCGCGCCGGGCGTCCCTCGGCCCGCCGCTGGCGTCACCTGAGCGAGTTTGTCGTGGGGGCATGCAATCGCGTGGCCCACGCCTCTGCCCTGAGTGTGGTCGAATCGCCCGGCCAGGGGCCCAACCCGCTGGTGATTCACGGCCCGGTCGGCACCGGCAAGACTCACCTGCTTGAAGGCATCTACCTGGGGCTGCGTCGCGGCTACCCCGAGTGGCGCATCTGCTTCGTCACGGCCGAGGACTTCACCAACCGCTTCGTCCAGGCCATGCGGTTGGGCAAGCTCGGCGCCTTTCGCAAACATTTCCGGGAGTGTGACGCCCTGCTTCTGGATGACTTGCACTTCCTGGCCGGTAAGCGGGCCACGCAGGAGGAGTTCCTGCACACCTTTGATGTCCTCCACCGCGACGGCAAGCAGCTGGTACTGACCTGCGATTGTCATCCTCGCCTGAGTGACGACTTCCTTCCCGACCTGGCCGACCGACTGCTTGGCGGCGCGGTCTGGGGCCTGACCCCGCCCGATGCCGACACGCGGCTGGCAATCCTGAGAGCCAAGGCGGCACGGGGCGGTGAGCCCGTTCCCGAGGAAGTGCTGTCCTTCCTGGCCGGCCAACTCCGCGGCAACGTGCGCGAGTTGGAGGGGGCCCTGCACAGCGTCCGCCATTATGGCCGGGTGGCCGGTCGGCCGATCGACCTGGCCCTGGCCCGCGAAGCGCTGGCCGACCTGCTGCGCCACGCCGTGCAGGTGGTGCAGCTGGCCGACGTGGACCGGGCGGTCTGCCGGGTGCTGCGCCTGGAGGCCGGCGCCTTGCAGTCGCGGCAGCGGGCCTGGGCCGTCAGCCACCCGCGCATGCTGGCGATGTACCTGGCCCGCAAGCATACCGCCGCGGCCTACAGCGAGATCGGCAAGTACTTCGGCGGCCGTAATCACAGCACCGCCGTTGCCGCCGAGAAGAAGGTCCGCCAGTGGCTGCAACAGGGGAGCGAGTTGGCCCTGGGCGGACGCTGCCTCGCCGTCCGCGACCTGATCGAGATGATCGAGCGCGAGCTGCTTCGGTGAATCCAGGTGGATCGTAGAATCTGGTGATAGTTTGCCGGATCTGCGCGGCATGACGAAAGGGCAGGCCCAGTGCGGAGAGGCCGGGGTTCCTTTTCCTAGGACTGTACCTGGCGGCCGGTCGATTCTAGTTGTGCCGGATGCGGCGCTCCTGTCGAGGACAAGGCCGCGTCGCGTTGTGCCTGCCGGACGAGCGGCGCCGGCGGGAAGGGTTCGTGAGACGGTGCGGCCACGGGAAGGCCAGCCGGGTCCCGCGAACGGGTTGGAGGTCAAAGCTGTCAAAGGAGTCGCGATGAAACGCTTTGCCTTGATGATCAGCGCTGCCGTGGGCCTGTTTCTGAGCAGCAACGTGGCCGAGGCCAGCTGGCACAGCTGGTTCTACAGCGGCTACCAGCCCTGCTACAACATCTTCGCCAAGCGGAACAAGTGCCTGACCCCCGAGGAGGCACGGCTGCAAAAGTTCTGGCACGACTACTACAACGCCCTGGGCTGCTACTACAAGGCGCTAGACAACATCGATTGGGTCGCCTACTACAAGAACCACGGCTACCAGATTAACGCCGGCTGCGGCATCGGCGGCGGCTGCCAACGGATCAACTATGCCCCCGTCTTCGTCAGCCCCACCATGCAGTGGGCGGTGCCCAACACCTGCCTGAGCGGCCCGCCGCTGGGCCCCGGCTACTGCCCGATGCCCGGCGGTTACTAACCGGCCACGGACGATTCGTCCCGCTGCCATCCCACTACGAAGGCCGGGTCCTCACCAGAGGACTCGGCCTTTCGTGGTTAACGGCCTGCATGTCACTCCTCTTCGATGCAACTCCACCCCCCGTTCCAGCAATTCCTGCCTGCCCGGTGTTCCGATCCCGTCTGCCGCATCGGCCGTGGGTTAAGCTACCTGATGGAGGCGGCTCGCCTTCTTCAAGGACAGCTTCTCACGAAAGGAGTCGCCATGAGAGCGACAGCGATCTGTTTCGGGGCTCTGGCGCTGCTGGCGGTCGGCGCCGGTATGACCCAGGCCAATCCCTACTACTTCCCCGTCCCCCGAGTGGCGCCGGACGCCTGCGGTCCCGGTTGGTACAACAGCCACCCCTGCGGCATGATTTACGGACCGAACTACTGGCTGACACCCGCCGGCTTGCCGTTCAACGGCCTGCTGCCCGCGCCTCCTTACGGAGGCGGGCAGGCATCGGCGGCCTTTCCGACCCACCCCTACGCCCGCAGTCCCCGCGACTATTTCATGATCTACGACAACTGGTACGACCTTCCTTACCCGCGCGACTTCACCTACCCCCGGCCCTGAGGCACCCCGGCCGGGCCTGCAGGCCCCCCTGCGGGCCCGGCCTCAAGGCCGGGGGGCGCTCGCTTCCAACTCCGCGATGCGCCGCCGCAGCTCGTCGGGGATCGGCACCTTCTCGCCGCGGCCATAGTGGTACGTCACCACCGTGCCCTGTCCCTCGGCCGCCACCGCCGCCAACTTTCGACTGATCACCCGGTGCTCCAGCACGAACCGGTCTTCCTCCTGGGAGATGACCCGGGCCGTTACCAGGACCGTATCCGGATAAGTCAGCGGTCGGCGGAAGCGGGCCTGCGTCGCCTGAAGGATCGGACCGATGCCGGTCTCCTTTTCGTACTCGAACCAGCCCAATCGGCGGAAGTACTCCAGCCGGGCGCTCTCCATGTAGCGGAAGTAGACCACATTGTTGACGTGGCGGTAGGCGTCCATCTCGCCCCAGACCACCGGCAGCTCGATCACCACAGGGAAGCCGGCAAGTAGTTCATCCATTGGTGCGCTCCAGCTCCTTGAGGTAGTCCAGTGCTTCGTCCACCGTGCCGACCACGGCACCAGGAACGCGCCCCTCGTCGTCGAGCTGCCGCAGCAACATCAGGTCGTCGAAGTCGGGCGACTTCTCCAACTCGCGGCGCAGCTTGGCCGGCAGCTTGCCCGTCCGATACAGATGGGCGTTCATGTGGTGCTCGATGAAGAAGCGCGTCCGCTCGGTGATCAGGCCGTCCAGGGCATGCAGGGCGGCGGCGACGTGGTCGCTCGGGTCCAGCCCCTTGCCGACGTCGTGCAGCAGGGCGGCGAGCAGAAACTCCTCGTCATAGGGGCGGTGCTCGCGGGCCAACTCGAAGACTTGCAGCGAATGATAGAGCACGTCCCCCTCGGGATGATGTTGCGGCGACTGCCGGACCTCCTCCAGCGGCAACAATAGCATGCGGTAGATCTGCCAGGGATCGACCACCTCGGCCGATGCCGCCAACTCTTCCTCCAACCGCAGGTCGGGGTACTCGCGTGCCAGCAGCTCTTCCAGCTCGCGGATCGAGGCCCGTTCGATCGGCTTGCCGGTGATAGAGCTCTTGAAGACGTAATGGGCCTTGTCCTCGGGGTAGACGGTCAGCTCAAAGTTGAAACGAGCGTAGACATGGATGTGGGTGAAGGTCCGCGCCTCGCCGAACTTGACAATCTGCTTGCGCTCGATGTCGTACTGATAGCCTTCCTGTTGGAGCACGTCGGCCACCAGGGCGGCGCTGTCGCTGAAGACATGGATGTCGATGTCGGAGCCCTTGCGGACATGGCCGGTCATGACGCTGCCGATCAACCGCGGCCGGAAGCGGCGGAGCAGGCGCATTAGCCGCAGCGCCTCCAGGCGCATCTCACGGAGGTGGGCGCTACGCCGCTCCCCTTCGTGGATGCGGGCAAAGACCTGAATCTGATCGCGGATCTCGGCATTGGAGGGGAGGTCTTCGGGTTTGACACCTCGGCGGCACAGCCGTTTGGCCGCCTTGCGCTTGGCGGTGTAGTATTCGGACTCGACGCGCTCATACATCAGGCGTGCCGCTTCGAGCGCGATCGCCTGACGGAGTTTGGCATTAGCCATCCTTTCTGGCGCCGTTACGAAGCCCATCGATGCGGCGCGGGGCTGAGGCAGGCAATCAACCTCGTTTCCATTTTAACGGCTGGGGTCGAAGTTTGCCACCGCAGGGATCGCGGTGTCGGGCACCGGCTCAGTCCGCGAGCCGGGCTGCCGCCTCGCGGGCGCTGGCAATGAAGCGGCGCATCTTCTCGGGATCCTTGCGTCCAGGGGCGCTCTCGACACCGCTGGCGACATCAACCGCATAAGGCCGGACGATCCGCACCGCCTCGGCGACGTTCTCGGGAGTTAAGCCGCCGGCCAGGATCAGCGGCACCTCGGGGCGGAAGTCGGCCAGCAGGTTCCACGGCGCAGTCCGGCCAGTGCCGCCGTACTGTCCCGGTACCGAGGCGTCGGCCAGGATCGCCGCTGGCAGACGCCCCAGGCCGCGGCACAGGTCGAGGTAGCGCGTTATCTCCAGGAGGCTATTCGCATCGCGGACATTGAAAGCGGGGATTAGCTGGAAGGGATAAGGATCGCTCAGCTCGCGCTGTTCGCCGTACCACTGGATGACGCGGATGCGGCCGAGCGGCTGCAGGGTCTGGCAGACCTGGCGCAGCGGCTGGTTGATGAACAGGCCGACCGCCTCCACGAACGGCGGCAGCGCCCGCAGGATGCGTGCAGCAGCGGCCGGCTCAACGTGGCGCGGCGAGGGAGGATAGAAGTTCAGACCAATAGCGTCGGCCCCCAGTTGGGCCGCCAGCTGACCGTCGGCTTCACTGGTGATGCCGCAGATTTTCACACGCAGGTAAGTCATGAGGGGCAATCTACCGCTCGGGGGACGTTCGTCAAGCCTTGGTCCCCCTCACCCCTCTCCCCCTCGGAGGGGGAGAGGGGTAAGGGGTGAGGGGGACCTTGCACGGCGAGTCAGGGTGCCTTACAATTTTCATATCTTCCTAAAAGGAATAAAATCGATGAAAGCTCGCAAGGCAGATGTCCTTCAGCGCTTGGCAGAGGTGGAAGACGAGTTTGTCGGCCTGTGGCGGACCATGAGTTCGCTGTGGGGGATCAGCCCGACCATGGCCCAGATCCACGGGCTGCTTTACATCACCGGCGCCGCGATGTCGATGGACGAGATCATGGAGCGGCTGGGCATCTCGCGCGGCAACGTCAGCATGAACCTGAGCAAGCTGGTCGAGTGGGGCCTGGTGCAGCGCGTTCACAAGAAGGGGGATCGCCGCGATTATTACCGATCGCTGAGCGACGTCTGGGAGATGTTCACCATCGTGGCGGCCCAGCGGAAGCGGCGCGAGATCGACCCGATCCTGACGACCCTGCGGCGCTGCAAGGAAGAGCTGTCGCCGGAAAAGCTGGGCGCCGCCGCTGCGGAAGAACCGGCCCGCCAGCGCTTCGAACGTGTCAACAACCTGCTGTCGTTCCTGACGATGATGGACAGCCTGGCCCAGCGCTTCCTGGAGAGCCACCGCCGCCTGCGCGATGCGGTGGAGATCCTGGCGCAGGAGAGCTGATCGCTTCTTGGCGCCCCCTCACGTCTGTTTCAGGTACTTGCCCTGGAGCACGGCCTCCAGCAAATCGGCAGTGCCTTGCTGAGCGGCCCACCGCCGCATGTAATCGAGGTCCAGCTTGCCGGTCTGCACGGCGGCGATGCCGGCGGCGTCGGCAAGTTGCCGCTCTGAAGGCGTGATGGTGTGCCAGACCAGTTTGTGCAGTAGTACGTCTTCGGGAGAGCCGATGTAACCTTCTTGTCCCGGTACAATTTCCACGCGGCAGCGCCGCGCCAGCATGCTCTGGTTGAACGGCTGATTTCCTGTCACCCAGAGGTCGGCTTTCAAACTCGTGCTGAAGTCGATGACATTGAACATGCTGTTCTGGGAGACGGCATCCCGGACGGCAGGCTCGCTGACGTAGTAACAGTCGCCAAAGGCGGCGACCACCCGCGGCACGTCAGCCGCGCTCAGCACCACAACCACGTCCACATCGTGCGTGGTTCGTGGGATTCCCCAGAAGTTGCTGGCGATCGAGCCGGTCAGGGCGTAAGGCAGCCCGGTCTTTTCAAGCCGGGCAATCACGTCTTTCAGGAATTCCTGCTCCAAGGCGGAACCTCCGCAGCACTTCTTGCTCGATCTGCTCCTCATCCCATTCGGGGTGCTGATGCTTCACCCCTTGCCGAACCAAGGTTCGTGTCATCCGATACAGGTTGAAGCTAATCTGCAGGCGCTGCTGGGGCGTCATGCGCCGATAGCCTTCAATCTGCATTCGCAGGCCTTCCTCGGGCGTCATGGCTTTATTCCCCCAACCGTCGTCGGGCCAGGGCCAGGGCGCCGTGGACCACCACTTCCTCCCCCAGCGCCGCCGGCACGATATCGTAGCAGTCGGCGAACGGCTGGAAGACGTTTTCGGCCACCAGCCTCCGCAGCGGCTCGAACAGCAGCTTTTCGCCCATCAGCGAGACGCCGCCGCCGATGATGATCCGCCGCGGGCAGAGCAAGGCAATCACATGACAGATGGCCTGCGCCAGACAGAGCCGGGCCTCTTGCAGGACGGCCTCCGCAAAGGCATCGCCCTCTTCCGCGGCCTGTGCCACCTCCCGGGCCGTGATCCGCTCCGGGTCGCAGGCTACGAGCTTGAGGAGCAGCGAGTCAGCGCCTTCTCCCCGGGCCAGTCGGGTGCGGGCGACGTGCCCGATTCCCCAGCCCGAGGCATATCCTTCCAGCGGCCGCCATTCGGCGACACCGCCCGGACCCAGCGACCAGGTGCGCAGATGGCCGATCTCTGCCGCCCCGCGACCGCAACCGCGGTAGATCTCACCATTGATAATCAATCCTCCACCGATGCCCGAGCCGATGGTGATGTAAAAGATCGGCGACAACCCCTTGCCGGCGCCGAACAGGGCCTCGGCCAGTCCGGCCACGTCGGCGTCATTGCCCAGCACCGCCGGCCAGCCGAGCATGTCGGCAATCCACTCGGCCAGCGGGAAGCTGTCCCAGCCCTCGATCTGGTGCGACTTGATCACGGTGCGGGTGGCGTCATCCACCGGGCCGCCGAAACCGATGCCGACACCCCGGACCTGGGCACGGTCCACACCGGCCCGGGTCAGCAATTCCGGCACGGCCGCGGTGATCTGCCGGCGGATGCCCGCGGCGCCGGCAGCGACATCGACCGCGCCGCGCCATAGCCCGGCCAGGGTGCCGTCGCCGGGACCGACGCCCAGTTGCAATTTCGTGCCGCCGATTTCGATACCGAGGAACATGCGAGGGCCTCTTAGCGCCTGGGTTCCTGCCCGTCTTTTTCCTTCTCGATCCGTGGCTTGTCCGGGTCAGTGGGTTTCGGCCCGCCGTAGGGTTGGACATTCCCGTACCTCCGCGGGACCAGCTCGGAAATGGCGCCGAGCGCCAGCAGCGCGGAAAACAGGGACAACACAACCAAAACGACCGCCACAGCAAAGTTGCGCCGGGCCGACCACACGAACCAGACGACGCTGGCCCCGATCCCGCCCAGGGCGAGCGCCGCTGTCCACACCAGCAGGTTCGAAGGCCCCCGGAAATGGCCGAAGAGCCAATCCGTTCGAGATAGCCACGACCAGAAACAGGCTGCCGCCCCGAGATGAAGACCGAAGGCGACCAGCGCGGCGCCCCACGCCCGGGGGCTACTTCGTTCGTCCGCCACAGTCACCGGAAATCCTCGCATGTAGGTTGTCCACCACCCAATGGAACGCCGTCAGGTGGATCGACTCGACAATGCCCATGTCGTCGAGCGGCACATGCAGCCCCTGCTGGGCCAGCGTCCGCAGCTGGCCGCCGTCGAAGCCGGTGCAGCCGAACGTCTTCAGCCCATGCCGGTTGGCCCACTCCACCGCCCGCAGGACGTTCGGGCTGTTGCCCGAGCCGCTGATGGCGATGAGCAGGTCGCCCGGGTTGGCCAGGTTCTTGAGTTGCTCGACGAAGATGCGGTCATAGCCCTCGTCGTTGGCCCAGGCCAGGATGTACGGCGTGTTGTCGGTCAGGCTCAGGACGCGCAGCCGTTTCTTGGCGTCGTTGTCGAAGTCCTCGCGGCGCAGGGTACCCTTGCCCAAGTCCTCGCAGAAGTGCGAGGCGTTCGCGCCACTGCCGCCGTTGCCGCAGAGAAAGACCGTCCGGCCGTGGCGGTAGCAGTCGTGGATGGCGTCGGCCAGGGCCTGGACCTCGGCCGGGTTGATCCGCCGCAGTTCCTGACCGACCCGCTCCAGGAATGCGGCGGCGTCAAGTTTGATCCCGAGCATGCTTGGTATTCTCCTGAGTGGCGGTAGCTGCCCCGGCGCGGAGCCAGGGTCAATGGGCGCTTCCAACCTTACCGCGCAGAGGGCAAGGAGAAAAGAAGAGATGCGACCTCAAGATCACTTGGACGGGAGGGCGGATTTCCCTTGCCGCCAGCGGCCGGCCCGAAGCTCACTCACGGGCCAAATCCAGGGGCGCCGATGAACTTGTTATTCAAGAGGCTCTTCTTGTCATAACGGAGGAACTGACCGTCGTTTTTCGGCTCGGTGGGAAGTTTAAAATCGACGACTCGAGCGTCCAGCAGCGGATAACCCTCGGGGCTGTCGGGGTCGCAGACATTTCCTGAGACGACCACAGTCGGCGGCTTGTTGTTGAAGTGTTGCCGGACGATCGCATCCCAGACCAGGTTGCTCCAGGGGGCCCTCTTGGAGTTGTAGGGGCCCAGCACCTTGACCGGCTGCCACTCACGGTCGTTGAAGTCCAGCCCCTGCCACCCCTCCGGCGCTTCCAGGGCTACCTTCCATTCCTTGTCGCTGCTGACCAGCGGCCGGCCGGTCGGACCGGCGGCGAGCCGCACCAGCAGGCCGGCCCGGGTCAGTTGCTTGCTGTTGGGAAGGAACTTGTTGTCGGCCTGTACTGCCAGCACGTTGCGGCCCGGCTGGAGCTTCACGTCAAAGGCATAGACGCGTCGCGTGAAGTAAGGGTGAGCACTCTCGCCGACCTTCTCGCCGTTAAGCCAGACCTGGAAAGTCTCGTCGGCAGCGATGTTCAGGACCGCCCCCATTACCCCACCGTCTACTTCGAACGTCCGGCGGAAGTAGCGCTCGCTGATCGGCACCTCGTCCTGCCCTGTTGCCTGCCCCTCCTCAGACCAGATCCATTGAGTGCTGAGCTTATCCGGCTGGGTCGGCACCTGGTCGGTCCTGGCCAGCCTTTGCCGGACCAGGTAGAACAGGTTGTTCTTGATCTCCAGCCGGGTCTGGTCGGCGGGGGGAAGAGCCTCCAGGTGCAGGCCATGTCGCAGATCAGCGAAGGTGTTGGAGACCACCACCAGCTGGAGCGGGGCCGGCTTCTCCGCCTTCTTCCAGACCACGCCGTCGGTCGTCTTCCAGATACGGTTACGCTGGATGAGAACGTTGGTCATCGGGCCGGACAGGAGAATGCCGGAGCGGCACGGCCCCTCGAAGCGGGATTGCTCGACCCGGATATGCTCGCTGCCCTGCCCCGGCCCGCCCTCTAGGGTCACGCAGGCCTCGGCACTATTGTCCGGGCTGAAAAAGCGGAGGCTGCGCAGGGCCACCAAGCGCTTGTCCTCGCCGGCACATTGTTTGAGCCGGACGCCGCATTTGCGGAAGTTGTTGAAGTGGACATTGTCCAGCGCCAGGCCGGGGCAACGGCCGGAGATCACCACCAGGTCATGGGTCTGCTTCTGGCCGTCGAACTGGAAGCCCTTCAGGACCAGGTTGGAAACGCCGGACACCTCCAGGATCGGCTCCTCGGGCGGCGCCGTGGGCGGTGCCTTCCAGATCACCCGCCGGTTCTTGGGCAGCCCCGACTCAATGGTCACCTCCTTGCCGTGTCCCTTGTCGCCATCCACGCGGAGGGTCTCTTCCAGGGTGTCGAGTTGGACAACGATGACATCGCCCGGGATGGCATTCTCAAGGGCGGCCCGGAGCGTCGGGAAGGAGTTCGGCTGCACGTCGTGGGACACGACCAGCCGGCCCGGCTTGGTGCGATTCTGTTGGGCCAGGCCCGGCGAGGTGTCGTCGGCCATCTCATCGGGGGACGGGGAAGATTTGTTGTACAGCCAGACGAAGACGCCGAGCAGCACGAACAGGAAAAGCAGAGCGCCGGCGCCGATCGGCCCCCAGAGCCGCCAGTCCACGTCGGAGATGAAACGGCCTTTCTTGCGGCGCTTGCGGAGCTTGGTCGAGGAACTGGTGCCGTGCTTGCGCCCCTTCTCCCCGGGGCGGATGATCGAAGACGAGGATGAGGAACTTTTCTTGGCGGACGGCGGCCCCTCATCGTCCTCGACTACTTCCACGTCCTCGTCGATCGGTTCCTCTCGGCTGGCCGGCCGCTTTCGGGGCGGCGGAGAGAGAGGCGCCCGGTCCTGCACCGCGGCGGACTTGCGGCCGCTCTTGGGGCCGTTCTTGACCTCGTCCTCATCGATCGGCTTGAGCAACTCGGCGGCGGTGTTCGCCCCTGAAGGGGTGGGCGTGTCGCCGAAACCTCGGGCCACTTGGGTCGCCGTTCCCTGGGGGCGGGGGGTCGCCGGTCCGGACCCCGAATCGGGCAGCACCCACGAGAACGACCCGCGCAGGGTAGCCGCCCCACCGGCCGCGCCCGTCGGCGGCCCACTCCCCAGCGCTGCCGGGCTAAGCCGACGGCCGTCGATCTCGGGCGGCCGGGGCACCGGCGTCTGCGTCCAGGGGGCCAGCGCCTCGTCCACCTCCCCCGGCGTCTGGTAGCGCCGGGCCGGGTCCTTGGCAATCATCTTGTCGAGGATAGCGGCTAGCTCCTCGGGCACCTCCGGGCGGATCTCGCGGATGGGCGTCGGCTGTTTGAGTTGGTGCCAGATCAGTTTCTGGGCCACCGTCCCTTCCTTGAATGGCGGGTGGCCGGCCAGCAGGAAGTAGAAGGTCATCCCGAGGCTATAGATGTCAGCCCGGGTGTCCACGTCGTGGAGGCTGACCGCCTGCTCCGGCGATAGGTAGTCGGCCGTGCCCATGACGCTGTTATCGTCGAAGCGGGTGGTGATCGCTTCATTGCGGCTGTCAGTGAAACGGGCCAGCCCCAGGTCGAGGATCTTGACGGTACCGCTCTTGTCCACCAGGATGTTGCCCGGCTTGATGTCACGATGGACCAGGCCGTTTTTGAAGGCGTGCTCCAGGCCGCGGGCCGCCTGCCGGATGTAGTGGCAAGCCCGGTCAAGGTCGAGCGGCCCCTGCTTGTCAACGATCTCCTGCAAGCTGTGGCCGTCGATGAACTCCATCACCAGGTAGTAGAGGTTGTCATCCTGGCAGAAATCGAGGGCATGGACAATGTTGGGATGGTCAAGGACGGCAACAACCTGGGCCTCGCGATGGAAGCGGGCCAGCGATGCCGGGTCCTTGGCGATGCGCGGCGGCAGCACCTTGACAGCGACGCGGCGGCGAAGGTTGCGATCCTCGCAAAGGAAAACACTTCCCATGCCGCCGGTGCCCAGCCGTTCCAGGATGCGGTACTTGCCGATGGTGAAGCCGGTGGTTCGACCGAGCAGGAACAAGCCGGCCTGGAAGTTGGTCAGGAGGCCGTCGCGGACCAGCAGGGCAGCCAGCCGGTTGGGCTCGGCCGGGAGCGGACCAGCGGCGCGCAGCTGCTCCAGATAGTCGTTCAGGACCTTGGGATCGACCACGTCGGTCTTGCGCACCAGGTCCAGAAATTCTTCGCTCGTTGCTGGTGCCGGCATCGGCCCACCTTGCGCACCGGGGAAAACGTCGGCGACTGTGTTCGTCAAGAGAGGCGGGCGACGTCAAGTTTCAGTATAACGCAATCGCAATTCCCTGGTATAGTGTCCTTTGCTCTGAATCGCAACTTCTTTTCTTCCCGGATGTGAACAATCTTCACCGCTGAGTTTCTGGCCGGCTTCTTCACGGATGCCGCGCCGAGGGCTTCGCAGACGCCGCCCCGACCAGCGTTAGCCGGCCGCTCACCTCTTCATCGCCCGCTGCACGGTGACGCCCAGATCGGCGGGGCTGTCGGCCACGGCGATGCCGGCGGCCCGCAACGCGGCGATCTTCTCGCGAGCGGTGCCGCTGCCCCCGGAGATGATCGCCCCGGCGTGGCCCATGCGCTTGCCCGGCGGAGCGGCCTGGCCGGCGATAAATGCTGCCACCGGTTTGGTGACGTGCGCTTTGACAAACTCCGCCGCCTGCTCCTCGGCCGTGCCGCCGATCTCGCCGATCATCAGGATTGCCTCGGTCTGTGGGTCGTCCTGGAACATCCGCAAGGCATCGATGAATGAGGTGCCGACGATCGGATCGCCCCCCAGCCCGATGCAGGTTGATTGCCCCAGCCCAAGGCCCGACAGCTGCCAGACCGCCTCGTAGGTCAAGGTGCCGCTGCGGCTGATGACGCCGACCGGACCAGGCTGGTGGATGTAGCCGGGCATGATGCCGATCTTGCACTGGCCGGGGGTGATGATGCCGGGGCAGTTCGGCCCGATCAGCCGGCAGGGGCGCCCCTTGAGGAACTGCATCACCCGAGCCATATCGAGGACCGGCGTCCCCTCGGTGATGGCGACGATGACGCGGATGCCGGCGTCGGCGGCTTCCATGATGGCATCGGCGGCGCCGGCCGGCGGCACGAAAATCATGGTGGCGTCAGCCCCGGTCTTGCGGACGGCCTCGGCGACGGTGTTGAAAATCGGAAAGCCCTCGCGGGTAGTCCCCCCTTTGCCGGGAACGACGCCGCCGACGACCTGCGTGCCGTAGTCGCGGCAGCCGATGGCATGAAAGGTGCCGACTTTCCCCATCCCCTGGCAGAGGACCCGGGTGTTCTTGTCAACGAGGATGCTCATAGGTACATCGCCCTTGCTGAGATTCAAACTGCGGAACAATCAGACCTGGAGTTTCTCCAGGAGCCGTTCGCCCCGGCGGCGCCGGAGGGCCCGGCGGATGGCCGTGATCGGCCAGAGGTTCTTGTACGTCATCAGGATCGCCCCCTTGAGCGTGGGTCGAAAGTCCCCGGTCGCGTCACGATAGAAGTAGCCGGTTTCCACTTGTTCGGCCATCTCTTCCAACAGGGCTTGGCGAAAGTAACCGCGCGGGTCATCCCCGACTCGCCATTCCCGGGTCCCGCCTGGGCTGAAGTATTCGACGGCCGCTTGGTGGATGCGGTATAGCTCGCCCACGTCCCGAATCCAGGGGAGCAAAACGACATGGTGCCCCGGTACGCTTTTGAAGGCCGGCAGTTCCAGGGAATTGTTGGTGTCGATGACGGTGCCGTCGGCCATCCGGGTCGAGAACTCGACGTGTCTGAGGTGGTGTCCCGGAGTGCTTTTCGGATAGGTGACAGCAGCCAGGACCAGCTCCCGGGTTGAGGGCTTGCCGAGCAGGGCAAAGAAGTTCTTCACCTTTGGGACAAACTCATCCATGAAATAGACGCCCAGGAGTTCGAACCCTTCCTCTTCCAACTGCTCGACGGTAGGGACCAGGTATTTCTCCGCTGATCGGGGAAGGTCGGGGTCGTCAAGGGATAACTCTTCCAGCACCGGATTGCCGGACAGCCGCACGGTGAAGTAAATCAGGACCGGTCCCAGAAGGTACGGCAGCAGGAGGAGGCCGCCCAGCACCGCGAGGCCGATCAGGAGAAAGTAAAGACCGATCTCGGGCAAGTCGAACGCCATCGCCGGTCCCTCCTCGATCTCCTTCCCCGTTCGCGGGCCGTGGGACGGCTTGGCAAGCCGTCCTCCGCGGCTTCATCGGCCTGGCAGGGCGAAGAATTCGGCGACCCGGCAGCGGAAGTCCGGAAGTACGTCTTCGCCGGTCAGTTCCTTATCTTCCTCCAACAGATACGGTGTCCTGCCCTGGCTGTAGATCATGATGGCTCGCTCCTGGGTATCCAGGAACCACACGAGAGGCACCCCCGCTTTGAGAAACTGATGCGCACGTCGGACAGTCTTTTCGTATGAATCCCCGGCGTACAGCTGTTCCACAATGAGGGCGATGGGTGCCACAGCCATTCCTCATGAGAATCGAATTACGGGGATTCACTTTGCCGCCGCCACCACCTTCTGAGCCGCCTCGGTCAGGCCGCCGGCCGTCGTCAGGTTCAACCCGCTATCGGCCAGCATCTTCCGGGCCCGCTCCACGTTCGTCCCCTCCAGCCGCACCACGAACGGCACCTTCGGCTGGACCTCGCGGAAGGCGGCGATGAGGGCGTCGGCGATGGTGTCGCACTTCATGATGCCGCCGAAGATGTTCACCAGCACCGCCTTGACCCGCGGGTCGGCCAGCAGGATACGGAACGCTTCGGTCACCTGGTCCTTGTTGGCGCCGCCGCCGACATCCAGGAAATTGGCCGGCTCGCCGCCGTGATACTTGATGATGTCCATCGTCGCCATCGCCAGCCCTGCCCCGTTCACCAGGCAGCCGATGTTCCCTGTCAGGCTGATGTAGCTCAGTCCCGCGCGGGCCGCCCGCAGCTCGGCCGGGTTCTCCTCCGCCTCGTCGCGGAGCTGCTCGATCTCGGGGTGGCGGAACAGGGCGTTGTCGTCGAAGGTCATCTTGGCGTCCAGGGCCAGCACGTCGCCCCCCTCACCCTTACCCTCTCCCCCCCCAGGAGGAGAGGGTGAGGGGGCCGTCACCACCAGGGGGTTGATCTCGGCCAGGCTGCAATCCTTGTCGAGGAAGACCCGGCAGAGGGCGGTCATCAGCGCCTCGGCCTTCGGGGCCTGCTCGGGGGTGAAGCCCAGTTCGTAGGCCAGCCAGCGGGCCTGGAACGGGCGCAGGCCGGCGTCCGGATCGACGGTCTCCTTGAGGATCTTCTCGGGGCTGCGGGCGGCGACCTCCTCGATCTCGACGCCTCCCTCGGCGCAGGCCATCAGCACCGGCAGGCCGATGGCCCGGTCCACGACCAGGCCAAGGTAAACCTCGCGAGCGATATCGACGGCCTCCTGCACCAGCACCTTGGAAACCTTCTGCCCCTGCTCGCCGGTCTGCCGGGTGACCAGGGGATACCGGAACATGACCTCGGCGACCCGGCCGACCTCGTCGCGGGAGGTGCAGAACTTGACGCCGCCGAAGGCTCCGGTCGCTAACACTCCCGGCTCGCCATCCAATTTGAAGCGGCCCTTGCCGCGGCCGCCGGCGTGGATCTGGGCCTTGAGAACGACGGGCCGGCCGATCTGGTCGAAGGCGCGCTGGGCCTCGGCCGGCGAGGACACCACGATGCCGCGCGGCACCGGCACCCCGGCCGCCGCCAGTAACTCTTTCGCCTGATATTCGTGAATCTTCATGGGGGCTCCTCGGCAGACAGCGGAAGGTTGTCCTTTTTATAGGCTCGCCTCCCGGGGATGCCAACGGATGGCGGCCGTTTCGACCGGCCCAAGTCGGCTAACCTGTCGAGGCGGCACTGCTTACCCAGCAGACTCAGCCACCCTGACCTCACCTTGTGCCGCGAATTTTTATAACCCGTCGGATCGGCAGGGCTTGCGGGACAGCGCCAGGCGTGCCGTCTGTTCGCTTGATCGGCTGATTTTCTGCCGATGCCGGGCCATTTTCTCTTCACTTCGGACGATGGTTTTTTTATGAATGGCCAGGATCTTACAGGGCAACATCAGCAACCAGGTTGAGGAGGGCCTCTACGGATTGAGCGTGAGTTGAAGGTGAGTCTTTTCGTTGTTCTCATGTCCCAGGAGTGGCCAATGCCTCGATATGACTTCCCCTACCACACTCCGGATTACGTCGTCCCCTGTCCCGCGCCGCTGTCGCACCCGGCGGCCCAGTTCGGCCAGCTGGAGCAGGCGATGGCGGCCTACCTGTTTGGCGACTTCCTGGAAGACCCCTCAGCCGACTGGCAGCACCTTTGGATCGACCTGGGGGGCGAAGGCTGACTTGCCTGCTCCCCAGCCCTTTGCTTGCGCCCGGTCCTCTCGGTAGGTTGGTAGCGGCGGGTTTTCCACAGCGTGTTAGCTGTGGCCGCATGGAAGGAAGTTAAGACGCCCGCCGGATGTGGGTGCGCGGCAGCGCAGACCGGTTTCAGGATCCTCTGGGAGAAGAAGGAGGCCCTGCGCGGTTGTCCAGGCGGCGCCAGATCCATCCCGCGCCGAGCCCCGCCACGGCGCCGGCCAATCCCCCAATCAGCGCCCCGGCCAGCGCCGCGGGCCGGCCCGGCTCGCGAGCCAGTAACGCCGCCCCGATCGCTGCCCCGGCAATCGCCCCGGCCGTCAGCCAGGGACCCGCCCGGCCGAGGGCCCCCAGGCGGAAGGCCCACAATAGGACCGGGGCCGCCCCGATCCCGGCACCCGCGGCCATGCCGACAACCGCCCGGGCCAAGGCCTCCAGATCTCCCCGGGCGCGCAGGCCGATCCCCGTACCAAGGAGGACGCCGAGCAATCCGCCGGCCAGGACCCAGGCCAGGCCTCGGACCGGCAGGCGCTCATCTCCGCTGCCAGCGTCAGCTGCCGGGAGTTCGCGACGTGGTTCCACGAGGAAGCCAGCCGGCAGGGGTGTCCGCATGCTCTGTCCGCAGCCCGGACACCGGACCAGTTTGCCGAACTGGTCCGCGCCCACGTCCAGCCACTGGCCGCAGCCCGAGCAGGCCAGCTGGATGGTCGTCAGCGGACGCGGTGCGGTTGCCCCTTTCCCAGGGGTCAGGGGTGAGGGGTCAGGGGTCAGGGATGAGAGCGTGCCGCTTTGGGCATCTCCGCCCGCGATCTGTCTTTCTGCCCCCTGCCCTCGGGCTCCTGTCCCCTGGAGAGGGATCGCCAGCGGCGGGGCGAGCGCGGGGACCGGCACCATCTGCCCGCAGCTCCCGCATCGGGCCTGCTTGCCGGCGCACTCCGGGGGCGCTTCGACGATCTCCTTGCAGTCCGGACAGATGAATCGGATCATGGTCCCACCTGGCGGCATCAAGGCCGGCGACGGAGGTGGCTGCGGGCGGCTGGTGTTAGCCGGCCGGGCTACCGGCGGGCTGATGCTGCGTCGCTGCGCTTCAGCCCCGGCCACTCGGGAGGAGCTGCACGCCCAGCCCCGGCGCCTCAGGCACCCAGAGGCGGTCGGCCTGATAGCGGAGCGGCTGGCGCGAGAGAGGCTGCTCGTAGTAAAGAGGGCCGATCAGATCGCCGGGAAAGCGGTCGCATTGGATGTTGGCGGTGCTGACGGTGACGTGGGCCATCGCCGCCGTGGCAACCTCGCGCTCCAGGTTGCTGCCAATGGTGCAGGGAATGCCGGCCGCCTCGGCCAGCTTGGCGATGGCTTGCGTCGCCCGGATGCCGCCATGCTTGCCAGGATAGATGCTGAAGACATCGGCCGCCTGATGACGGATCGCCTCTAGGGCGTCCTGCGGGGTGAAGATGCTCTCATCGGCCATGATCGGGATGCCGCTGCGGCGGCGGACCTCGGCCATGGCCACGTGGTCGCCTCGCCGTGTCGGCTGCTCGAACAGGGCCACCTCCAGCTGCTCCAGCTGCCGTGCGACCCAGATCGCCTGCTCGACCGTGTAGCCGCCGTTGGCGTCCACCGACAACCAGATATCCGGTCCGATCGCCGCGCGCACCGCCCGGAGCCGTTCCACGTCGCAGCGCGGGTGGGGGTGCCGACCGACCTTCACCTTGATCGCCCGCCAGCCTTGCTCGACCATGCGCCGGGCCCGCTCCGCCGCCTGCTCGGGCTCGACGGCGCCGACCACAAACTTCAGGCGGATGCCGTCCGTGTCTGGGTCCTTGCCCCCGAGCAGCCGGTATACCGGGACGCCGAGGATGATTCCTTGCAGATCAAGCAGGGCCATTTCCAGGGCGGCCTTGGCGAAACTGTTGCCGAAGGCGGCCCGGTCGAGCCGCCGGCTGATCCACTCGGTGTCGAACGGGTCGGCGCCGACAACCAGCGGAGCGAGCACATCGCGGATCAGGGCGATGGTGCCGGGCTGGGTCTCGCCGCTCCAGACGCTGGTGACGCTGGCCTCGCCGAGGCCGACGCGACCCCTTTCATCGATGACACGAACCAGCACGTAATGGCCGCGGACATGCTCGCCGAGCGAGCTAAGGATGGCAAGGTCCGGCTTGACGTGGCCGACGATCGGCTCGGCATAAACGGCGGTGATCGGCATGGCGCTTCCTTGGAGCAGTTTTCGGATTGGGTTAAGATAAGGATTGGTTTAGCATGCTGCCAGTAGCACCAGCCGAGGAGGTGGCCCATGCCCAAGCTCCTGGTCGTCGATGACGAGCCGGCCATGCTCCTGGCCATTCTTCGCCGAGCCTTTCGCGGTTCGCCGCCGGAAATCCTCACTGCCACCACCGGCCGGGAAGGACTAGCCCTGGCCCAGGAACACCACCCCGACGTCACCATCCTGGATATTATCCTGCCCGACCAGAGCGGCCTGGAGGTCTTCCGTCAGCTCCGCGAGATCGACGCCCGCAGTCCGGTCATCTTCATCACCGGCTCCAGCACCACCGAGACCGCCATCGAGGCGATGAAGTTGGGGGCCTATGATTATCTGCTCAAGCCGCCGCGGCTGGTGCAGCTCCAGCAGACCATCGAGCGGGCCCTGGAAATCCGCCGCCTGATGAGCACGCCGACCGTCCTGGCCGAGACCGAGCCGATGAACGACCGGGCGGATGCCATTGTCGGCCGCTGTCCCGCCATGCAGGAGGTCTACAAGGCCATCGGCCGGGTGGCGCCGCAGGACGTCACCGTGCTGATCACCGGCGAGAGCGGCACCGGCAAGGAGTTGGTCGCCCGGGCCATTTACCAGCACAGCCGGCGAGCCGACAAGCCGTTTTTGGCCATCAACTGTGCCGCCATTCCCGAGACGCTCCTGGAGAGTGAGCTGTTCGGCCATGAGAAGGGGGCCTTCACCGGGGCGGTCCGGCAGCGCATCGGCAAGTTCGAGCAGTGCTCCGGCGGTACTCTCTTCCTTGACGAGGTCGGCGATATGGCGCCGTTGACCCAGAGCAAACTGCTGCGTGTGCTCCAGGAACAGCGCTTCGAGCGGCTGGGAGGCAACGAGACCATTCAGACCGATGTCCGGCTGCTGGCGGCGACCAACCAGAACCTGGAGGCGCTCATCTCCCAGGGGCGCTTCCGGGCCGACCTGTATTATCGGCTGAGCGTCTTCACCATCCGGCTGCCGCCGCTGCGCGAGCGCGGCGAAGACCTGCCGCTGCTGGTGGAGCATTACCTGCGGCGGTACAACCGCGAGTTGGGCAAGGACGTTCAGCGGGTCGCCCCCGAAGCACTGGCCTTGTTGCAGCGCTACCCCTGGCCGGGCAACCTCCGCGAATTGCAAAGCGTATTGAAACAGGCACTGCTCCAGACAACCGGATCGGTCCTAGTGGCCGACTTTCTGCCCGAATACCTGCGGCAGAAGTGCGGCGAACTGGAGGCGCGGCCGGGCTACGCCGAGGAGCGGCCCACCTTGCGCGAGTTCATCGCCGAGCGGCTGGCAGCCGGCTCAGAGAACCTGTACAAGGAGACGCTGCGACGCGTGGAGCGGCAGCTATTGACGCAGGTGCTGGAGCAGACCGGCGGCAACCAGCTGAAAGCGGCTCGCATCCTCGGCATGAGCCGGGGAAGCCTGGCGAGCAAGCTCCGGGCCCTGGGGATCAGCAGCCGCGGCGGCGACAAGGGACCGGATGCCGCCCGGGCAACGGCGAGCCCGGCGGAAGCCGAACCCGACGAGACTGCCGCAGATGAGGAACCGGAAGATGAGTGATCGGTTAGCCGCACGCTTCCGGCGAGTACGCCCCCTCACCCCTGGGGGTGAGAGGGCTCACGGCGAACCAGGACCATTGCCATCGAAAGGACCACCACACCCTCATGGCCACGGAAACACCCCTCGCGACCGACCTGGAGCCGACCTCGGCGGAGGTCAAGCGCTACGAGCGCCAGAAGCTACTGGCCACCATCGGCTCGCTGGTGCTGAGCCTGTCCGCCATCGCGCTCATGGCCTTGCTCGGCGGCCCTCACCTGGACCGCTGGGTGCGCCAATGGACGGGCGACAACGACTGGCTCCGGCTGGTGGCGCTGGGGTTCCTTTATGCCGCCGGCCTGGAGCTGCTGACGCTGCCGCTCGATTTCTGGTCCGGGTTCGTCCTGGAGCATCGCTACGGGCTGAGCAAGCTGACGTTCCCCCGTTGGGTCTGGCGGCAGGTCAAGGGCTGGCTGGTGGGCGGGCCGATCGGGTTGATGTTGCTGCTCGGCCTGTACGCCCTGCTGTGGTACAGCGGTGATTGGTGGTGGGTGTGGGCGGCGGTCGGTTGGCTGGCGGTAACGCTGGTCCTGGGCCAGCTGCTGCCGGTGGTCATCTTGCCGCTCTTCTACAAGGTTACCCCCCTGGATGACCCGGCCTTGCTGGAACGGCTCCGGCGGGTGGCCGAGGGGACCGGGCTGAAGGTGGAAGGGATCTACCGACTGCACCTCAGCGCCGAGACACGCAAGGCCAACGCCGCATTGGCCGGTCTGGGTCGGACCCGCCGTGTACTCCTGGGCGATACCCTCTTGGAGCAGTTCACGCCGGAGGAAATCGAGGTGGTCTTCGCCCACGAGGTCGGCCATCACGTCCACCGCCACCTGCCCAAACTGATCGTCTGGAGCGTGATGCTGGCGGTCGGCGGCCTCTGGCTGGTCGATCAGGTACTGCGACGGGGGGCTGAGTCGCTCGGCTACGAGGCGTTCAACGATCCCGGCGCTCTGCCGCTGGTGTTGCTGGTGCTGTCGCTGTTCGGCCTGGCCCTGGCCCCACTGCAAAACGCGGTCAGCCGCTTCTTCGAGCGCCAGTGCGACCGCTATGCCCTGGAGCGGACCGGTCTGCATCAGGCCTACCGCTCCGCGTTCGTCAAGTTGGCCCGCCTGAACAAGGTGGACCCTGACCCGCACCCGCTGGTGGTCTGGATGTTCGACGATCACCCGCCCATTCGCCAGCGGCTGGCGCTGGCCGATGCCCTTGGGATGCGCACCGACCCCTGAGGATGCCGGCAGACTTTGGTGGGATCGAGTCGAGGATGGATCAGATGAAACATCTCTGGGCGCCGTGGCGGCTGTCGTATGTGGCAGCGGCCAAGGCACCGACGGCGGAAGACCCATGCTTCATCTGTCAGGGGTTGGCCGCCCAGGATGACCGCCGCCACCTGATCGCCCTGCGGACGCCGCGGAGCGTGGTGGTGCTGAACCGCTTCCCCTACAACAACGGCCACCTGCTGGTGGCGCCGCGGGCCCACAAGGGCCGGCTCGATGACCTCGACGCCGACGAGTTACTGGAAACGATGGAGACAGTGCGGCGGATGGTGCGCGTCCTGGACGGCCTGATGCAGCCCGACGGTTACAACATCGGGCTGAACCTGGGGCACGCGGCTGGGGCCGGGTTGCCCGGCCACCTGCACTGGCACGTGGTCCCGCGCTGGCACGGCGATACCAACTTCATGCCGGTGCTGGCCGATGTCAAGGTGATCGCGCAATCGCTCGATGCCCTGTATGAATTGCTGACGGCGCGATTGCAGGAGACGCCGTTTAGCCGCGAGCCCTCTCACCCCGTACTTGATTAGCGGGTTCCCTGTCCAGGAGCCACCAGTTTGCTATTCTATTCCGAATGACCGGACGTCAACCGAGCTATGAGGAGCTGCTGGAACTTGTCGAGGAGCAGCAGCGGCAAATCGAGGCGCTGACCGCCGAG
>DATLYH010000184.1:0-9207 GCA_035575035.1 Gemmataceae bacterium
CGGTTGGGCGCCCCCGCCAGACTGCCCAGCAGCACCGCCGCCAGCACCCCCAGGGTCAGGATCACCCAGGCATCGGCCGCAACCTGAAGGTAGGCCGCCAGCAGCCGCGACGCCAAAAACGCCAGCCAGAACCCCGACAGCAGCCAGGCAACCCGCCGTTCGCGGTTGCCCATCTCCAGAAGGAACGTGGTGGCCCAGGTGCCGACCGACGCCTCCAGCGGCGCGTACAGGAAGAAGACCAGCCCTGCCACCCAGAAGTAGCGGTCGGCCACCACCTGGCCCAGGGTCGCTTTCTGGCTCTCGCCCGGGATGTTGGCCACCACCGCCAGCAGGGCCGGCGTCAGGCAGAGCACCGCCACCAGGCCCAGCGTGGTGCGGAAGCTGAGGCGGGCCAGGAGCACATCCACCAACGCCGGCGTCACCAGCGCCCCCAGGGCAAAGAATGCCATCCCCAGGTTCAGCGCCGCCCCCAGCATGTCCGGCCGGCCGCTGAAGAAGGCCTGCGGCATCAGGACGACGCTGGCGGTGCTGACACAGGCCGCCCCCAGCCCGACCAGCAGGATGGCGACCACCGCCAGGCGGTAGCTGGTCTGGTGCAGCGTCAGGCCATAGATGGCCACGCAGGTCACGAACGAGCCGAGGATCATCACCAGCCGCACCCCCCACTGGTCGATGAGGAGGCCGCTAAGAAGCACCATCGGCAAGAGAGCCAGGTTCAATGCCGACAGCAGGATGCCGACCTGCGTCTCGCTGATTTGCAGCCGCTTGGCCAGTGTCAGCTTGATGCTGCCCAGGAGCGCCAGCACGATGCCGAAGACAAAGGCGCCGCTGAGGGCCAGCGCTGTGATTGCATGAAAGCCGCTCATCAAAGCAACCTCGCTTCGCCGACGCCGGCCCGGTTGCCGGCCGGAACCACCTCGGCCGGAGAGGGGCCAAAAATCCTCGGCCGCGTGCGGGCTTCTTCCATACAAAGGAGAAGAGAGGCCGGGACGATGTTCGTCTCCTTCTACCAGTTATTACGCTGGCGGGCCTCAATCATTTGTACAGAATGTACAGAAGGTCAGATTTTGTGGTATACTATCAACAAGGAGAGGAGGCCCCATCTGGAAGGCAGGGCCGGCTCTGAACTATTCGAGCCGTCGGTTGTCTGTAGAATGAAGGTAGCGTTGGCGCGGGCCGGCCAAAGATGTTGGGACGGCGGAGACTGCGGGATGCAAGGCCGGGGCGGGGATTTCGCCTTGCAGCATTTGTGCCGATCTCCTATACTGACTCTTTCCACGCGCCAGGCTGCGCTAGCGTAGCTCAGTGGCCAGAGCTGCGGATTTGTAATCCGCGGGTCGTGGGTTCGAGTCCCACCGCTAGCTTCCCCTTGGTCGCACTCCGAGGCGGGTCGGTGGCCGAGCGGCCAATGGCACCAGACTGTAAATCTGGCGGGCATAGCCCTTCGCAGGTTCGAATCCTGCCCGGCCCACTCGCAGCAATCAGGGCGATGCGGGCGTAGCTCAATTGGCAGAGCGCGAGCCTTCCAAGCTCGTTGTTGCGGGTTCGATTCCCGTCGCCCGCTCCTTCCGGGGGGCTGGTCCTGAAGGACTGCCCAAGAGGTGCTTGGAGATCGCCAAGTGCGATGCAGTCTGTGCCCACGGTCATCGCGAACGGACCCACCAGCGGCGGAAATGGATCGGAAGCGAGGTAGGTCCACAGGATCAGTACGAATAATCACCTTGCTGCTGTGGCGCAACGGTAGCGCACCACATTGGTAATGTGGCGGTTCTGGGTTCGACTCCCAGCAGCAGCTTTTGAGTTTGGGTAAGACGTTTCTTCCCCCTAATCCCCAGGCGGCCCAGGCCCGGGGGGCACTGCTTTGAATCGCGCGGAGGAACGATGGCTAAGGAAGTATTTGCGCGGACCAAGCCGCACGTCAACGTCGGCACCATCGGGCACATCGACCACGGTAAGACTACCTTGACCGCGGCGATGGTGATGCGTTCGGCCGTCAAGTTCAAGCCGGACCTGAGGGTCAAGACCTACAAGGAAATCGCCAAGGGGGGTACGGAGCGCGACGAACTGAAGACGGTGACCATCGCGGTGGCCCACGTCGAGTACGAGACCCCCAACCGGCACTACGCCCACATCGACTGCCCCGGCCATGCCGACTACATCAAGAACATGATCACCGGGGCCGCCCAGATGGACGGCGCCATCCTGGTCGTCGCTGCCAACGACGGGCCGATGCCCCAGACCCGCGAGCACCTTCTCTTGGCCCGCCAGGTCAACGTCCCTTACATTGTCGTCTTCCTCAACAAAATCGACACGGTGGACGACCCCGACCTGCTCGAGTTGGTCGAGATGGAGATGCGCGAGCTGCTCAACAAGTACGACTTCCCCGGCGACGAGGTCCCGATCATCCGCGGCAATGCCCTGGCGGCCATGCTCTCCAACGGCAAGGACGACGCCGCGTGCAAGTGCATCGACGACCTGTTCAACGCCCTGGACACCTACATCCCCACGCCCGAGCGGGCCGAGGACAAGCCCTTCCTGATGTCGATCGAGGACGTCTTCTCGATCAAGGGGCGCGGCACGGTCGGCACCGGCCGGATCGAGCGCGGCACGGTCAAGGTCGGCGATGAGGTCGAGATCGTCGGCCTGATGCGGCAGCCGCGTAAGACCGTCGTTACCGGCGTGGAGATGTTCAACAAGACGCTGGAAAAGGGGATCGCCGGCGACAACGTCGGCGTGCTGCTCCGCGGCATCGAGCGCCACGAGTTGGAGCGCGGCCAAGTGCTGGCCAAGCCCGGCTCCATCACGCCGCACACCAAGTTCGAGGCCAACGTCTACGTTCTGACCAAGGAGGAGGGCGGCCGGCATACCGCCTTCTTCCCCGGCTATCGGCCGCAGTTCTACTTCCGCACCACGGACGTGACCGGCACCGTCAAGGAGTTGATCGGCGCTGACGGCAACAAGGCCGACATGTGCATGCCCGGCGACAACATCAAGATGGTCGTGGAGCTGCTCCCCGACATGCCCATCGCCATGGACGAGGGCCTCCGCTTCGCCATCCGCGAGGGCGGCCGCACGGTCGGCTCTGGCGTTGTGACCAAGATCTTGGAGTAAACCAACCGGCCCTGGCCCTGGGGCGGGCGGAACGCTGCCCGCCTCCGGGCCGGCCTTGCGGAGCCTTGGCCCATGGCGAGTGATCGGCGTGAGTACGTCTGGCTGGAGTGCAGCGTCTGCGGCGCCCGCAACTACCGGACGGAACGGCTGGTAAAGGGAACCTCGGACCGCCTCGAGCGGAAGAAGTACTGCCGCAAGGAGCGCCGGCACACCCTGCACAAGGAATCGCGGAAAAAATAGGGGTCAGGGGCCAGGGGTCAGGGGTGAGAAAAAACCGGGCGAGAAGCCGCGTCGCGGCCGTCCTTGTCTTTTCTGACCCCTGATCCCTGACCCCGGCCTTCTGGTAAAGGGCCGTAGCTCAATTGGCAGAGCACCGGTCTCCAAAACCGGGGGTTGAGCGTTCGACTCGCTCCGGCCCTGTTCTGGTTTTCAATGGCGGGCGGTGGGCAGGGCACGGATCGGCTCGGCGGTCGCCCGTTGTCAAGCGAAAATCGACCCCTGAAGGAACGGTCATGGCTGTGGCGGTAAAGAACGCCCCGGAAGCTGCCCCGCGGGGCCTGTGGAATCGCCTCCCGGTCGCCACCCTGCTCGGGGTGGTATACGTCCTGGCCGGTCTGGCGGTAGTCTTCGCACTGGTCCCCCGCCTGTGGCAGGCAGCCGTCGCTGACTGGCTGGTGCGCTGGACGGGCGAGTTCGTCAACGCGACCCTGCTTGGCCTGGTGCTCATTGCCGTGGCAGCGGGGTTCGTTTATGTCGGCGCCCGCCTGGTCGGCCCTCAGCCGCTGCCTGGGCTTCGGGCCGGCGTCGGCGTCGGCCTGGTGGCCGTCCTTCTGATCGGGCTGCTCCTTCGCTGGTTCGGCGGCCTGATGGAGCGCTGGACCTACGAGGGCCGCCTGTTCGGCGAAGCGGGCCGCCTGGGCGGCATCGCGGTCACGGTGCTGGTGGGGCTGGTCCTGCTGGCCGCGGTTGGCCGGCTGTTCCTCAAGCCCGGCTTCACCCGGTGGCTGATCGCTGCCGAGAGCCAGGGCTGGTTCAGCACCACCACCTACAAGCGCAGCCAGGGGCAGCGCGTCCGCCGGGGGACGATCCTGGGCATCCTGATCCTGACCGGTGCCGGCATCTTCACACTCACTCAGGGCAACCGCCTGGCCGGCGTCGGCGACTGGGCCATCAACATCCCATTCACCGGTCGGGCCGTCATCGAGAGCGCCAATGACGCCCGAGTGGTGCTGGACCAGCGCTTCCCCGACGGATGGGAGACGGTGACATTCGACCGCTACACCCTGCGGGACATCAACGATGACTTGCTGAGGAACTACGTCAAGGTCACGGTCCCGGGCATCCGAGGGGAGTTGGAGGCCGGCCAGGTCGTCAGCCGCGAGGCGTTCGACAAGGTGGTCGCCGCCCAACAGCAGGAGATCGACCGGCTCTTGCAACAGGCGAAGGAGGCCGAGGACGCGGGCCGGCCGCTGGAGGCGCGGACTCGGCGCGAGGAGGCCGAGTCGCTGCGCAAGGGAATGCCGCAAGCCGGCGAGCCGACGCCGGCCACGGCAACGGTGACGTACCACCAGCTGACCCTGCTGCCGGCGGTGCGCTTCACCTTGCCGCTGCTGCTGGCAGCCTGTTCCCTCTGGCTGGCGTGGCGCGTCGTCAACGTGCCGACCTTTGCCGACTTCCTGATTGCCACCGAGGCGGAGATGAACAAGGTGTCGTGGACCAGCCGCCGCCGCCTGTTCCAGGACACCATCGTGGTGCTGACCTGCGTGGTCCTGCTGACGATTTTCCTCCTGGTAGCGGACCTCATTTGGGCCAACCTGCTTCGGGGGATCGGCGTGCTGCGCTTTGGCGCCTCCCCGGTCGAGGTGCAGAAGGAGGCGCAGAAGGCACGCTCCTCTTGGTGAACGCCGGGCGGTTGCCTGAAACGAGACAGGGCTCCTGTCATGACGGACGAACGGTCAACTCTGGACACCCCGCAGCCGGCCCCCCAGGCCGGGCTGCCCGAGAGCGCGCCGCCGCCTCCGCCCGAGGCCCCGCCGGCTGCGGCCGCGCCGCCCCAAGCCAAGCCTGCCGCCCCCAAGGCCGACGAGGCGCCAGCCCCTCCGGCCGAGCCCGAGGCCCCCGCCAAGCCGAGCAACAAACGCTGGTACGTGGTCAAGGTTCAAAGCGGGCGAGAGGAGGCGATCAAGGAGGCCATCGAACGCCGCGTCAAGATCGAGGGGTTGGAGGAATACTTCGGCCAGATCATTATCCCTACGGAAAAGGTCATCGAACTCCGCAACAACAAGCGGGTGGCGCGCGAGCGCAAGCTCTACCCCGGCTACCTGATGGTCGAGGTGGACTTTAATGACCGTATTCTCTACCTCTTCCGGGAGACCCCCGGCGTTGGCGACTTCGTGGGGGCCGGCGTCAACCGCCCGCCGCCGCCGATGCCGCCGCACGAGGTCGAGCGAATGCTCGGCCAGCAAGGGTTGGAGAAGGCCGGCCTGAAGCCAACCAAGCCCAAGTTCGACCGCGGCGACCGGGTCCGGGTCAAGGACGGCACCTTCGCCGGCATGGAAGGGGAGGTCAAGGAACTGCTCGAAGCCAAGAACCTGGTCCGGGTCGAGTTGACCATCTTCGGCCGGCCCGTCCCGGTCGAGCTGGAATACTGGCAAGTGGAATTGGTGTGAAAGCATTGGTCAGCGGTCATTCGTCATTAGCACCTAATGACGAATGACGGAGGACCAATGACGAATGACGAAGGAAGATCATGGCCCGACAAGTAGTGGCCCAGATTCGGCTGCAAGTGACGGGCGGGCAGGCGACCCCGGCCCCGCCGGTCGGCCCGGCGCTGGGCCAGCATGGCGTCAACATCGGCGCCTTTGTGACGCAGTTCAACGAGCGGACCCGGAAGGATTACATGGGGATCACCGTGCCGGTGGTGGTCACCGTCTACTCGGACCGCACCTTCGAGTTCACCGTCAAGAGCCCGCCGGCGGCGATCTTGCTCAAGCAGGCCGCCGGCATTCCCCTCGAGAAGAAGAAGGGGGGCGAGCTGATCCCGCCCGAGGAAAAGGCCAAAAAGAGTGGCAAGTACAAGGGGTTCAAGGTGAGCGAGAAACAGATCCGCGAGATTGCCCAGCGGAAGCTGCCGGACCTCAATGCTCGGGACCTTGACCATGCTACCCGCATCATCGCCGGGACGGCCCGGAGCCTGGGCATTACCATCGAAGGTTGAGCGCCCGAACCCGTGCTGGCCCGCCGATGTCCAGGAGAAACCAGGCGGGACCGGCCGCCCGCCTGAACGTTCACCACGATAAAACCGACACCAGCCATGGCCAAGAAACAAGCCGCTACCTCTGCCGAGACGCCTGCGAAGGCCCCCGAGGCGGCCGCTGCTGAAAAGCCGGCCGACGAGGCGAAGAAATCCCGGGCGGCCAAGAAGAAGGAAGCCGCCTCCAAGGCGGAGGCCGCGCCCCCGGCGGACGGCTCGGCCGCTGCACCCGCCCCCTCGGGGGTCGCCGCGGCTACGGCTGCCCCGGCCGCTGCGCCCGCTCCGCCTGGGGCTCCCGCCGCCGAGGAGCCGACCAAGAAGCGCGGCAAGCGTCCCGGGCAGGCGCCGCCGCGCGGCAAGAAACTGAAAAACCTGCTCCGCAACCTCCGGCAGAAGATCGCCAAGGAGGAGCCGGCTCCCCTGAAGCGGGCCATCGCCCTGCTTAAACAGATCAAGCGGGCCAAATTCGACGAAACCGTCGAGGTCCACATGGCGCTCGGCATCGACGCCACCCAGAGCGACCAGATGATCCGCGGCAGTGTGGCATTGCCCCACGGGGTCGGCAAGACGGTGCGGGTGCTGGTTTTCTGCCAGGGCGACGATGTTACCAAGGCCAAGGAGGCGGGCGCCGACTACGCCGGCAGCGACGAACTGATCAAGAAAATCCAGGAAGGGTGGCTCGACTTCGACGTCGCCCTGGCCACCCAGAACATGATGGGCCAGGTCAGCCGGCTCGGCAAGGTGCTCGGTCCGCGCGGCCTGATGCCGACCCCCAAGGCCGGCACGGTCATCCCGGCTGGCGGCGACGTGGCGGCGGCTGTCCGTGAGTTCAAGGCCGGCAAGGTCGAATACCGCTCCGACAAGGGGGGCAATGTCCACGCCGGCGTCGGCAAGATGAGCTTCGACGACGACAAACTGGTTGCCAACATCACCGCCTTCGTCGAGCAGATCCGCGCCGCCAAGCCGGCCGGCGTCAAGGGGCACTACATCAAGTCGATCACCGTGGCCGGCACCATGACCCCGGGCATTCGAGTGAGTATGTGATTCGTCCGCGCCCGCCGTCTGTAGCCGGTAGCAAGGCTGGCTACGGACGGCGGACTACGGACTACGGACTACGGACATGAGCAAGCAGATCAAGCAGATGGAGATGGACGCCTTGAAGAACACCTTCAAGGATGTCCGCGACCTGGTATTGCTCAGCATCAGCGGTCTGAACGGCCCGACCGACAACCAGCTGCGGCTAAACCTCCGCAAGAAGAACATCCGCCTGCAGGTGGTCAAGAACAGCCTGACCCGGCGGGTGCTCAACGAGCTGGGAT
The DNA here is from genome assembly GCA_035575035.1 of Gemmataceae bacterium. Classification (GTDB taxonomy): domain Bacteria; phylum Planctomycetota; class Planctomycetia; order Gemmatales; family Gemmataceae; genus DATLYH01. The sequence continues at coordinate 7,684 of DATLYH010000184.1, forward strand.
TCAACGTCGATCAGCCGGCCTCTTACTGGGAGGGCCCGACGGCCCTGGCCTGGGGTGGCGCCAGCCTCGCCGAGTTAAGCCGCGAGCTGGAGAACCAGATCAACGAACTGGTCAAGAAGAACGCCAAGCTCAAGGACCTGGTGAAGTTCAAGGGCTCGTTCGTCGATGGCCAGCCGATCACCTTCGAGCAGGCCAAGTCGATGCCGACCCGGGCCGAGGCCATTGGCCGGGTCATCCAGCTGGCGCTGGGCCCGGCCTCGCGGCTGGTCCGTCAGATCCTCGGCCCCGCTGCGACGGTCGCCGGGCAGATCAAGACGTTGGCCGAGAAGAAGGAAGACACCGCGGCCGCGCCATCGTAAGTAAGAGTCCGAGCCGCGAGCGTTCGCGAGCGGTCCGCTGTCCGGGCCCGCTCCCGGATGGTCGCGGCTCAGAAATCGACAAGCTATTACGCACGCACGCTGCTTTGCTTCGGCAGCACTGTATTGAGAAAGGATCGAACGCTATGGCTGAAGGCAATGGTCGCCAGTGGACCCCGGAAATCGCGGAGCTGGGCGACAGAATCGCGGCCCTGACGGTCGCCAAGGCGGTCGAGCTGGGCGATTATCTCGAACAAAAGCACGGCATCAAGGCGGCTGCCGGCGCCGTCGCGGTTGCCGCCGTGCCGGGGGCCCCGGGTCCGGGCGGCGCGCCGGCCGAGGCCAAGGCCGAGCCGACCGAGTTCAACGTCATCCTCGACGGCCTCGCCGACCCGGCCAAGAAGATCAACGTCATCAAGGTGGTCCGCGAGATCACCGGGCTGGGCCTGAAGGAGGCCAAGGACCTGGTCGAGGGCGCCCCCAAGCCGGTCAAGGAGCATCTGTCGAAGGCGGACGCCGAGGCCCTCAAGAAGAAACTCGAAGAGGGCGGCGCCAAGGTCGCTCTCAAGCCGGCCTGAGCCCAGGGCGTCCGCGACGGCTCTGCGGAAAGGAAAACCGACCGGAAGACCTGGTTCCTCCGGTTGAGTCCCTTTCCACTTGACGGAGAATATCATACAATAGCGGTTGGCGCTTAAAACGGTCCCGGTCGGGCCCGACGGCCGGGCGGCCTTCCTTTCCTCAAACCGGAGTTGAGGCGCGGTGGCGGGTCGGCGAGAGTTCTCGGATGTCTCTCGCCGGGCCGGCAGGCATTAACATCACCGGACGGGCCGGGCGGCAAGCCGCATCCCTTGCCCCCCCGCCCCGGCCGGTGATGGTGTCGAAACGGTGGAAAACGGCGTGCCACACGTCACTCGAGTCTCTTGCCCCCGCCTGCACGCGGCTCCCAGGCCGTGCGGCGCAGGCCCGACCGTCTCCCGTGCAAATACCACACCCCTCGCCGCCGCGCCGGCGCTGGCGCCGGGCCGACGAGGGCCCAACATGCGGAACAGCAGATGGGGCAATGCCGCACCGGAACATCAACCGCCTCTCGCATCGTTGATGGCGGCCTTTCCCCTGGACTACTTTCCCGAGCATTCGCGCAAGACCATCAGGCGGCCGCCGTCCCGCC
>DATLYH010000185.1:0-9251 GCA_035575035.1 Gemmataceae bacterium
CTCGGCGGGGCTGGCCTGGGCCAGGGCCTCGACCTCGGCCTGCCTCTCCTGGATCGAGCGTTTCTTGCCCCACCATTCCCAGACATCCTTGGCCACCTCGGGGAGGACATCCACCACCAGATCGGCGGCCAGACCGATGCCGATGGCGTTGAGTGCGGCCTTGCCGATAAACTTCAGCAGTGCAGGGGGCCCTTGCATAGGTTGATACCCGATACAGGAAGTGGGAGAGCCGACAGCCAACCGGCCGCCCCTACTATACCTTGCGTCGGAGAGGTTGTCAGCTTGGTAGGCGGGTTCCGGCTGAGCGAGCGGCTGGTGTCAACCGGCCGGTTAACAGCGGCTGCGCGCCCGGCCTCTCCCCCGTTGAGTCCGAAGGAATCCGAGCGCGCGCCGGGCTCGGAGGGCAGCGAGACTGCTTTCAAGCCGGCTGCTGCTGCGTCAGGCAGTGCAGTGTGCCCAGCCCCCAGACCAGGTCAACAGCGTGAATCCCGACCACCGTTCGGCCGGGGAAGAGATCGGCCAGAATCCCCAACGCCCGGCGGTCGTTGGGATCGTTGAACGTCGGCACCAGCACTCGATCGTTGGCGATGTAGAAATTGGCATAGCTGGCCGGCAGCCGTTGGCCGTCGAACACCACCGGCTCCGGCAGCGGCAGCGGCACTACCTCCAGCGGCCGGCCGTCGAGGTCGGTCATGCCGCGCAGCCGCTCTAGATTTTCCTGGGTCGGTTCGTAATTGACATCGGACGGGTCCTCTTCGACCGAGGTAACGACCGTCCGCGGCCCGACGAAGCGCGCCAGGTCATCGATGTGGCCATGCGTGTCGTCGCCGGCGATGCCCCGGCCGAGCCAGAGCACCTTGCGGACGCCCAGGTAATCAGCGAAGACCCGCTCGTAATCGTGCCGCGTCAGGCCGGGGTTGCGCTGCTGTACGTCGCTGAGCAGGCATTCCTCGGTGGTTAGCAGCAGGCCCTGGCCGTTGACGTCGATGCTGCCGCCTTCCAGGACGATGCGGCGGCCGTCGAGCTGCGGCTGCCAGACGCGCAGCTTCAGCCACTCGGCCAGCCGCGCGGGCACGGCGTCGTCGCGCTGCCAGTTGGGGTACTTGGCCCAGCCGTTGAACTGCCAATCGAGCAGGGCCGTGCCGCCGTCGGCCGACTTGAGGAAGGTCGGCCCGTAGTCGCGGGTCCAGACCCGGTCGGTCGGGCAGATGACAAACTCGACCCCCGGATTGTCCGCGCCGGCCCGGCGCAGCCGCCAGCGTGCCCGCGCTTCCTCGCGGCGGTCGGCGACCAGGATGCGCACGCGCTCGGCCCGGTGCAGGTGGCGGACGATCTCGGTGTAAACCCACGGGATGGGCGCGAACTTGCCCGGCCAATCGTCTCGGCGGTGTGGCCAGGCGATCCAGGTTGCCTCGTGGGGCTCCCATTCGGCGGGCATGCGGTAGCCCAGCTGAGCAGGTGGTTCAGTCATGACAGCGGCGGCCGGCCCTCATCGGGTTGAGCTTGCCTGGGTATTGTTCTATGATACATCATCATTTCCCCAAGCTGTCCCCGCTTGCGCCCGGCCCCGGACCGCCTTGAGAGGGCTCACGCCATGACCGCCGCTCGAACCATCCTGGTGATGGATGACGACCCCGAGGTCCTCCGGGAAGTCTGCCCGGCGCTGGAGCGCAAGGGCTACCGCGTCGTGACCGCCATGGACGGCAACACCGGGCTGGCCGCCGCCGAGCGCGAGGCTCCCGCCCTGGTCATCCTCGACATGATGATGCCCCGGACGAGCGGCTTTCTGGTACTGGAGCGGCTAAAACATCGGCCCACGCCCGGACCAAAGGTCATCATGATCACGTCCAACGAGGGGGTCAAACACCGCGCCTATGCCGAGGCATTGGGTGTGGACGATTACCTCTACAAGCCCTTCCCGATCGAGCGGCTGCTGGAAAGCGTCGAGCGGCTCTGCCCCTTGCCCGAAGGGACCGGCCCCGGCGTCCCTTCCTCGTAGCTCAGGAGTTGACCGGGCGAGGTGGTGCGTTCAACGGAAGGAGCCGTCGTGGAAGGGTTGTTCTCGCCAGGGGCGTTCACGGGGTTCGGGCCGGCCGCTCTTGACCCAGCCGACGGGCCGCCTCCCTTGCACCACATTTACGCCGCCCGGCCTGCGGGGTTGCGGGCGCGCGTGCGGCAGCAGTGTCCGCGCCGCCCCGGCGTCTACGGTATGGTGGACGGCCATGGGGAGCTGATCTACGTCGGCAAGGCCAAGTGTTTGCGGACGCGTCTGCTTAGCTACTTCCGCGCCAAGGGGCGCGACCCGCGCGCCGGCAAGATCCTTGAGCATGCCCGCCATCTGGTCTGGGAGTACGCCCCCAGCGAGTTTGCCGCCTTGCTCCGCGAGCTGGAGTTGATCCGCCGCTGGCGGCCGCGGTTCAACATCAAGGACCAGCCGCGGCGGCAGCGCCGCCTTTATGTCTGCCTCGGCCGGCGGCCCGCCCCGTATGTTTTCCTGGCCTCGCGCCCGCCCGCCGGCGCCGTCGCCTGCTACGGCCCTGTGCCGGCCGGCCGTGCTGCCGCCGAAGCCGTCCGCCGGGTCAACGACTGGTTTCGGCTGCGCGACTGCCCGCGGCCCCAGGAAATGGTCTTCGCCGAGCAGCGCGAGCTATTCCCCCTGCCGCGCGCGGCCGGCTGTGTCCGCCATGAGATCGGCACTTGCCTGGGCCCCTGTGCCGCTGCCTGCACCCACGCCGTCTACGCCGGGCAGGTCGGCGCGGCCCGCGCTTTTCTGGAAGGGAAAGACCTCTCCCCGCTGGAAGCGCTGGAGCGGGCGATGGCGGAGGCAGCCGCGGCCCTGGCCTTCGAGCGGGCCGCCGCCCTGCGCGATCAGGTCGAGGCCCTCCGCTGGCTGCACACCCAGCTGGAGCGGCTCCGCTGGGCGCAAGAGCGATACTCGTTTGTCTACCCGGTCAGCGGCCACGATGGGGATGAGCGGTGGTACCTGATCCGGCAGGGACAGGTGGTGGCGGCCGCAGCGGCGCCCTGCGATGAGGTCAGCCGGCGGACCATGGCGGCCCATATCGAGGCGGTCTATTGGCGGCAGCCGGCCCGGCCCTTGCCGCCGGCGGCCGGCGCGGTGGACAGCGTGCTCCTGGTCGTTGCCTGGTTCCGCCATCATCCCAATGAGCTAGCCCGCGTCCTCGATCCCGCCCAGGCCCTGGACCTGTGCCGGTCAGCAAGCCGGGCCCCCGTCGGCAAGGAATGAGGGGCGACCGGGGTTACTTCACTTCCATGACATAGATGTCGTAGCCGCCGCCCCGGTTGGAGATGAAGGCCAGCCGCTTGCCGTCCGGCGACCAGGCGGCGTAGTTGTCCTGGGCCGGGTGGCACGTCAGGTTGCGCGGCTGGGAGCCGTCGGCATTCATGACATAGATCTCGTAGTTGCCGTCGCGGTTGGAGGTGAAGGCGATGTGCCGGCCGTCGGGCGACCAGACCGGCCAGTAATCCATCGCCGGATGATTGGTCAGCCGGCGGACGTCGCCGCCGTCGGCGTTCATGACGTGGATCTCCAGATTGCCGGTGCGCCCGCTGGTGAACACCACCTGCTTGCCGTCGGGCGACCAATTCGGGTTGTTGTCGGCGGCAATTTCGCTGGTCAGCCGACGGACGTTCTTGCCGTCGGCATCGGCGAGGTAGATTTCCTGGTTCTTATCGCGCGTGCTGACGAAAAGGAGCCGCTTGCCATCGGGCGACCAGCGCGGCGACTCCTCGAACGCCTGGTGCGGGATCAGGTTCTTGTTGTCGGTGCCGTCCTCGGCGTTGACCGTGTTGATTTGCAACTTGCCGTCGGTCCCCTGAAGGACATCGAAGACGAAGACAATGCGCTTGGCATCGGGCGACCAGTGGCCATCGAAGTGAGGCGCGGCCTCGCCGGGGAGCAGCGGCTTAAGATCGCTGCCGTCGGCGTTGATGGTCCAGAGGCCCATCTTCCCCTGGTGAATGCGGGTGAAGAGGAACTTCTTGCCGTCGGGCGACCAGGTCAGGTGCTGCTTGAAGCCGCCGTCGAACGTCAGGCGCACGGGCGGCGACGGCTCCTCAGCGGGACATACCGATGCGGCGAAAGCCCCCAGGGCAACCAGAAACGCCCCTCGCAGCAGGGCCGGAATCTGTCCTGGTTTCATTGTTGTTTCACTCCTGTAAGACCAGGAGGCCGACATGCCCCCTGCCCTCGCGTTAACTCCGAACAAGCTCCTGAATCTCCTCGGCCAGTCCGCGGCAGGCGGCGTAGTCCTCCGAGGCGCAGGCGCGCTGGCCGTACCACTTCTCCTCAAACAGGCGGATGAGATGGTGAAACGGCGCCTGCAACGCCGGCGGCGTGGCGGCGGACCGGCGGAGCTGTTGCAGATACTCGCCGTTGGTGGCGGTGCGCTCGTAGCGGATCAGGTTGGCCCGATGCAACAGGACCAGCACCGCCAGGTAAAGAAGCCGCACCCCTTCGAGGAATTGCCCCTCGCCGGCCAGGTCCTCGGCCCGACGCCACAGGGTTGCCGCCGACTGCTGCGATTCGGTCAGGATCGACTCCAGCGAGAGGATATCCTCCTCCACCGGCGCCGCCGGCTTTAGCCGGGATTGCCGCCGCCAGCGCACGAAAAGGACACCAGCCACGGCAAGGACGGCCACGAGCAGCCCGGCGAGAAAGGCCCAGCCGATGACGGCCAACCCGGCGCCGGGACTCGGCCCGACCAGGCCCGGACTGCGCACCTTGATCCGGTCGGCCTCGTCGTCGCGCACCACTGGCTGGCGGTCTTCGGCTCGCTCGGGTTGGGGGGCGGGCGGTGCCGCTGGGTCGGAATCGCCCGACGGCTGGGGCAGAAGTTTCTTGATCTCCTCACTGGACGGGGGCGCGCGGCCCGCCTGCCGGTGCCGCTGCGTCAGGCTCTCCTCGATCAGAGCAAGCTGGCGCTCCAGATCGGCCAGTACCTGGAGCGCCCCCTCCCGGCTGCGGTCGGCGAATCCCTCGATCGCCTGGTTGAACCACTGAGAGCGTCGGGCTGGTACGCCGTTGTCTGGATTCAGGCGCCGGGCCAGGTCCTCCAGCCGCGGCGCCCACCGGCCTCCACCCGGGTAGGGCTCGGCCGATCTCACCTCCGCGGTGATCCGTCGGACCTCCTGCCGCACTTCCCGAATGGCAGTCAGCCGGTCGGCGGCGGCGCGGCCGGGGACCGCCAGCAGCAGCCCGGCAGCCAGGGCCAGCACGGCCGCACCGGCCCGGCGTCGGTCGCCGGTCGGGAAGTGGCGCTGCACGCGATACCACAGGTCGAGTCCCTCATAGCGGGCCCGCAGGTCAACATGCAGCAGATAGCTGGCCGCCTCGCTCCACGGAGCCAGCAACAGCCAGCCGAGCAGTACCAGGGCCAGAACGTAAGCGGGATTTTTCCAGGAGATCAACACGCCGACCACCACGGTGTCGAGACCGGCGAGGTTGCCCGCGACCTCCAGCCCCGCCAGGGCGAGCAGGTGCAGATTAAGCATGGCGAACAGGTGCAGGAGGAGCCGGCTGAAGACCACCGCTGCCGCCTTGCCGGGATGGAGCTGAATGGTGCGGCTGACTGCCTGCCCGGCGCCGGACAGGGTTCCTTCTCCGGCGGCGAGGACGGGGTGCAGGTCGCTGGCGATCCAGAAGACCAACCCGACCCAGAATAGCTCCCCCAGCGCCAGCAGAAACAGGTGAATCCCCGGACCGCTCTTCATCGCGGCCAGGCCGGTCCATCCCAGGAAGATCAGTCCAGGGGCCGCGGCCGCTAGCACGACCGCCTGGCCGGCGGTGTGTCTTAGTCCGTGCCGCAACCCACCGACCAGGCAGGCGGCCAATTCGATCGGCTTTCCCTCGGCCAGACGGCGGCACGCTTCCTGACAGGCGCCCGAGCCCAGCCCGGTCAACGGCAACAGCGTGGCCGCCAGCGCCGGCAGCAACCATCGGGCCGTGGACGCTTCCGGCACGGGTCCGGCGAGCAGCAGCAGGAGCACGACGGCCGCCGGCACCCGGAAGAGTCCAGACAGGGCCAGCAGCTGCGGCGCGTGGGCCAGATAGAGTCTCCAGGCATCGTCCAGGATCTCGCCCGTGGTGCGTGGGCGGACTTCCACCTGATCGGCCAGCATCCGCTTAACTCTTGATCCACCGCCGTTGGGTGGTGGGCGGTGAGGTTCGGTTTATGGAGCAAACGTCCCCTGGATCAGCCAGAACACGCCCAGGAAGAAAAGCCACACCAGGCCGAGCAGACCCAACGCCGCCACAACCCCGCCCATCCGGCGGCGCGGCGGCGGGGCGGAGTGCCGGCCCATTTTCTTCAAGCAAGCGTGACAGTGATTGATGCCGTCTACCCGGGTGCAGCAGGTGGCGCAGATCACCACCCGGCAGCGCATGCACACGCCGATGCCCGATCGATCCGGGTGGTAATGACAGGTCGTCATGCTCCGACTCGCCGTTGGTCCGGGGCGGCCTTCCCGGGTCAATGGTCCAGCAGGCGGAAGCTGTCCAGCGCCTGGCGGATCTCCGGCTCCGCCTGGGCGAAACGCCGCTTCGGTGCCCAGCCGCGCAGGATGTACAGGTCGTCTCCCCGCTTGACGAGGCGGACCAGGTAGGTGCGCCCCTCGCCGGCGTAGCGGACGTCGAGCAGCAACTCCGCCATCTCTGTCGCCCCCTGGGGTTGCAGCCGTCGGCTCTGGCGCACCTTGCAATGGGTGAAGCGGAGCAGAGGATTCTCGTGGAGAGCTTCTCTGGCGGGCGGCCGGTCACCGAACCAGCCCAGCACGCGCTCCTGACACTGCTCCAGGGTCTGGTTGCCCGCCTCATCAAAGGTGATGTCCACCAGCGCATTGCGGGGGATGTTGATAAGTGTCAGATCAACGCCGCGGTTCGGGTCGTCCGGCCAGATGATCGGGTCGGGGGACTCGCCGATCAACCCCCACTTCTCCGATGGGCGCGTGATGGCGAACCCCTCAGCGCGGCGGACGACCTCCAGCGGTCCACCGTAATCGACCTGGCCGGCCAGCTGGGCGTCGCGGAGCCAGCCGTCCAGGTTGAACACCTCGCCGCTGCTATAGGCGAACAGGGTCAGCCCGGTAAAGACCACTCCCCAGACGATGCCGAAGACGGCGTAGCCGGCGCCGGCCAATGTCTCGCGGTGCCGGCGGAGGCTGACCAGGGCGGCGACACCGAGCACGACCGCTACGACCGTGCCAATCAGGGTGAAGGCCCCGGCCACGGCCAGGATCATGCTGGCGAGGGCCAGACCGCTGGTGCGGCGCGGCACCCGCTGGGGGAAGGGGGCCTTGAGCGGCTGCTGACACTCCGGGCACGCGACTTGCCGACCGGCGAAGGTCTCCTCGACCTCGAAGCGGGCACCACAAGGACAGCTCAGCGACAGCGGCATGATGGCTTCGATTCAACGCGGGCTCGCTGGAGGACATCAATCGGCCGGTTCCCGGCGAGCGGTCGATGTCAACCGGCTGCACCCGGCGAGCGGTCGGTGTCAACCGGCCGGTTCACACCGGCCGCTCGCCGAGGGCGAGCGTTTCCCCCGCCTCGACCGGCGGGCCCAGTTGCAGCAGTTTGCGGCGCGAGGCGCGCTGACGGCGGTTGCCGATCCAGGAGACGATGGTCAGCCCGAGCAGCACCGCCCCTACCCAGAAGTACAGATGATCCGGGGCCAGATGGCAAGCCCAACTGTAGCCGATCCCCAGCCAGTGGGCGACTGGCTCGGTCACGTACTCGCGCGAGTAGGGGATACGGGGGACGAAGTCATCGATCCAGGTGTTGATCCGGTGCTTCAGGACCTCGCCGGGGTCGGCGACCACCTCGGGCGGCAGATGCGGCAGGCTTCCCCGCAGCTTCCAGTAGCGGTCGGTGGTGATCATCAGCAGGAACCAGGGAACCAGGAGGGTCAGGGCCGCCAGGACCCAGGTCCGGAACTGGGTGACCGACTTCATGCGCAGGCCGATCCGGTCGGCGACCTGGCCGTGCTGAAGAACCTCGACACGGGCCTCGGGCAGCCGGCGGCGGGCCAGCGGCGTGATCTGGAAGGTCGCCCGGGCGCCCGGCTGGGTGGCGTCCAGCCGTTGTTCGGCCGGGGTCACCAGGGCGCCGGGGATCACCGGCCGGACGAGGATCGGAGTGCTCGGCCCAGCGGACGGGCCGGACCGCCCTGCCTGCACTTCGACCGTCAGCGGATAAACCCGCTGCGGCTTCATGCAGCAGTAGTAGCGCACCTTGAACTGGCGCTCCAGCTGGCCGGCGGCGGATGCCACGGGGATGGCGGATTGGGGGCCCGGGCGGGGAGACTTGGCCTTGCTGGCGGCGGTGTCTTTCATGGGTTGCTCATCTTTCCCCGGAAATGGTCCCGCCGGGGGAAGGGCGCCCGGCAGGGTGCGATCGTCCCGCGTGCCGGTCACGGGGCGAGCCACGATTAACGGTGTCCGAACGAGTCCACGTGGTGAGTGTAGCAATCGCGGGGGGCGGACAGCAATAAAAAACGGCGGGCGCCCGCGGCGAAGCAACGCGGATCGGCCCGGCCAGGCCGCCCTGTGACCCCTACCGGGAAATAACCCAGCCCAGCGAGGGCCGGTCGCCGTAGCCGCGCGGGTGGCGGCGGTGCCAGTTCCAGGCGGTTTCCAGGATCGGACGCAGCTCGGTGTAGCGCGGCTTCCAGCCTAGCTCGCGCTGGATCTTCTCTGCGGAGGCCACCAGCACCGGCGGGTCCCCCGGACGGCGCGGGCCTTCCCGAACCGGCACCGGCTTGCCGGTCACCTCCTCTGCGGTCCGGATCACCTCGCGGACGCTGTAGCCTCGGCCGATGCCGACGTTGTAGAAGAGTCCCCGGCCCGGCTCCAGCCGCTCCAGGGCCAGCCGGTGGGCCTCGGCCAGGTCGTCCACGTGGACGTAGTCGCGGATGCAGGTGCCGTCCGGCGTCGGGTAGTCGGTACCGTAAATCTCGACGTGCGGCCGTCGCCCCAGGGCTGCCTGCAAGACCAGCGGGATCAAGTGGGTCTCGGGGTCGTGGTCCTCACCGAGAGTGCCATCGGGGCTGGCACCGGCGGCGTTGAAGTAGCGCAGCGAGGCGAAGCCCCAGCCATAGGCAGCGGCGTAGTCCCGCAGCGCCCCCTCGACGGCCAGCTTGCCACTGCCGTAGGGGTTGATCGGCTTTTGCGGCTCGTCCTCGGTGATCGGCACGCGCTCAGGCACGCCGTAGGTGGCGCAGGTACTGGAGAAG
>DATLYH010000186.1:0-3571 GCA_035575035.1 Gemmataceae bacterium
CCCGAGGCTGGCCCCTGGCCCCGCCCCGAAGGCTCCCTCGGCCATGCGCATCTCCAGGATCGGCAGCATCATGGCCGGACTCCGCGATCGCTCCAGACCGCTCTGGATCAACGCCAGGAGCCGTTCCAGCTCGACGACCCCCGGCCCGTTCTCCAGCGCCAGCTCGACGAGCTGACACAGCGGCAGGTCGGCGTTGACCAGGTCGATCGGCAGCAGCCGGGCGTCGAGCGGGACCAGTTCGACGCACGGGTCGAGGCCGAGCAGATAGGCCAGCTTGGCTGCGGCGGCATCGCCCTGCTGGGCCACCTTGGCAACGGTGGCGCGATGGCCGCGCAGGTCAGCCAACAGGCTCTCCACCTGGAGCCGCATGCCCGGCTCGACGGTAACTGCCTTCTCCGCTCGGCCGAGCAACTCCTCCTGGAGCTTCTCCATCTCTCGCAGTACAGCCACGCTCGTCCGGGCCACCAGCAGGTCGATGTAGGTGTTGGCGGCTTCCAGCAGCTGCTCGCTGGTGATCCGGCTCAGCTCGCCCCGTTGCTGCCAGACGCGGCGTTCGGCATTGATCTTTTGAAAGGTGGCCTCGCGGATGTCGAAGCGGCCGTGCAGCTCCAGGCCGTTGAACAGGGCGCCGAAACTGGAGTGGGTCAGTGTGCCGTCCTCGTTCTGGATGCCCCCCTCGTGTCGGTAGTAGCTGGTGCCGACGTGGAGGTTCGGCAGCCAGGCCATGTCGGCGACGTGCTTCTCGGCGCAGGCCTCCCGCACGCGCTCCCGGGCCAGGGCGATCTGCCGGTTCTGTTCACCGGCCAGGCGCAGCACCGTGTCCAGGGTGATCGGCAGCGGCTTGACGGCCGGCGCGGTCCCGCCGGGGTGGGAGACCGAGTGATCGGCCGGCCGGACTACCACGGTCGGCGCCTGCGGGCCGGGACTCTGAGCCAGGATGGGGGCCTGCGGGACGCAGACCAGTCCCAGCAATGGCAGTCCGACCGCCCGGGCATGGGTTGCCAGCCGGCGCAGCGGGGACAAGGTGGGCAAGGGGCAAAGGCTGGGGCGGCGCATGCGAATCCTCCCGTCCTCGGCGTCGGGATAAGACGCGGGCATGTGTCTTTTTCATCGGTTGTAGGGGATTTGAACTTTGTCCTTTATCTTCTCCCGCGATCCTTCCCTGCTCCCCGAGGCGAAGGCGAAGCGGACAGAGAGCAGGCACGGGCCAGGGAAGCGGCAGCGGGCCAGGAGTGATAGGTTTGCCTGAGAAGCGATGCCGGATGCGCCCGGCAGACGGACGGGCCGCCCGGCCCCATCGGAACGGCCGGGCAAGCCGCCCTTCGCGCCCCGGCCGGGGAGTGATATAAGCGCAGATGTTCGCGGCCGCCGCCCGGATGAGGCGCGGCCCGGACCAACGACCCCGGAATAGAGAAAGTAACGGAGAAGACCCATGCGTTATTCCTGGTCTGCCCTGGCCGGCGTGTTCCTCGCGGCCGCGTCGGCTCCCGCCCAGCAGCCGACCCAGGCGCCGCCCGCCGCCCAACCCCTTCAGGCGGCCCCTGCCGGCGCTCGGCCCCCGCAGGCGGCACCGGCCGCTGCCCAGCCCCCGCAGGCTGCACCGGCCGCCACGCTCGACCCGGCCCGCAACCCGCTCGATGCCCACCTGCTCCGCTGGGAAAAGGAGATGAAGGCCGTCCAGACGCTGGTGGTCCAGTGCACCCGCACCGAAAAGAACAAGACCTTCCAGCGCACCGACGTCTACACCGGCGAGGCCCGCTACCTGAAGCTGCCGGTCGGCAACACCGGCCAGGTCGAGAACCTGGCCTCCTTGTACATGCAGTTGAAGGACAACCCCAACGTCTTCGAGCGCTTTATCTGCACCGGCACGCACCTGTACCAGTTCCTGCCGCAGCAGAAGGAGATCCGCGTCTACCAGCTGCCGCCGCCCCGGCCGGGCCAGGTGGCCGATGACAGCTTCCTGTCATTCCTCTTCGGCATGAAGGCGGAGGAGGCCAAGCGCCGCTTCGACCTGCAACTGGTCAAGGAGGACCAGTGGTACATTTACGTCAAGGTCCTGCCACGCTTACCGTCCGACAAGGCCGACTTCCAGGAGGCGCGGCTAGTTTTGAACAAGGAGAACTTCCTGCCGCGGCAGCTCTGGTTCCAGCAGCCCAACGGCGACGAGGTGACCTGGGACATGCCACGGGTGCAAAGCGGCGTGCCGCTGGACCGCAAGGAGTTCGTCGCCCCGCAACCGCCCCCGGGCTGGCGGCTGGTGCAGCAGCAGGCCCGGGCCGGGGCCGCCGACATCCCGCCGCGCGTCATCCGCCAGAATCAGTAGGCCGTTTGCGGGGCCGAACCCAGGCCGGGCCGCCTCTGTCAGCGGTGGCCCGGCTTTTTTGTTTGGCAAAAAGCCGATCCCCTGCGAAACCGCGTCCCTCCGCCGGGGTTATTACCCTGCGCATCCTTCTCGGTCGATGCACGACGCTGCTCAAGAAGGCATCCGGGGAACCCCGACCGGGCTGTCCTCGTCGGGGGCGGTGGTCCCGTCCGGCAAACCGGCATCGGGTGCCAGTCGCGACCTGACCCTTTCGTGGAGGTGCTGTGATGCGCGCGTCCCGCAAAACCTTGTCGGTCCTTGGGCTGGTCGCGCTCATGGCTGGGTCGGCCCTGGCACAGCGGCAACCGATGCCTTTTAGTCCCCCGGGAGGGCCCTTCGGCCCGGGCGGCGCCGCCCTCTTCTTGATGAACCAGAGCGTTCAGGAGGAATTGAAGCTGACCCGGGAACAGGCCGAAAAGGTCAGCCAATTCCAGGAGAAGACGATCGAGAAAATCAAAGAGGGCTTCGCCAAACTGCAAGACGCGCGGCCGGAAGAGCGGCGCGAGAAGTTCCACCAGATGATGAAAGAGGTCTCGCAGGACGCCGAGAAGATGGTCAAGGAAGTCCTCAAGCCCGAGCAGGCCCGGCGCCTCAAGCAAATCCAGATGCAGCAGGCCGGCGTCGAGAACTTCACGCGCGCAGAAATCCAGAGGCTGCTTAGACTGACCGACGAACAAAAGGACAAGTTAACCGCGCTGGCCGAGGACACCCGCAAAGACAGCCAGGCGATCTTGAGGGAGGCCCGCCGCGACCCCCAGAAAATGCCCGAAGCGCGCAAGCGGGTCGAAACCCTGAAGCGAGAGGCGATGGAGAAAGCCAACGCCGTCTTGACCGACGAGCAGCGGAAACTCTGGAAGGACCTGCTCGGCGAGCCATTCGAGATGAAGTTTGAGCGGTCCGGTTTCCGCCCCGGCCGGTGAGAGCCCGCGTCGGTCACTTCCAGGTCACAACCACGCCGAGGTACTCTTCCTTCCGATTGAGCAATCCGTCATAGGCCGCGCCAAGGTCGGCCGGGCTGATGCGGTGGGTCGTCAGTCCGGCGAGGCTGAGCCGGCCGGTGGCAAAGGCGGCCAGCAACCAGTTCTGTGCCTTGTCGATGTCCCAGGCGCCGGCCAGGCGCGTGTGGGCCGGCTCGAACAGCATGTTCCCGTGGGCGCCGGTCACCTCGAGGTAGCGGCGGTGGAGGTCGTCGTAAAAGTTGACATCATT
>DATLYH010000187.1:0-10783 GCA_035575035.1 Gemmataceae bacterium
CTGACGCCGGCCGCTCGCCCAACAAGGCAGCGTCGCGAAGCTGGGCCAAACAATCGCGCCGTATACGCCCAGGCCCCAGGCGGGGCTGTCGGCGGCCCTCCATCTCCTCTTCCCGGCCGCGGGGAAGAAGGGATGAAGGGAGAGAAGGACCTCAGGCGACGACCCGGTTGCGACCGCTGTTCTTGGCCTGATAGAGCTTCTCGTCGGCCAGGCGGATCAAGTCGTGCGGCGTCATCGACTCATCGCCGGTGGTATGGGCCACTCCCAGGCTGATGGTCACCGGATAGGTCCGGCCCTCGTACTGGAAGCGGTGCGACTCGACCAGGCTGCGGATCCGCTCGGCAGCGCCGACGCCTCCCTCCAGGGTGGTTTCGGGCAGGACCACCACGAACTCCTCGCCGCCGTAGCGGGCGAACAGCTCCTCCTTGCGGATGGCGCTCTTGACGCAGGACGATAGCTCGCGGAGGGTGAAGTCGCCGCCGAGATGGCCCAACTCGTCGTTGATTCGCTTGAAGTGGTCGATGTCGAACAGCACCAAGGCCAACGGCCGATTGTAGCGGGCCGAGCGGGCCAACTCCCGGTCGAGGAACTCAAGCAGGTAGCGCTTGTTGTGGGTGTCGGTCAGGGCGTCGATGATGGTCAGCCGGTAGATCTCCTCGTGGTACTCCGTCTCGACGTTCCCCCCCATCAGAAAGCGGTAGATGCAGTTGCCGATGCGGAGGTAGTCGCCGTCCTTGAGCTTGGTGATGGAAGCGGGCACGTCGTTGACGAAAGTACCGTTGGTCGATTGCAGATCGACGGCGTAGTAGCCGTCAGCCCCCGGCTGGATGCGGGCGTGGCGGCGCGAGACGGAATGGTCGTTAATGCGGATGTCGCAATCATTGCCGCGCCCCAGCACGACCGGGGTATCGCTGAGTGGGTAGCGGGTCCCCATGCCGGGGCCAGTGGGGTAGATGTGCACCACACAGGCGTCGCGGCGGGCCGTCGCCACCAGCCGGTCGGGTGCGGTCACCCAGGTTTCGGTCGCTTTTTCCATACCCTCTCCCGTCAGATCGGTCGCCCCAGGCGGGAAGCGCCTCATCTGCTCCGCCCGTCTCCGGACAACGAATGGAGCGATCCTGATCTCTTCACGATTCTAGTTCATGAAACGGGATGAATCCAACGACCCGAACGGAGCCGGTGCGGCCGGCGCCCCGACTACCGTGGGACCGTAGCCGAAGCTGCCCGACTTTGGGGGGATGGACTTGGAGCCTTGACCCGGCTTCGGGCGCGTTCGGCTACCTTCCAACCTGCTCAGGCGGGAATCTCCATCGCAGGATCCAGTCGCCGATCCAGCAGCCAGCCAACTGATCCAGCACCAGCAGCGGGCCGACGAACGCCGGCAGGATCGCCTGTGCCCGCCGCTTGACGATCAGCCGCACCACCCGGTCCACGCATTTCTCCACCGGCCAAACACGGAAGGGGGGCTCAGGCGGGTTTGGCCAAGGCTTGCCGTCGGGGCCGAGCACCCGCTCGCGCAGCGGCGTGTCCACAAAGCCAGGCGACACCACGCCGACGTGGACCCCCTCACCGGCCAGCTCCAGCCGCAAACTGTCGTACAGCCCCTGGACCGCGAACTTGCTGGCACCGTAGGCTGAGTAAGAAGGGATGCCGCGCCGGCCCGTCAGGCTGCTGATCGCCACCAGCGAGCCGCGCGTCCGCCGCACGTGCGGCAGGGCAAAGTGGGTGGCGTACAGCGTGCCGAAGAGGTTGACGCGCAGCACGCGCTCCATGGCCGCCAGGTCGGAATGGGCGAAATAGGCGCGCATGGAGATGCCGGCC
Organism: Gemmataceae bacterium; assembly: GCA_035575035.1. GTDB lineage: Bacteria > Planctomycetota > Planctomycetia > Gemmatales > Gemmataceae > DATLYH01. Next base: position 1,822 of record DATLYH010000187.1, read on the forward strand.
GAGCAGAGCAGGATGTCAAGCCGGCCGAACCGCTCCACCGCGGCCTCGACCGCCCGACGGCACTGGGCGGCGTCGGTCACGTCGGCCGGCACGGCTAGCGCCTCGGCGCCTTGGTCCTTGGCCTGGCGGACCACCTCTTCCAGGGCGGCGGCGTTGCGGGCGCTGACGACGATGTGGGCGCCGTGGCCCGCCAGACGCAGGGCCGTGGCTCGGCCGATGCCGGACGAGCCGCCGGTGATCAACACAACCTTGCCGCTGAGTGGGTGCATCCGACCTCAGGGACAACCGACCTGTTATTTTGGGCAGGGAGAGAGTAGGATTTGAAAGCATGGACGGCCAGAGTCAAACCAACCCTTCCAGCACCCTTGACCTCGCCACCAAGATCGCCCGCCTGGTGGAGGAACGCGGTTGGAACCAGGAAGATTTCGCGCGCATCGCCGGGCTAAATCGGCAAACGGTACGCCAGATCCTGATGCCCAGCAGCGACCGCCGTCTGCGCAACGCCACCGTCAGCGCGTGCGCCCGGGCCCTCGGGCTGACCGTGCATGAGCTGCGCCACTTGCCGCTCGAACGACTGCTGCCGCGCATGCACCGGCACGCCCCCCCCCCCGAGGGCGAGGACCGTCTCCGCTTCCTTTACGAGATGGCCACCCAGCCCGAGTTGCGGGCCTGGATGGAACGCAATCCGGAGCGGGCCAAACAGCTGACCGACGACGAGATTGACGAACTGCTGTCGCTGCAAGGGACCGGCGGTCCGCTGACCAGTTTCGGCGTCGATCATTTTGTCGAGCTGATCGAGCGCAAACGCAAGCTCATCCAGCAGGTCCAGGCCATCGCTGGCACCGAGTACCTCGATCTGCTGGAAAAGATGGTGGGACTCCTTTACGAGAAAGTCCAACCTTACGGCGACCGGACCTGACCCGGAGTGTCGGCGACGGGGCGCTATCACCCGGCGCTGGCGCTCCGGGCTCGTATTCCCCTCTCCTATCCTCACTTTCGCCCGTCGTCGAGTAAAGTAAATGGCGACGGCGCAACTCACAAACACCTACTGGCAAATGGAGAGCCCAACAATGCACGAATCACCCACCACGGCCGACCCGGAACGCACCGTGGAGTTCGAGTTCCTCCGCGCGACGGAGAACGCGGCCCTGAACGTGCTCCCCTGGCTGGGCCGGGGCGAGAAGGAGAAGGCCGACGCGGCCGCCTGCGACGCCATGACCGGCGTCTTCGACCAGGTGGACATTGCCGGCGAGGTCGTCATCGGCGAGGGGGCCAAGGACAACGCCCCGGGGCTGTTCCTCGGCGACCGGCTCGGCACCTGGCGGCCGGGCTCGCCGCGCTTCGACGTCGCCGTGGACCCCATCGACGGCACCACCAACCTCGCCAACGGCCTGCCCAATTCCATCTCGGTGATCGCGGCCAGCCAGCGCCGCCCGGGCGGACCTCCCGCCATGAAGAGCGTCCCCTCCTTCTATGCCATGAAGGTGGCGTTCGGGCCCGAGGTCGTCAAGGCGATGGCCGGGGGCCTGCCACCGATCCGGATCGACGATCCGCTGGAGACAATCCTGCGCCGGGTTGCCGAGGCGCTGGGCAAGCGCGTGCAGGAGTTGGTCGTGGTGATGCTGAATCGGCCGCGGCACACGGCCTTCATCGCCGAGGTGCGCCGAGTCGGCGCCGCCTTGCGATTGATCGGCGACGGCGACATCACCGCGGCGGTAGCGCCGTCGCTGCCCGACTCCGGCATCGACCTGTACTACGGCATCGGCGGCTCCCCCGAGGGAGTCCTGACCGCCGCCGCCCTCAAGGCACTGGGGGGCGGCATGCTGCTGCGCGCCTGGCCGCGGGACGACGCCGAACGCGACCGCCTTCGTGCCGAATTCGGCGAGGCCGAGCTAACCCGCGTCTACGGGGTGGATGACCTGATTCCGGGCGACAGCGCCCTGTTCTGCGCCACCGGCATCAGCGACAGCTCGCTCCTGCCGGGCGTCAAGCTCACCGGCCCCAAGGCGATCACCCACTCCATCCTGATGCGCGCCCGCAGCCGTACCATCCGCTACATCCAGGCGGTCCACGACCTGCGATACAAGACCATCCATCTCCGCAGTCTGCATGCAGACCGAAAGCTCTGACCCATGACCACCCCCCTGCTCAACGTCCGTCCGGAGCCCGACCAGGTCCTCGTCGATATCGCCGACTACATCACCACCTATCGGATCACGTCCGACGAGGCGTACCAGACGGCGCGCCTTTGCCTGATGGACAGTCTGGGCTGCGCCCTGGAGGCCCTCAGCTACCCGGCGTGCACCAAACTCCTCGGACCCATTGTCCCGGGCACCATCGTCCCCCACGGCGCCCGGGTCCCCGGCACGCAGTTCCAGCTTGACCCGGTGCAGGCGGCCTTCAACCTCGGGGCCATGACCCGCTGGCTCGACTTCAACGACACCTGGCTCGCTGCCGAGTGGGGCCATCCGTCCGACAACCTCGGCGGCATTCTGGCCACTGCCGACTGGCTGGCGCGGACCGCCGTCGCCGCCGGCAAGCCGCCGCTGGTGATGCGCGATGTCCTCACGGCGATGATCAAGGCCCACGAGATCCAGGGAATCCTGGCGCTGGAGAATGCCTTCAACCGGGTCGGCCTGGACCATGTCATCCTGGTCAAGGTTGCCTCGACGGCGGTTGTCTCCGGGCTGCTGGGGTTGTCGCACGAGGAGATCATCAACGCCCTGTCGCTGGCCTGGATCGACGGGCATCCCTTACGCACCTACCGGCACGCGCCGAACACCGGCTCGCGCAAGAGCTGGGCGGCCGGCGACGCCACCAGTCGGGCGGTGCGGCTGGCGCTGATTGCCCGCACCGGCGAGATGGGCTACCCCTCGGCACTGACGGCCCCGACCTGGGGTTTCTACGACGTGCTCTTTCGAGGCCGGCCGTTCAAGCTGCCGCGGCCCTACGGCTCGTATGTGATGGAGAACATCCTCTTCAAGATCGCCTACCCGGCCGAGTTCCACGCCCAGACCGCCGTCGAGGCCGCCATGCAGCTCCACCCCCTGGTCAAGGACCGCCTCGCCGACATCAAGCGGATCACCATCCGGACGCAGGAGTCGGCCCTGCGCATCATCGACAAACGGGGGCCGTTGCACAACCCGGCCGACCGCGACCACTGCTTGCAGTACATGGTGGCCGTGCCGCTTATTTTCGGCCGGCTGACCGCAGCCGACTACGAGGACGAGGTGGCCGCCGACCCCCGCATCGACCTGCTCCGCGAGAAGATGGAATGCGTCGAGGACCCGCAGTTCAGCCGGGACTACCTCGATCCCGAGAAGCGCTCGATCGCCAACGGAATCACGATCGAATTCACAGACGGCAGGAAACTCGACGAGGTGGTCGTGGAATACCCGATCGGCCATCGCCGCCGGCGGAAGGAGGGCATTCCCCTGTTGGAGGCCAAGTTCGCCGCCCATCTGGCGCGGCGATTCCCGCCCAAGCAGCAGAAGGCGATCCTGGCCCTTTGCGCCGACCAGGGACGGCTCGAAGCCACGCCGGTCAACGAATTCATGGACCTGTTCGTCATCTGAGCGGGACGCCGGGCGGCTTATCCCCTTTCCGCGAGGGGCTTGACCTTGCGGATCTCCGGCCCGGTGTAGCGCGACCGGGGACGTATGAGGCGGTTGTTGTCGTGCTGCTCGATGACGTGGGCGCTCCAGCCCGCCACCCGGGACATCACAAAGATCGGGGTGTACAGCGGCACCTCCAGCCCCAGGGCGTGGTACAGTCGGCCCGCCGGCCAGTCGAGGTTGGGGAACAGGTTCTTCTCCTCGGCAAGGACTTTCTCAATGACCTCGGCGGTCTGCTCCCAGTGGAGCAGGCCGGCCGCTTCCGCCGCCTTGCGGGCATAGGTCTTGAGAATGCCGGCCCGGACGTCGCCGGTCTTGTAAACGCGGTGGCCGAACCCCATGATCCGCTCCTTGCGGGCCAAGGCTTGCCGCAGCCATTGCTCGGCCTGCTCCGGGCCGCCCGCCGCCTCCAGGATCGCCATCACCTTCTCATTGGCCCCGCCATGCAGCGGTCCCTTCAAGGCGCCAATGGCCGCCACGATCGCCGAGTGGAGATCAGCCAGCGTGGAGGCGACGACCCGGGCGGTGAAGGTCGAGGCGTTGAATTCATGCTCGGCATAAAGGATCAGCGACACGTCCAGGGCGCGGACATCATCGGGCCGTGCCTCCTGGCCGCGGAGCATGAACAGGAAGTTGGCGGCATGACCCAGGTCGGCCCGAGCCGGCACCGGCTCCAGGCCCCGGCTCAGGCGATACCGGGCCGCCACCGCCACCGGGATCTGGGCCAATAGCCGCTCCGCCTTGCGCACGTTGGCGTCGTGGGCGTTGTCCTCGGTTTCCGGATCGTAGTGGGCCAGGATACTGACCGCGGTGCGGAGCACGTCCATCGCCGAGACGGCCGGCGGCAGCACGCGGAACAGGTCGAGCAGAGGACCCGGCAGGCTGCGGGCAGCGGCCAGGCGTTGCTGGAAAGCGGCGAGCTGGGCACGGGTGGGCAGCTCGCCGTGGAGCAAGAGGAAAGCGACCTCATCAAAGCCGGCATGCTCGACCAGTTCGCCGACCGGGTAGCCGCGGTAACGCAGGCCCCCCTCGATGGTGGAGATGGCCGTCTCGCCGGCGATGACCCCCTCCAACCCGGGGGAGTAAATCGGCTCGGTCATAGCGGGTTCCTTGCTGCTCGCAGCCTTCGGGATGCGCCGGATGGCGGAGGTTGTTCTACGCTCCCTCCCAGGGGCCGGCAATCTCGGGCGCCAGCCGTGACCCGCAAGGCGATCGGCAATATGATGGCAGGGATGACCCGCGGACCCCGCCCGGCAATTGCCTCTCGGTCAAGGATCTTGCCATGAGCACACGCGCCACCACCTGGACCCTTTCCCCACTCCTGACGCTGCTCGCGCTTCTCGCCGTCGGAGCCGACACCCATGCGGCGGAGGCTCGGCCCAACATCGTCGTCATCCTGGCCGACGACCAGGGCTGGGGCGACCTGAGCATCCACGGCAACACCAACCTGAGCACGCCGCACATCGACTCGCTGGCCCGCGATGGGGCCCTGTTCGAGCGCTTCTTCGTCTCGCCGGTCTGTTCCCCCACGCGGGCCGAGTTCCTGACCGGCCGCTACCACCCCCGCGGCGGCGTCTGGAGCACCTCCACCGGCGGCGAGCGGCTCGACCTCGATGAGCGGACCATCGCCGAGATCTTCCGGGCAGCCGGCTACGCCACCGGCGCCTTCGGCAAGTGGCACAACGGCTCGCAGTACCCCTACCACCCCAACGGTCGAGGGTTCGACGAGTACTACGGCTTCACCTCCGGCCACTGGGGCGACTACTTCAGCCCGCCGCTGGAGCACAACGGCCGGCCGGTCCGCGGCAACGGTTACATCACCGACGACCTGACCGACCATGCCCTGGCGTTCATCGAGGCCAACCGCAACCGGCCCTTCTTCTGCTACCTGCCGTACAACACGCCGCACTCGCCGATGCAGGTGCCCGATCCCTTCTGGAAGAAGTTTGAGCGGGCCGATCTCAAGCTGCGCCATTCCGGCCAAAAGGAAGACCTTAACATGACCCGGGCGGCCCTGGCGATGTGTGAGAACATCGACGCCAACGTCGGCCGGTTGTTGCGCAAGCTCGATGAGTTGAAGCTGGCGGAAAAGACGATTGTCCTCTATTTCAGCGACAACGGCCCGAACAGCTGGCGCTGGAACGGCGGCATGAGGGGCCGCAAGGGCTCGACCGACGAAGGAGGCGTCCGCTCGCCGCTGCTGGTGCGCTGGCCGGGGCATATTCGACCGGGGACACGCATCATCCCTATTGCCGCCGCCATCGACCTGCTGCCGACGTTGGCCGAGCTGGCCGGCGTCAAGGTGGTCGGGAACAAGCCGCTTGACGGCATCAGTCTGGCGCCGCTGCTGCTCGGCAAGGCGGGCGACTGGCCCGACCGCCTGATCTTCAGTCACTGGAACGGCAATGTCAGCGTCCGTACCCAGCGATACCGGCTCGACGCCGCCGGCCGACTCTATGACATGACCAAAGACCCTGGCCAGGAGCGAGACCTTTCCCGGGAGCAGCCGGAGGTTGCCGGGAAGCTGGCCGAGGCCGTCGCCCGGTGGAAGCGGGAGGTACTGGCCGAGCTGCCGAAGAGGGACGACCGCCCCTTCCCGGTCGGTTATCGGGAGTTCCCGACCACCCCTCTCCCGGCCCGCGACGGCGTGCCGCATGGCAATGTCCGCCGCAGCGCCCGCGCCCCCAACTGCTCGTACTTCACCAACTGGACCTCGCTCGACGACCGCCTTACCTGGGACATCGAAGTCGCCACGGCCGGGCGGTATGAAGCGATTGTCTATTACACCTGTCCGGCCGCGGATGTCGGCTCAACCATCGAACTGAGCTTCAAGGGGAGCACGCTGGAAGGCAAGGTAGCCGAGGCCCACGACCCGCCGCTGTACGGCGCTGCCAATGATCGGGTGCCGCGGGTCGGTGAGTCGTACATGAAAGATTTCCGGCCGCTGCGGTTGGGTGTCATCCCGCTGAGCCAGGGCCGCGGGACGCTGACGCTGCGGGCCATCCGGATTCCCGGCAAGCAGGTGATGGAGGTGCGCGCGGTCGTGCTCACCCTGTTGGAATAGTCGCCTCCTTTCTCCGGAGAGATATCATGCGCAGCACCGCGTTCGTTCTGGCTGCCTTCATATTGACCGCCGCGCCGGCCTGGTCCGCCGAGCCGCCGCCCCGCCCGCACATCGTGCTGGTGCTGGCCGACGACCTTGGCCCCGGCGACATCGGCTGTTATGGCGGCCGAGTTGCACCCACGCCGAACCTCGACCGGATGGCCCGGGAAGGTACACGGTTCACCCAGTACTACTCGGCGTCGCCGATCTGCTCACCGTCGCGCTGCGGGATCATCACCGGCCACTTCCCGGCCCGGTGGCGGATCACGAGCTACCTGCAGACCCGGGCGGGCAATCGCGGGTGCGAGCAGGCCGACTACCTCGACCCGAAGGCGCCGTCGCTACCCCGCGTGTTGAAGGCGGCCGGGTACGCCACCGCCCACTTTGGCAAATGGCACCTCGGCGGCGGGCGGGACGTGACCGACGCGCCGAAGTTTGCCGCCTACGGCTACGATGAGCACGCCGGTACCTGGGAGAGCCCCGAACCGCACCCGGACATCACCGCGACCAACTGGGTCTGGTCCGACAAGGACAAGGTGAAGCGCTGGCAGCGCACCGCATTCTTCATCGACCGGACGCTCGACTTCCTGAAGCGGCACCGGGACAGGCCATGCTTTGTCAATGTCTGGCTCGACGACCCGCACACCCCGTGGGTGCCGTCCGCCGACGCGAAGAAAGGTGATACCCCCGACAACCTGAGGGCGGTGATGATCGAGAACGATCGGCAGATCGGCCGGCTGCTGGACGGCCTGAAGGACCTTGGCATCGACGGGAACACGCTGGTCATTTTCACCAGCGACAACGGCCCGCTGCCGACGTTCAAGGGGGAGCGCACCCTGGGCCTGCGGGGCAGCAAGCTGAGCCTGTACGAAGGTGGGGTCCGCCTGCCGTTCATTGCCCGCTGGCCGGGGCGCGTGCCGGCCGGCCGGGTCGATGAGACGACCATCCTCGCTGCGGTAGACTTGTTCCCGACGTGCTGTGCGCTGGCCGGGGCGGACCTGCCAAAGGACATGCAGCCCGACGGCGAGGACCGTTCCGCGGCGCTGCTGGGCAGGCCGGCGCGGGGGCGGGCAAAGCCGCTGTTCTGGGAATACGGCCGGAACGAGCAGTTCTTCCGCTACCCCGGCAGCCCGACGGATCGTTCCCCGAACGTGGCGATCCGCGACGGCGGCTGGAAGCTGCTGGTGAACGCCGACGGCACCGGAGCGGAGCTATACGACCTGACCGCCGACCCGAAGGAGACGAAGAACCTCGCTGCCGAGCAGCCGAAGGTGGCACAACGGCTCGCCGCCGCCGCCCTCGCCTGGCGACGCTCGTTGCCCTGAGCAGGCCAACTGACGACAGGCCGCGAAATGCGCACCGAGCACTAGTTATGTACAGACCGCGGCTGTCATACAATCCCTGAACGCGATAAATACTCCTACGGCTGCCTCTGGGCTCCGTTAAAAGCCGAAGGCGATTCACCCCTTCACGCGCCCCTAACCCTCCGGCGTGCCGCGGGGTGGTCGCGGAACGCGTCGCGCCGGGCAAGACCGCCCGCTCCGTTACGCCCCCCAACAGCGCTCCCGACGGTTCCTCACGCCTGGGCACTCCCCTTTTTGCTTGCGGCAGATGGGGGGACCGGGATAGGATGCAGGCGGCTGGTCCCGGCTGCTGTCTCGAAGGAGCCCCTCCCATGTCCTCGCCCGACCTGACGCCCCAACTCTCTGCTTATCCGCCCGCTCCGCCCGGCTACGAATTGCTGGAAGAGATTGGCCGCGGCGGCATGGGGGTGGTCTGGCGGGCCCACGAGCGGCGACTCCAGCGGGAGGTGGCGGTCAAGCTGCTGCGGGAGGAGGGAACGGCAGCCCGGAACCGCTTCCTTTTCGAGGCGACCGTCACCGGCCAGTTGCAGCATCCCGGCATCCCGGCGGTGCACGAGTTGGGCACGCTGCCCGACGGCCGGCCGTTCCTGGCCATGAAGTTGGTCAAGGGGCGCACGCTGCACGAGTTGTTGAAGAGCCGCGACCGCGATCCGAGCCGCGACCGTGAGGGAGCGGGTACCGACCGCGGCCGGTTCATCGCCATTTTCGAGCAGGTCTGCCATGCCGTCGGTTATGCCCACGCCCACGGCGTCATTCACCGCGACCTGAAGCCAAGTAATGTGATGGTGGGGGCGCATGGGGAAGTGCAGGTGATGGACTGGGGGCTGGCGAAGGTACTGCATCCGAGCCCCGAGCGTGAGCGCGGGGAGGAGGACGACCCC
>DATLYH010000188.1:0-10252 GCA_035575035.1 Gemmataceae bacterium
CTGACGCCGGCCGCTCGCCAGGGGGATGGTCGCCGGCCGCTTCACCAGCTAGTACTTCTCCACCAGCTGCTACCCACCAGAGGGAAACACTCTAACCCTCACTTCCCCTTGAAGTCGGCGGCAAAGGCCCGGGCGTTCAGCTCCTCGCCGGTCGCGTGCTTGGTCAGCTGGTTCCAGCTCAGCGTCTTGCCTGGCCGGAAGACCCGCTCGCGCATGAAGTCCCCCACCCGCCGATCGCCCACGTAGATCACCGCCTCCGGGTCAGTGCCTGGGTACAACCGGCGGGCGAGGGCGTGGTGTACCTGCGAGGCGAACAGCTCACCCATCATGTAATTGTGATAGTAGACCGGCGCGCTGACGATGTGGATCTTGCTGGCATAGTCGGGGGCGTTCCGGCCTGCCGGCCGCTTCACCAACTGGTACTTCTCCACCAAGTCCCACCAGAGCTTGTTCAAGTCCTGGTCCGGGTTCTCGTACATGCTCTTCTCGAAGCGGAGCATCACCTGGCACCAGCGCGAGAAGATCAGCAACTGGTAGCGCAGCATCTTGGCGCCGGTCTCGTCGAACGCCGCCGGGTCGGCCACCTTCAGCCCCATCTTCTCCAGGAAGGCCCGCCGCTTGGCCAGGCGCTCGAACATCATTGCCACCCCCTCGGTCGTCAGGATGTGCGACTCGCAGCGGAGGACATACGGCACCGTCGGCGGGATGTTGTCGGTGTTGGTGCTGTAGACCGAGTGGCCGAACTCATGCAACAGCGTCGCGGCCCAGTAGGCGTTGGGCACCACGTTGCAAAGCACCCGCACATCCCCCTCGCGGTCGATGTCGGTGCAGAAAGCATGCGGGCTTTTGCCGGGCTTCTCGTACATGTCGCTCCGGGCGATGACCCGGTCGATGGGCAGGCCGATCCCCTCGTAGAAGCGCCGGCACAGGTCGATCAGGTCGGCCTTGACGAACGGCTCGTCGATGTCGGCCGAGAAGACCGACGGCGTCTCCTGGAAGAACGGGTCATGGTAATGCCACGGCCGGAGGTCCTCGACCTTGATCTGGTAATCCTGGGCCAGTCGGGCGTCGATCTCGGCCTTGGCGGCCTTGAACGGCTCGCGCGTCAGCTCGTCCAACTCGTCGAACAGCTTGAGGATTTGCTCGCCGTCCTGCTCATTGAGGAACAGCTGCATGGCATGGTAGTTTTTGAAGCCGAGCTTGACCGCCGCCTCGTTGCGGAGCCGGACCAACTCCTTGAGGTCCTTCTCCACCACCGGACCGACCTTCTTGCTCGCCTCCCACGCCTCCCGCCGCCGCTCGGAGTCCTTCGAGCTTTTGAGGATCTTGCGGACCTCGTTGTCGGTAGACGGCTTGCCGTCGATGATCGGCCGAAACTCGTTGAACGCTTTCTCAACAGCGTTGGCCTTGGCCACGATCTTCTTGAGCAGCTCCGTGTCGAGTTGCTTCTCCAGGTAGGCCAGGTAGAGCACCTCGATGGCGCGGGCCAGGACCGGATCATCGATCTCCTTGATGTTTTGCTTGAGGTCCTTGAGTTGGGCGAAGGCCGCGGGGTTGGCCAGGGCAGCGTCGATCTTGTTCTGGGCCTCCTCCTTCTTTTTGAAGTCTTCCGCCTTGCCGGAGATGTTGGCGTTCCACCAGGCGAGGCCGGCGGCCACCTCAAGCGGACGGAGGCGGGCGGTGTGGTCCTCGACAAACTTGCGGGCGCGGGCGGTCACCTCGGGACTGGCCACGATGGCCGCCGGCCGCCACAGCAGCAGGACCGCCAGGGCCAAGGCGACCGGCAACAGCAGACGGAAGCAAAGCATCGGACAACTCCTTTGCCAGGGTCAGGAATCCGGTGTGTTATTGTTAGCACGCCGTCGAGGTCTTCGCAACCACGACCGCTCACGCCGGCCCGGCAAGTTTGATGGTACAATAAGCCCGACCCGTAAGTTGGTGCGGGGGATGAGCCATGTCGCCGCTCCGTCGCGTGTTCGGCGAACGGGCCGGTCCGCAGGCGCTGGGTATCCTGGTGCCGCCCGGCCGGCGGACCGTGCTTATCTTGCGGCCGCGCGCCCTGGCCTGGGACCTGCTCCTGATCCAGCCGGGCGCGGCCGCCGAGCCGTTTCGTGAGCTGGAGCGCAGCGAGGCGGAGGCGGCGGCCGAGCAGCTCTGCCGGGCCCTGGAAGAATGGGCCGGCGGCGGCCCGGGCCGGGTTGAGGCTGTTCCGCTGCCGGGCGGGGGGCACTGCGTCCGGGCGGATGTCGGGGCGTTCCCGCTCATCGCCTGCCTGCGCCGGCCGGGCCAGCCGTATCGGCCGATGGTCTTCGCCAACGCCGACGAGGCGCACGCCGCGGCCACAGCCATCGCTGCTGTCCTCTGCCCGGCGGCAGGCCGCGTTCAGGAGGTATACTTCAACACGCGGCACTTCCGCCGAGGAACTCTTTCCGCGGAGGACCGATGAACCAACCGGAGGCGCCGCGAAGGACCAAGGCGCTTCCCGCATTCTTCTTGCATCTGTCGTTGCCTTGTCGGTCTAATAGGCGTTGCCATCTGGGCGCGCTCCCCTCGTCTTAGCGGAGGCAGTCATGAAACGGTTCGTCTACTCCGTCCTGGCCTTGACGGCGCCGCTGGAGAACGCCGCCGATCGGCCGGTCATCCCGCCCCTCGACCGCAACCCGCCGGCGAAGACGGAGACGGCAACCTTCGCCGTGGGCTGATTCTGGTGTCCGGAATCCCAGTTCGGGATCCTGCCCGGCGTGGTTCGCACCCGCGTCGGCTACACCGGAGGCACCAAGAAGAACCCCACCTACCACAACCTCGGCGACCACACCGAGTCGATCCAGATCGACTACGACCCGGCCCAGATCAGCTACGAGAAGCTGTTGGAGGTCTTCTGGCAAAGCCACGACCCCTGCCGACCGGCGTACAGCCGACAGTACATGACGGCCGTGTTCTACCACAACGCTGCGCAGAAGAAGCTGGCCGAGCAGACGCGAGACCGCGAGGCGGCGAAACGGGGAAAGAAAATCGTGACCGCCATCCTGCCCCTATCCGAGTTCTACCTGGCCGAGGACTACCACCAGAAATACTACCTGCGGCAGACGCGGGAGTTGATGAAGGAGTACAGCGCCATCTACCCCCGGGCGCAGGATTTCATGAACTCCACGGCTGCGGCGCGGGTCAATGGTTACATCGACGGCAAAGGCACGGCGGAGGGCCTGGCAAAGGAGATCGACCAGCTCGGCCTGTCGCCGGAGGGCCAGCGGCGGCTGCAGGAGATCTTCAAGCAGGCCAGCAAGGGCGGCCGTTGACCGGTCCGCCGCGCCGCGGAGTGCTTCGTGCTCCGCGGCAGCTCTTCGGTCAGAACTCCGCGTTGCCCGGCGTGCGCGGGAAGGGGATCACGTCGCGGATGTTTTGCATGCCGGTGAGGAACTGTACGGTCCGCTCCAGGCCCAGGCCGAACCCCGAGTGCGGCACCGTCCCGTAGCGGCGCAGGTCGAGATACCACCAGTACGCTTCCAGGTTCAGCCCCTGCTCCTTCATCCGCTCTTCGAGCACGTCCAGCCGCTCTTCGCGCTGGCTGCCGCCGATGATCTCCCCCACCCCGGGCACCAGCACGTCCATCGCCCGCACCGTCCGGCCGTTGTCGTTGAGCCGCATGTAGAACGGCTTGATCGTCCGCGGATAGTCGTACAGAATCACCGGGCTCTTGAAGTACTTCTCGGTCAGGTAGCGCTCGTGCTCGGATTGCAGGTCCTTGCCCCAGCCGACCGGGAACTCCCACGCCTGGCCCGACTTCTCCAGGATCGCGACCGCCTCGGTGTACGACAGGCGGACGAATTGGCTGTTGACGATCCCCTCCAGCCGGCTGATTATCTCCTGGTCGATTCGCTCCTGGAAGAACTGCATGTCCTCGGGGCACTGCTCCAGGACATCGCGGATGAGGCGCTTGATGAACGCCTCGGCCAGGTCCATGTTGTCGGTCAGCTCATAGAAGGCCATCTCCGGCTCGACCATCCAGAACTCGGCCAGGTGGCGCGGCGTGTTGGAGTTCTCCGCCCGGAAAGTCGGGCCGAAGGTATAGACCTTGCCCAGGGCGCAGGCGAAGATCTCGGCCTGGAGCTGGCCGCTGACCGTCAGGTAGGTCGGCCGGCCGAAGAAGTCCTGGGAGAAATCGACCTGCCCCTCGCGGCGCGGCACCTCGGCCAGGTTGAGCGTGGTGACCTTGAACAGCGCGCCGGCCCCTTCGCAGTCGCTGCTGGTAATGATCGGCGTGTTGATGAAGAGGAAGCCCTGCTCCTGGAAGAAGGCATGAATCGACTGGCTGACGCGGTTGCGCACCCGGGCCACGGCGCCGAAGGTGTTGGTCCGCGGCCGCAGATGGGCGATGGTGCGCAGGAACTCGAAGGAGTGCCCCTTCTTCTGGAGCGGGTAGGTGGCGGCGTCGGCCCAGCCATGCACGATGATGCTGTCGGCGTGGACTTCGGTCGGCTGTCCCTTGGCCGGCGACGCCTTGACCTCGCCGGTGACGGTGACGCTACAGCCGGTGGTCAGATGCTTGACCTCCTTCTCGTAGTTGGGGAGCGAATTCGCTGCGATGATCTGAACGTTGCCCAGGCAACTGCCGTCGTTCAGCTCCAGGAAGCTGAAACCGCCCTTGGAATCGCGGCGTGTTCGGATCCAGCCCCGCAGGCGCACCCGCCGGCCGATCGCTTCGGGCCGGCGCGCCTGGGCCACGGTGATGTTCTCCATGATGGCCTCCTGCGGTGATGACAGGCAGCGGACCCTTGGCCCGCCGTGCCTAATCTTATAGCGATCGAAAAGGCCGCTCAAGTTGAGCCGCTTGGGGCCGCTGGCCCGGCGGCCGGCACCTCAACCGTGCCCCTGGAGGAAGGCATGGTCCGGCAACCACGCCCCAACGAGGGCGGCGGAAGGATGAATCAAGCAATCTTTCATCCTTCCTCCCCCTCCTTCAAGCTACAATTGGAGCGCCGCCATCCCGGCGTAACCGAGGTGACCCATGCCCGAGACCGGCCCGCATGATCCGCTGCCCCCTACCGAGCCGAGCAAACCCCGCGCGCCGACCTCGGCCGACGGGGCCGAGCCGGACAACGTCGATGCGGTGCTCGATCAGGTGATGCGCGAGGTCTACCTGCGTGAGGAGCGCGGCGAGTCGCCGTCGCTGGAAGAATACCTCCGGCGCTTTCCTCAATACGAGTCCGCGCTGCGCCGCCAGTTCGCCCTTCACCTGGCAGTGCGCAAGACCCGGCCCGCTCCGCAGGAGACCACGCCTCATCCGTCCTCCGATGCCCGCCGGCGTGGCGCCCGGCTGACCGTGCCCGGCTACGAGATCCTGGGGGAATTGGGTCGGGGCGGCATGGGAGTGGTCTACAAGGCCCGGCAGGTCGGCCTCAACCGCCTCGTCGCTCTGAAGATGATCCTGGCTGGGCCGCACGCCGGCGAAGACGATCTGGCCCGCTTCTGCCTGGAGGCAGAGGCCGCCGCCCGACTCGAACATCCCAATCTCGTTCACATCTACGAAGTCGGCGAGCACGAGGGGCACCCCTATTTTTCGCTGGAGTTCGTGGACGGCGGCAACCTGCACGACCGGCTTGACGGCCAGCCGCAGCCGCCGCGGTTGGCTGCCCGGCTGGTCGAGACACTGGCCCTGGCCATGCAAGCGGCCCACGAGCGCGGTATCGTCCACCGCGACCTCAAACCCGCCAACGTCCTGCTGGCCGGCGGAAGCAATGTCCCTCTGGATCAGTGCGTCCCCAAGATCACCGATTTCGGCCTGGCCAAGCGCCTGGACAGCAACGTCATCCGCACCCAGAGTGGCGACGTGCTCGGCACGCCCAGCTATATGGCCCCGGAGCAGGCCGCCGGCAAGGCGCGCGAGGTCGGCCCGGCCGCCGACATCTGGGCCTTGGGCGCCATCCTCTACGAGTTGCTCACGGGTCGGCCTCCCTTCCTGGCCGACACCCCCTGGGACACCATCGCCCAGGTCATCGCCGACGACCCGGTGCCGCCGCGCCGGCTCCAGCCGAAGGTGCCGCGCGACCTGGAGACGATCTGCCTGAAATGCCTCCAAAAGGAGCCGGCCCAGCGCTACCCGACCGCGCGTGCGCTGGCCGAGGACCTGCGCCGCTTCCTGAGCAACGAGCCGATCCAAGCCCGGCCGATCGGCATCGGCGAGCGGGCGATGAAGTGGGTGAAGCGCCGGCCGGCTGCGGCCGCCCTGATCGCCGTCTGCCTCCTGGCGGTGCTGGTACTGATCGGCAGCGGCCTGGTCTATCATGCCCGGCTCCAGGCGGCTTTCCGGCGGGCCGAGGAGAAGGCGGAGGAGAACCGGCAGCTGCTGGTCCGGCTGCACGTCGCCCGCGGCACCCGGCTGGCCGACGAGGGCAACCTGTTCGGCGCGCTGATCTGGCTGGCCGAGGCCCTGCGGCTGGAGAACGGCGACCCGCCGCAGGAAGAGGTCCATCGCGTCCGCCTGGCGGCGGTACTGCGGCAGTGTCCTCGGTTGACGCGCCTCTGGCTGCACCAGGGACCGGTCCATCATGTCGCAGTCAGTCCCGACGGGCGCTATGCGGTCACTGCCGGAGACCGCACGGCCCGCGTCTGGGATCTGGCCACAGGCGAGCCGGCCGGTCTGGCGTTCGTCCACGATGGGCCGGTGTTCCAGGCCGCGTTCAGCGCCGATGGCCGGCGCGTGGTCACGGCTGGCGGCGACCACACGGCCCGGGTCTGGGACTTCGCCACAGGCAAACCACTGCTGGCGCCGCTGCGGCACGACGGGCCGGTGACCGGCGCCTCCTTCAGCCCTGATGGCCGGCAAATCCTCACGATTAGCGACGAGAACAGAGCCCGGCTCTGGGACGCGGCCAACGGCGATCTGCTCGGCCCGCCGCTGAGACACCAAGGGATGGTCAAGCACGCCGTCTTCAGCGCGGACGGCCGGTACGTGGCAACGGCTAGCGCCGACCACACGGCCCGGGTCTGGGATGCCCTCACCCGGCAGCCGATTACGCCGCCGCTCCGCCATGAGGGGCCGGTCAACCACGTGGACTTCCGCCCGGACGGCCGACAGCTGGTCACGTCCAGCGCGGACGGCACCGCCCGAGTTTGGGACGTGGCCCGAGCCGAGACGGTCGGCGCACCTTTGCGGCACGGCGACGCGGTGAGCCGGGCCGTCTTCAGTCCGGACGGCAAACGGGTGTTGACGGCCAGTGAGGACGACATGGCCCGCCTCTGGGACGCGGCCAGCGGCGAGCTGCTTGTCCCACCGCTGCGGCACGGCAGCGACGTCCGCCAGGCCGCGTTCAGCATAGATGGTCAGCGGATTGTCACCTGTAGCGACGACAACACGGCCCGGGTCTGGGACGCCGCCAGCGGCGAACCGCTCAGCCCCCCCTTGCTGCACCATGGAACGGTGCAGCATGCGGTCATCACTCCTGACAGCCGACGCGTGCTCACCGCCAGTGACGACACCACCGCCCGCGCCTGGGATCTGGCTACCCGGCCGCTGCTGGTCGGACGATCGGAGCCGGTCCCGCCCGAACCGAGCACGGCCGTCAGCGCTGATGGCCGGCGGGTGGTGAAGTGCGTGGGGAGCACCGCGGTGGTCTGCGACGCCACGACAGGTGAACCTGTGGGGCCGCCGTTGCGCCACGGTAGCGCCGTCCAGCAGGCCGTCTTCAGCCCGGATGGTCGGCGCGTCCTCACCGTCAGCGGGGACAACACGGCCCGGGTCTGGGACGCGGCCAGCGGCACGCTGCTGTTGCCGCCGCTGCGACACCAGGGCACCGTCGAACATGGCACATTCAGCCCGGATGGCCGCTGGATTGCCACTGCCAGCAAGGACCACACCGCCCGGGTCTGGGACGCGCACACCGGGGAGCCGGTCTGCACCCTGAGACATCGCCACGCCGTCCGCCTCGTCTCCTTCGCTCCTGACGGCCGGCGCCTGCTCACCGTTGCCGGTGAGCCGGCCGCCTTCGTCTGGGAAATCCCCATCGACGAGCGTCCCACGGCCGACTTGGTGCTGCTGGCCCAGCTGCTAAGCGGCAGCAAGATGGACGCCTCCGACGGCCTGCGTCCGCTGGAGCCGGAGGCGCTTTATGGCGCTTGGCAGGCGCTGCGGTCGGAGTATCCTGACGATTTTGTCCCTCCTTCCCATCCCAGCCCTCCCGTCGGCCGTTGACTTTGCCGATTGTATCGATGGCGCCGGCCGCTCGCCTTAACCGGCCGGTTCACACCGGCCGCTCGCCAAGGCAACCCTGGAGCCTCACGCCAGGGTTTCCCGATGAGATAAAACCCGAGGCGATGGCCAACCGACTTGTGGAAGGTTGCCCTCCTGCGGCATTCACGGACAGGCGTATGCGAAGGTTCTCCCTCCTGACGCTGTGCCTGCTGCTGGCAGGCGGCGGGGCGTCGGCCGGGCGTGGGGATCAAGGAGAGGCGGTCCGTGGGGCCGCCGGTCCGGCGGCCGGCGCCACGGGCGTGGTGCTGGTGGCGGACGGGGCGGGCGACTACCTGGGTCTGACCAAGGCCGTGCAGCAGGCGGTCGCCGATGCCGGGCTACCGCTGGAAGTCGAGCCGCTGCGCTGGTCGCATGGCTACCGGCGCAGCTTCGCCGACCAGGTGGATCGCGCCCACATCCGAGCGCAGGGCCAGCGCCTGGCGGACAAGGTTCTCGCCCTCCGCCAGGCCTGCCCGGATCGCCCGGTCTATCTGATGGCCCACAGCGCCGGCGCTGCCGTCGTGCTGGCGGCCGCCCCCTGCCTGCCGCCGGATAGCGTCGAGCGGATCGTACTGCTGGCGCCGACGGTGTCGGCTCATGCCGACATCCGGCCCGCCCTGCTCTGCGCCCGGCAGGGGATGGACGTGTTCTACAGCCACCGCGATCAGTTCGCCTGGGTGGTGGCGTTCACCCTGATCGGCACCGAGGGCCGGCTCTGTCCTCGCATCGCCGCCCGCGTCGGCTTCCTCGAACCGTCCGAGCCGACGGCCGACGAACAGGTGCTGTTCCTCCGGTTGCATCAGCACGCCTGGGAGCCCTGCCAACGGTCGTTCGGCCATGACGGCGGCCACTACGGCGCCTGTCAGCAAGGTTTCCTGCACGCCCACGTCCTGCCGCTGCTGACGGTCCATTAGTCCGGTCGCTGACGCTCCCGGCTCATCCGCGTCGCTGACGCTCCCGGCTCATCCGCGTCGCTCACGCTCCCGGCTCATCCGGCGGGCGCAGCAGGCGCAGGCCGATCGGCAGCGACTCGCCGAACATCTGGCTCTCTTCCTCCCCTTCCAGCTCGGTCACTTCCTCGACCATGGTGATCCAGTGTCGCGGCACATCCAGCGAGCGCAGCACGGTCAAAACGCTCTGGCGATGGCTGTCGTCCACGTCGAGGGCGCGCTGGCCGCTCTTGCGGGCCAGTTGGGCCAGGCAGAACGCCCACGCTGTCCGCTCGCTGGAATGGCCGGGCTGGAAGCCGAGGATCGCGTCGAGCCACTGATGGACAATCTGCGGATGGACGACGGCGTTAAGCGGGCCGTACAGCAGCACCCGCGCCCCCAGTCGGGTCAGGGCCCAGAAGCCGTAGGTCGGCACCGGGCGGCGGCGCAGCGGCTTGAGCAGCGCCTGGCCCATTGCTTCCTTGTGCTTGACATCGAGCCGCTCCAAGCTGGCGGCTGCCCGCCACATCTCGGCCAGCTCGTTGGCCCCCGGCTTGACGGCCGCCTTCCCCTTGGCCGGCAGGATCGCGGGGCGGAGCCGGTCGTACAGGGCCTGTTGCAGCGAAGCGTTCAGGCCGCCCGCTACGCGCCGCCACATGATCCAGTAGTCGGCGCCCCCCTCCAGCACGCGCGGCGCCGCCGGCTTGCCGGTCTCCCCTTTGGGCGGGGCGTGCATCAACTTCCAGAGTTGCTCGACACGGTAGCGGTCGAGCGGATCGCCGAAGCCCGGCCGCAGACAGTAACCGGCCAGATGATACCAGCGTGCCAGGTGGGCCGGCGACCGCCGCCGATGCTCGGCCACCTCGGCCAGGAACTCCCACAGCCGGCGGCAGAGCCCGGTCGGCCACTCGTGCCGGGAAGCCTCCAGGGCCGTCTCCAGCGCCCGGGTCAGCTCCTGCGGGACCGGCACCTCCTCGGCCACTCCCCTCACTCCCCCCTCTTCTCCCCCGCTTCGGAGGCGGGGAGAAGACGGCTCGCCCCCCTCTCCCCCGCTTCGGAGGCGGGGGGAAGACGGCTCGCCCCCCTCTCCCCCTGC
>DATLYH010000189.1:0-16811 GCA_035575035.1 Gemmataceae bacterium
ACGTCAAGCCGTTGGGGCTGCCGATTCATACATCCTCCCCATCCCTCCGGTCCGCGTCACTGAACAGGTCATGGGCTTCCACCAGGTCCGCCAGCGCGGTCGGCGATCTTTGCCCATTCTTCAGCCACGGATAGGAGAACAAGTCGATCGATCCAAGCATGCAGAGGGCGTCCCACAGGCCGCGCCGCTCATGGTGGCTGTTGTCCTCACGGAGCCGACCGAACAGCTCCCGGCAGCGGGTTTGGGCCAAAAGCCAACGGGGTTCCAGCGCCGCCTCGAACAGGTCGTGCAATTTGCTCCGGGGAATCTCCGCCTGCTGGAGTCGCAAGGCCGCCTGCCGCAGTTGTTCCAGATGATCCCGCTGGTAAGGCCGCAGGGTCCGCGGATGGTCACTGTCCGTCAGGTAATCCTCCTGGCGAATGAGCGGCAAATCCTGGCTCACGGACCCCGCCAACTGGTGGAAGTCGATGTAACTCGGCGCCCAGTAGTTCGTTCTCTGAGGGTCTTCGCTGCCGCCGCGCTTGGCACTGCGGAGCAACTCTTCCGCCAGGTCCAGGAGCAAGTAGAAGGGGTAGCGCGCCGGTCCGATTGCCACGCCGCAGGAGATCGTCAAGCCGCGGTCGGCCAGTCTCCGCTCCGCGAAGAACCTTCGGGCTGCCTCCGGCAGTTTGGCTTGCCGCTCTTGCGTGAGGCGCTCGAAGGCGGCGGTGACCTTCAGGGCAAAGTCCAAGGCGCGCTCCGCGGGCAGCAGCACGAGCAGGTCATCGCCACCAAGTAAAAGAATGTCCGCGGGCAACGGCTGCGGCTTATCCCCTGCCTCGAGCGCTGCGCGAGCCGCCTGAATCTCCGCTGCGCACACCGCGCTCAGGGCCTCGTAGCAGGCGTCCCGCACGCTGCCATCGACCAACTCGCTGAAGGCCCGGCACACCTCAGGACTATTCAACTCCTGCACGAGCCGGCCCATGGCGTTGCCGTCGGCATAGACCAGGCCGATATAACCTCGCCGCTGAGCGCAATCCCCGATGTCCTCGGCTGTGTCTGGGCGCAGATCGTCGGCCCTGTCGAGAAACCGCCCTTCAGGATCGAGGGATTCCATCCACCCGGACCAGAGGATGCCGCGGCGTGTTTCCTTGCTCTCTTCCCGTTTGAGCCGGCTGGCTTGGGACAGAAGCAGTTTTTCCCCGCCCCAGTAATACACGCCGGGGGCGGCGGGCAAATGCGAGGTCGATTGACATTCCTGCACCAGGGGAAACGTGGGGATCGTCGGACGGCGGAAACCCCAATTCCTCTGGAGGCGCAAATGCTCGAAAGCCGCCCGGACCGCGGAGAGATAATCCAACGCCTCCGGCCACTCCGCCACCCCGGCCAGAGGCCACATTTCGCCCCCGGTCTCTTTCCGGTAGTAGGCCGCGAGTTGATCGAGCGCTTCCTGGACGTGAGTATGATCCGGCGCTTCCACGATGAACTGCCCGGTCCCGCCGTTGGCGAAGACTGTCTCGCAGGCCCCCTCGCCCAGATGTTTGCGCAACTCGCGCTCTGTGTCTTGGCGGTTCAGCCGGTCGAGTAGGGCACTGGCCCCGCGGACCTCGGCGAGGGTGTCAGTGCCGAAGACAAACTGCTTGATGCCTGGAGTATCAAGGACAATCAAGTACCTGGGCATACTTGCTTTACCCGCTTCGAAAAACTCCATTCAGCATACATTTACTCGTCTGCTCCAGACTGGTTCTTCGAAGACACATAATAATAGCCCTTTCGGAAGTTATACAAGTAGGCGTATTCAATCTTCCAATGCCGGCAGGGGGCCTCCACAATCTCCACCGACACCAACTACCAAAACGACCGATTCCAACAGGGGCAGTCTTCGGGTGGGCGCGACTGTCAGCACACGATGATGAAGATGAGCATCATGATCAGCGGAAACGACGATCGAAATCGGGGGCGGCGCTCATCCCCGAAGGGCCCTGTGCCGCGGCCGCCAAGGGTAAGGACCAGGCCGTCCTGGCTCGACAACCACACCCCGGCCACCTCCAGCAACTTTTTTCCGCCTCGGACTTTTCAGAATCTTTCGGACACGGGAGAGGTCTTCATCGGGCAGGGGGATGCTCGCGGGTGTTGTCCGGCGTCGCCCAGCGGCGCCACCAGGCGGCCGCCTCTTGCTGCGTCCACTGCCCGGCACACGCGCATTGGCCCAGCGCCTGCTCCAGGCTCTCGGCATCCGCAAACCGCCGTGCCGGGTCCTTCTGCAAACAGCGCAGCACCACCTCCTGCAAGTCGGCCGGCACATCGGGCCGCAGCGCGTTTGGCCGGATGACCGGGTCGCGCACGTGGGCCATCATCACCTCGATCGGGCTCTCCCGCACGAATGGAGGCTGCTTCGTCAGTAGGAAGTAGGCCACCGCCCCCAGGCTGTAAATATCGCTGCGGCCGTCCAGCTCCTTCCCCTTGGCCTGCTCCGGGGACATGTAATACGGCGAGCCGGCCACCGTCAGCTCTTGCGAGATATTTCCACCCTCCAAATGAGGGATACGCACCAGGCCGAAATCGAGCAGTTTGGCCACGTCGTAGACCCGGCCGCGCTCACAGGTCATGATGTTGCTCGGCTTGATGTCGCGGTGGATCAGGCCGATGGCATGGGCCTCGCGCAGGGCGTAACAGACCTGGCGGAGCAGGTGGACGGCCCGCCCGGGCGGCAACGGCCCGTACTCCTGGATCAACTCCTGCAACGTTAGTCCGGGCAGGTATTCCATGACGTAGTAGAACGTCCCATCGGCAGTGCGGCCATAGTCGTAAATCTCGATGGTGTTCCAGTGGGTCAAGGTGGCGGTTGCCTGCACCTCGCGTTCGAAACGGGCGAGCATGGCCGGGTCGCCGGCGTGCTCGGGGCGGATCAGCTTGATAGCGCACGGCCGGCGCAGCAGGACATGTTCGGCCAGGTGTACTTCCCCCATGCCGCCGGTGCCGAGCAATTTCTTCAACTGGTACTGGCCGAGCTTGCGGGCCTCGAACGCCTCTTGACGCAGCTCCTCGATCCGGTGCGAGCCGTAGACCGCGATGGCTGCCCCGATGGCCATCAGGATTGCCATTTGCAGCAACACGTCGGACAGATGAGGGACGGTACCGTGCCGGAGGCTGAACGCGATCATGACCGCCAGCGGCGCCAGGGCGACCAAGCCCACGATCAGCGCGCACCGCTTCCAGGTGTTGGGGATCAGGGTGCCATAGCCGACCAGCAGACCGAACCAGCGGAGCAACAGGCCGTCGGTCGCCAGCAGGAGGATATCGCGCTGCCGCGACTCGTCGGGCCCGTGGAACGGCCAGCCGGCGGCCAGGGCGGTATACTGCGCCCAGGCGAAGAACGCCACGGTCGCCCCGAGCATGATCAGCTCGACAACCCGGAGGACAGCCAGCGCCAGCTGGCGGCAGCCCCAGAGGACGCCCGCCGAGACCAGGTTGATCAGCACCAGCACCGCCTGTAATCCCACATCAACCGGCGAGACCAGGCCGGGCGCCTGCCAGGCCCGAATGAGGTCTTTGATCAGGAAGACGGTGGTGGCGGCCAACCCGATCAGGGAAAAGATGCGCAGCCGGCCGTGCAGCAGGCTGCGGACCTCGGCGGCCGGCTGCGGCCCCGGCCCCGCGCTGACCGTCACACGCATGCGCCCGCCCGGTGAAATCGGGACGTTGTCCATGGCATTACCCCCGGAATTGTCGAACCCGGCCCGCCTTAGAAACCGCCCGTCCTTCCCATTTTAGCGATTGCATTCCTCTGCCAGCCTGATAGGCTACATCCTTGGTCTTCCCATCCGGGCCGGGCCGCCTTCACCGAACGGCCCTTACGACCGGCCGGTTGGGGTGTTCTTATCCTGACCCGCCCGGGTAAGTCAAAAATTCGTCCCCGGTGCCGGAGCGGGCGGGTAATCCGAATATTTTTGGGACGCCCCGCGGAACCGGAATCCTTTCCACCCGCCCTCATACCCGACAGGAGCCGCCCCATGATGCGAACCGCCCTTCGGATGCTGACCGGCGACACCACCAAGTACCTCGGGATTATCTTTGGAGTGACGTTCGCCTCGCTGCTGATCGCGCAGCAGATGTCGATCTTCTGCGGCATCATGATGCTTACCACCAGCCAGATTCGCGATGTCGAGGGGGTTGACCTCTGGGTCATGGACCGCGACGTTCTCTCCATCGACGACTACAAGCCGATGCCGGACACCGCCCTGTACCGGGTTCGGAGCGTGCCCGGCGTCCTCTGGGCTGTCCCCTTTTACAAGGGGGTGGCCCGGGCCCGGCTGACCATGGACCCGATCAAGGCCAGCCAGCACCGGGGGAAGACCGACACCAGCGACTACGATTCGGTCCTGGGCATTCGCTTCCCGGAGAAGAAGTCCGGGAATGGGGCGACCGAGTTGACCATCTATCAGCAAGTGATGCTCCTGGGGGTCGATGACGCGACCCTTGTCGGCGCTCCCCAACCGGAGCACATGCTATTCGGCAGTCTGAACGACCTCCGCAAACCCGATGCCATCCTGATCGACAAGTACAGCTGCCAGCTGCTCTGGAAGGACGAGAAGGACCAGCTGAAGACCCTTGACGATTACCGGCGCTTCCTCGGGCGGACCATCGAGATGAATGACCGGCGGGCAGTCGTCGTCGGCATCTGCACCGCCTCGCCCAACTTCCAGACGCTCCCCATCGTCTACACCACCTACAGCCGGGCCAAGCAGTATGTCCCCCCCGAGCGCAAGCTGATGCCGTTCATCTTGGTCAAGGCCGAGCCCGACGTTGCGGTGCCGGAACTGAGCGCGAGCATCGCCGAGCACACCGCCAACCTGCTCAAGGCCCGCACTCCCGACCAGTTCTTCTGGGACACCATTTGGTACTACATCCGCTATACCGGCATCCCGATGAACTTCATGATGACGGTGGGGCTTGGCTTCATCGTCGGCACGGCCATCGCCGGGCAGACGTTCTACCAGTTCACCCTGGAAAACCTCAAGCAGTTCGGCGCCCTTAAGGCGATGGGAACGAGCAACGGCCGCATCCTCAGCATGATTCTGCTACAGGCGATGGTAGTCGGTCCGATCGGCTACAGCCTCGGCGTTGGTCTGGCCGCCGGGTTCGGCCACGTCACCCGGGACGATCCGTCGATGGCGTTTTACATGCCGTGGCAGGTGCTGCTGATCACCGGCGTGGCCGTGTTGTTGATCTGCCTGCTGTCCAGCCTGCTGAGCATCCGCCGAGTGCTGGTGCTGGAGCCGGCCATTGTCTTCCGCGCCTGAGCGGCGCCGCCCCCCCTTACCCATCCCCCGGGAAAGGGGAATCCCTTTTTCTCCCCTCTCTCCCGAAGCAGGGGAGAGGGGTTGGAGGTGAGAGGGGCGGACCGGGGGGTGAGCATTCGCCAGGGTTTTGCTTCTTGCTCGGAGGTAGGCCCTCGATGTGGTATTACAAACAAAAAAAGGAGGAGATCGGGCCGGTTTCGCTGGGAGAGATCCAGGCGCTGGCAGCTTCGGGCGACTTGAAGCCGGATGATCTGGTCGCAGTGGAGGCGCCGATCAAGCAATGGGTCCCGGCCGGCTCGGTGCCGCGCATCTTTCCCCGTCGCCAGCCGGGCGAACCTGCCCCGCCGACGATGTTGGCGCTGCCGCGGATCGGCTCGGTGCCGGAGATCAACCTCGACACGCCGCCCCGCGTTGGCTCCGAGATGGAGATCAACCTCGGCGCGGCGCCTCTCTCACCTCTCTCCCCCATCACGGGGGAGAGGGGGAGAGGTGAGGGAACGGTGCCCCCGGAGGCGCCGCCGCGGCCCGGCTCCGAGCTGGAGATTGACTTCAGCGCCCTGAAGCCCGCGAGTGAGCCGGAGATGGCCCGGTCTGCGGGGCTGGAATCGGTGCCGGAGCTGGGCGAGCCTGCGCTGCGCCCCGAGTCGGTGCCGGATGTCAAGGACCTGGCGGCACGCAAGACGCCGAGCCCTCCCGAGCGGATGGAAACGATGCTGGCGCTGCCCCGGATCGGCTCGGCGCCGGAGGTCCGGGTGGCGGCCCCGCCGGCCAGTGCGGAGGTCAGCAGTCTGTATGAGATACCCAAGCCGCGCGGCTGGTATTACGCCCAGAGCCGGCCGATGCGTGTCGGCCCTTTGTCGGACCGACAGCTCCAGGACCTGGTGAACGCCGGCCAGATCCGGCCGACCGACATGGTCTGGCTGGAGGGGACGCCGCGCTGGGTACCGGCCGGCGCCGTCGAAGGACTGGTCTTCCCCCATGAGGGGCCTGCTCCCCTGGCTGCCACCCTTGCCCGGCCGCGGCTGGATGTTCAGGTGGCCGTCCGCTGCCGCGGCGTTACCAAGTCGTTCGGCGAGGGGAACGCCAAGACGGTGGTCCTGCGCGGCGTTGATCTCGATGTCTACACCGGCCAGATGACCCTGATGGTCGGGCCGAGCGGCTGCGGCAAGACGACCCTGATGTCGGTCCTGGCCGGCACCCTGGAGGTCAATGAGGGGACCATCAACATCTTCGGCAAGGACCTGGTGAAGATGAGTGCCGCCCAGAAGGTCCGCTTCCGCGGCGAGACGATCGGCTTCGTCTTCCAGCAATTCAACCTATTGCCGGCCCTGACCGCCGCCGAGAACGCCGCCATGCCGCTGTTGATCGCTGGCTGGTCGTGGCACAAGGCCGTGAAGAAGGCCTCCGAGCTGCTGTCCAAGATCGGCATGGGCAAGCGGCTGGGCCACTACCCCCGGATGCTGTCCGGCGGCCAGCAGCAGCGTGTCGCCATCGCCCGGGCGCTGGTGCACGAGCCGCGCCTGCTGGTCTGCGACGAGCCCACCTCCGCGCTGGACGCCGAGAGCGGCCATGCCGTCATGGAACTGCTCCGCGAGGTGGCCGTTCATCCCCAGCGGGCGGTGATCGTCGTCACCCACGACAGCCGTATTTTCGACTTCAGCGATCGCACCATCCACATGGAAGACGGCCGCGTCGTGGCCGTCGAGGAAAAGCCGGGCCTCCGCATGCCCCTGTCCGTTTCTTCCTTCGAGGTGCGCCTATGATTCACAAATACATCCTGCCCGTGATCGCGGTGGCAGCCCTGAGCTTCGCCGTCGTCTATGTCCTCAACACCCGCAAGGTCGAGTCACCGACCGAGCCCTACGCGTCGCCGGCCGCCAAACCGGATGAAACGGGTCTGGCCGGCTCCGGCATCGTCGAGCCAAGCACTCAGAACATCGCCGTCGGCGCGTCGGTGCCCGGCATCGTCACCTGGGTGATCCCCTTCGAGCGGGTCGGCACGCCGGTCAAGAAGGGGGAGGTGCTTTTCCGGCTGGACGACCGCCAGCAACGGGCAGAGCTGGCGCTGCGCGAGGCGATGCTGGAGTCGGCCAAGATCCAGCTGGAGCGGCAGGAGAACATGCCGCGCCCCGAGGAAGTTGAGCCGATCGAAGCCCGGTTCCGCGAGGCCCGGGTCAACCTGGCCGACCAGGAAGAGCAGTTCGAGCGTGCCCGGCGGCTCTTCTCCAAGCAGGCCATGAGCGAGATCGATTTCACCCGACGCAACTTTGCCGTCCAGATAGCCCAGGAGCAGGTGCGGCGGGCCGAGGCCGACCTGAAGCTGATCAAGGCCGGCGCCTGGAAGTATGACCTTGCCGTGTCCCGGGCCGCCGTCAAGCAGGCCGAAGCCCAGGTCCTGCAAGTCAAGACGGCCCTGGAATTACTCGAAGTGAGGGCCCCGATCGACGCCGAGTTGCTGCAAATCAACGTTCGGCCGGGGGAGTTCGTTGGTGCGCCGCCCGGCCAGACGCTCGTCCTGCTGGGCAACGTCAAGGATATTCACGTGCGCGTCGATATCGACGAGCACGACGCCCCGCGCTTCCAGCCCGGTATGCCGGCGGTCGGCTACCTGCGCGGCCTGACCAATGTCAAGTACCCGCTGGAGTATGTCCGCACCGAGCACTACATCGTGCCCAAGAAGTCACTGACAGGGGACAACACCGAGCGCGTCGATACCCGGGTGCTTCAGGTGATTTACAAGTTCAAGACCAAGCCGGACGATTCCAACCGCGTCTACATCGGCCAGCAGATGGATGTCTTCTTGCAGAAGCCGTCGGAACAGTCGGCGCAGCGAGATTGACCGCGCTTCTGTCCGAGCCCGGAGCGTCAGTGCCGGGTACGACGAGCCCGGAGCGTCAGCGACGGGATAAGGTCGGCTCCATCGCCGACGTTCCGGGCGCTGACAGAAACGCCTCAGAACACGTCGAGCCAGAAGTGGTGGCCGCGGTAATAGTGCTGCGGCTGCCAGTACTCGTAGCGCCAGTGCGGCTCATGGAAGGGAGGGAAGGCCATGTACGCCGGCGGCCGCATGTAGTGCGAGCCGGGGCGCTCCGGCCACTTCGGGCTCATCTGCGGCCAGTAATTGTGCGGGAAGTAATAGTACGGGTAGTAGAAGAAGCGGTCGAGGTTGTAAAACTGGGCCCGGACGGGCGTCGTCGGGCCGAGCCAGCCAACCACCGTCAGGACACCGACGAGCAGGGCGAGTTGGAAGCGGCGGGGCATTATCTCTCCTCCTGGATCAGCGCGGCGCACGGCCGCAGATTCCCTTCTCGACAACTCTACCCGATGAACCGGCGCCCGGCCGGGACAGCCCCCCTCCGGCCGCACTAAAATGAGCGCGCGTGCGGGCAGCGGCGCGGCCTGCGCCGACTGCGCCGGTGGTTCCGGACTTGGCGACTTCAGCGCCTGGGAGGGCAGGCCCGGCCCTCGTTGGAAATGTCCTTCCCTCGTTGGAAATGTCCTTGATGAGGAGTGACGCTATGCCGATGGGCGACGCGCACGAGGCGTATGACAACCCGCTGGTCACGCGCTACGCCAGCCGGGAGATGGCTGAGCTGTGGGGGCCGCGGCGCAAATTCAGCACCTGGCGCCGCCTCTGGGTCGCCTTGGCCGAGGCGCAACATGAGCTGGGTTTGCCCGCCGACGACGGCCGGACCCCGCGCATCCGGCCGGAACAACTCGCCGAGCTGCGGGCCAAGGTCGATGTCATCGACTTCGCTCGGGCCGATGCCCTGGAGCGGCAGCTTCGCCACGATGTCGTGGCCCACATCCGCGCCTATGCCGAGGTCTGCCCTGGGGCAGCCGACATCATCCATCTCGGCGCCACGAGTTGCTATGTCACCGACAACACCGACCTGATCCTGATGCGCGACGGACTCGGCCTGCTGCGCGACCGGCTGGTCGGGGTCATTGATGCTCTAGCCCGCTTCGCCGTCCGTTGGCGCGATCGGGCCACGCTTGGCTTCACCCACTTCCAACCGGCCCAACTCACCACGGTCGGCAAGCGCGCCTGCCTGTGGTGTTACGACTTTATCCTCGACCTGCATGAAATCGAACATCGCCTGGCCACGCTGCGTTTCCGCGGCGCCAAGGGGACGACCGGGACCCAGGCCAGCTTCCTGGCGCTGTTCCGCGGCGACCACGACAAGGTCCGCCGGCTCGACGAGTTGGTGGCGAGGAAGATGGGCTTCGACCAGACCTACCCAGTCACCGGACAGACCTACTCGCGTAAGGTGGACAGCCAGGTGATCGATGCCCTGTCGGGCCTGGGTCAGTCGGCCCACAAGTTCGGCACGGATCTGCGGCTACTCCAGCACCGGCAGGAAGTCGAAGAGCCGTTCGAGGCGGAGCAGGTCGGCTCGTCGGCGATGGCCTACAAGCGCAATCCGATGCGGGCGGAGCGGATGTGCGGTCTGGCCCGCTTCCTGACGAGCCTGGCTGTCAGCGCCGCCCAGACGGCGGCCGTACAGTGGCTGGAGCGGTCCCTCGACGATAGCGTCAACCGCCGGCTAACTTTGCCGCAGGCGTTTCTGGCCGCCGACGGCGTCCTCCGGCTGGCGCTGAACCTGGCTAATGGTCTGGTGGTCAACCCGGATGTCATCGCCCGCAATGTCGAGCAGCTGTTCCCTTACATGGCCACGGAGAATGTGCTCATGGCGGCCGTAGCCCGCGGCGGCAACCGCCAGGAATTGCACGAGCGCATCCGCCAGCACAGCCTCGCCGTGACCGCCCGACTCAAGGCGGGGGCGGCGAAGAACGACCTGCTGGACCGGCTCCGAGCCGATCCTGCTTTCGCGGGCGTCGATTTTGACGAGGTGATCCGGCAGGGCTACTTCGTCGGCCGCGCCCCGGAGCAAGTGGACGAGTTCATCGCCCAGGAAGTCGAGCCGATCCGCCGGCGCTACCGCCACCTGTTGGGCCAGACCGCAGAAGTGACCGTATAGGTGTGGAAAGGAGCAGGCCTGCGCCGCGTATCTGCTACGGGGGACCGTGGCGGGAGGGGTCAGCCAGCGGCTGGAACTCCATGGCGGCGGCCTCGGGTGTGGTTGCGCCGACACAGGCCGTGGTGTCGCACAATTCCTCCGGGTCGATCAGGACTCGGAAGACGATCGGCCCCAGGCTCAGTTCATCGCCGTGCTGCAAGGGGAGCGGGATCAGGGCGCGGCGGCCATTGACAAAGGTGCCGTTGTAAGAGCCCAGGTCCTGGACCAGGGGCTGAGACCCTTCCCGGGTGAACTGACAATGGCGGCGGGAGATGCAGGCCAGCGGCAGGGCGAAATCGCTCTCGCTGCGCCGTCCGATGACGAACGGGAAGCGATCGATCTCAATCTCCATGCCATCATCTGTCGGCCCAATCTTCTGCAGCCGGATCTTCATCGGCCATCTCCCAAGGCACAACACTGGACAGGGCGAACCGTGTGCTCCTCAGTTTAGCAGCTGGCATCGACGGAGCAAGATATTCGCATTGGTATCGACGAACCGGCGAAACAGGGGCCCGAAGAGAGACGCTCGGTCAAGACCGCCGGCTGCGCCAACGGTCCGTAGCCGAATTCGCCCGACTGCGGGAGATATTCGCCAGAATTCAGGCCGAGCTATCCCGATTCCAGCACATTCGGCTACGGGCCCCGGCTCATCGGCTGGAGTGAATGACTGGGGGGACGGGTGCCATGCGCGTCTGGACCGTGTCGTAACACAGCCACAGGCCGACGGCAGTGATCAGGATGGCGCTGAGCACGGGCAGCGCCTTGAACAGCCGGCTCTCATCCCAACGCGCCCCGGCCAGGCCGCGGGCCTGAACGACCAGGATGCCGATCGCGATCAGGACCGCCGCCAGCCCGGCGCTGAATGCCAGCAGCAGCGGCAGGGCTAGCCACAGGAGGTTCTTGGCCACGGCCACCATCAACAACACCACCGCATCCCAGCACGGTAGGATGCCGCCTTGCGTCCCCAGGATGATCAAACCCCAGATGCCGGCCCGCGCGGGCAGCGGGTGGGCGTGGCCGTGCTCATCGTGGTAATGGTCGGCATGGCCGTGGTCGTGATGGTGATGATGGCCGTGATGGTGGTGAGGGCCGTGGCCCCCCAGGTGGAAGTGATCGGCCTGGCCGCTGAGCCGGCGGAGCAATAGCCAGACGCCTAAACCGACAATGAGCAGCCCACTGACCAGGCCCAGGACAGTCTCTACGTCGCGCCGCATCGCCGCCGATGAGTCATGGGGGAAATAGAGCCACAGCACCAGCGCCAGCACCAGCACCACGCCCGTGTGCGTCAGCGTGGTGACCAGACCGAGCACCAGCGCATGCCAGACGGTGCCGCGCTGCCCGACCAGGTAGGCGGCCACCAGCGTCTTGCCGTGGCCCGGCGTCAGGGCATGGGCCGCCCCCAGTCCCGCGGCCAGAAGCAGCATCATCCAGAAGCCGCGCTCCGAGTCGAGGAAGAGCCGCAACAGGCCCTCATCCTCGGACCAGGCCGTCGGAGCGGCCGGCTCCGGGACCGAGGGGGCGGCTCGCGCCTCAGCAGGCGGCGGCGCGGATTCCGGCTTGAACCAGCCTTTCGGCCCCGCGTCGGTCTCGCCGGCTGCCGGTCGGAGGAGCGCGACCGGCCCCCCGGCCGCATCGGCCGCGCCCTTGGCCGGCAAGGTCACGACCTCGAACATTGCCGACGCCCGGCGCATCCGATCCTCGTCGCCGGGCTTCAGCTCGGTGGCCGACCGGCCCTTGAGCGCCTCGTCCGGCTCGCTCTTGCGGACCAGCGGCGCGGACGGGTCGTTGCCGAGCGACAGCCGGACCAGCCCCGCTTCGCGGTCGTAGTTATCCTCGCGGAACGTGAACTCGTAGCGCCGGCCGGGGCGGAGGTCCCAGCGCGCCTGAAAGAGGAAGTCACAGAGGAGATGGTCCAGTACCTGATGGCTGTGCCGGGTGCAGGTGAATGTCAGGTCCTTGCCGTCGAGCTGAGCGGTCAGGTTGGCGGCGAGGATGGGGGCGTACAGGCGGGTGAACGCCTCGTAGTAATCGCGCGGCCTGGTCAAGCGAGCCAGCTCCCCGCCCTCGATGACCGCAAGCAGGTCCTTGACCGCCGTCTGTTGCGATAGCTCCAGCCGATAGGCGACGGTCACACCTTCGGCCGTCAGGCACACGTCGATGGTCCGCTCGTAGATGCCCAGATCGACCGGATGAGC
The DNA here is from genome assembly GCA_035575035.1 of Gemmataceae bacterium. Lineage (GTDB taxonomy): Bacteria > Planctomycetota > Planctomycetia > Gemmatales > Gemmataceae > DATLYH01. The sequence continues at coordinate 12,499 of DATLYH010000189.1, forward strand.
CCGCACCACGCCCGCCAGCCAGCCCAGGATCAGCACGGACAAGGCGACAAGGTGACAAGGTGACAAGGTGAAAGAGGAGCGGCCTGTGGGCATCGTGCAACCTCCTTTGTCACCTTGTCACCCGGTCACCTTGTCACCTTGTCACTTCCGAGGCTTGCAGTAGCTCAGGGCCATGAGGGCGTACCCCGTTACCAGGTTGGGGTCACCTTCCATCCAGCGGTCCAACTCGTTGACCCAGCTGCCGTCGGGCCGCTGCCGCTTGGCCAGGGCGGCGGTCAGGTCGGCCCGCCAGTCGCGCAGCTCCTTACGGCCGTCGGGGCCGATCACCTCGATCCGGTCAACGCCGAGCGTGTCCAGGCACTTGGCCATGGTGTGGTAGTAGTAGTACAGGCCGCGCTGGGCGGCGTGCGGCGGCATGCCGGGGTTAGCATCGACGGTGTAGTTCTTCTGGATCCACTCGAAGGCCTTCTTGATGCGCGGATCATCACGGGAGACGCCGCAGTAGATCAGGCTCTTGATGCCGGCGTACGTCATGCTGCCGTAGCCGAACAGGCGGCCGTCGGCCGTCTCCACCTTGGTCTCGCCGCCGCCGGCTGCCGTGTAAATGAAACTGCCATCGTTGATCTTGCCGGCCCAGGGGCGGTCGTTGTGCTCGGTCTTGAGATTCTGGCAACGGCTGACAAAGACCAGTGCCTTTTTCAGGGCCGGGTCGTCCGGGGGAACTCCCGCCTCCCGGAGGGCGTCGAGGAAGTACTGCGTGTTCGACAGGTCGGGCCGGGACTTGCTGTCGTAGCCGGCCCCGCCGTAGAAGTCGTCGTCGCGCTTCTTGCCTTCTTCCTCGTCCCATTGCAGCTGCTTGAGGAACTTGACGGCGTCGCCGATCACCTGCTTGTAGCTGTCGCGGTTGGCGGCGCACAGCGCCATGACGTTGACGCTGGTGACATAGTTTTGCAGCTGCACCACGGGGTCCCGGCCGGCGATGTGGCCCGCCTTCGGGTTCACCAGCGACTCAATGTACTTCAGCCCCTTCTCGACAACCGGATCCTGAGGCGTCACCTTGCCGCTGCGGAGCAGGCCGGTCACCACGACGCCGGTGATGCCGGGGCTTCGCTTGCCGCTCCAGCTGCCGTCGTCCGACTGAGAAGTCTTCAGATAATTGATGGCCCGATCGACCATGCGGTCCCACTGCTGAGGGTCGGGGCCGACCTTCTTCTCCGGCTGGGCGCCGCCGACCAGTGCCCCCACTGCCCCAACGGCGAGGACCGCCGCCAACCCGGTCCAGCGAAGTGCGTTCATACTTCCTTCTCCAAGGAGGTTTCGGAAACTTCATTCTACCGTGCCGGGAGGCGGCTGCAAACCGGGTGCCGGACGCCGTTCCCCGCGGTTTCCCCGCGCATCATCGGCAGCAGCCGGTCCGGCTTGCCGCGTGGGGCGGCCATGATTTCGCCAGCGCTGAACAAAAAATGTGCAGGCCGAGGGGCACCAAGTTGTCAGGCGATGGGGCTGACGGCGCCGGCCGGTGCCTCGGACCGGGTAGGTGCCGCGAACCGAGCGGTGCCTCCCCGGTCCGAGGCACCGGGCTCAGGGCGGCGGCGTTTTCCCTTCAGGTATGTACCAGACACACACCGTAATGTGATGTCCCACCCCGGGGCGCTCGCTCTCCGACTGACTGATGTGGACCAGCCGGCCGTGGTTGGCCGCCAGCCACTGGTTGATGTGGTCCTCCAGCGGCGGCTCGATCAGGGCAGTGCCGTGGCCGCTGACGTGCATGAACACTTTCACTCGCTCTTGCATGGCCGTGCCTCCCGTGAGAGTCCGTGTTGCCACCTTAAACTGGATTCTACCTGGAAAAAACAGTCCGATCACCGCTCCCGCGCCGCTGTCGGAACCCCAAGCCTCAGTGATGGGTGGTGGCGCGCCCTGTCGCTCATGTTGCTGGGCTCGGACAACTCGTCGCTGACGCTCAGGGCTCGTTGCCGTGTTACCCAATGTTAGTCGGTCCCTATAATGACAGGAGGAAAAGTCTACCTCTCAGGATCGAAGCGAGGAACGTTATGGCGGCGTCGGGCTCGGGATCGCTCTGGCCGGTGGCCCTGAGCAAGGAGGGGGACGACCGCCTGGTCATCGCGTGGAGCGACGGCCACCGCAGCGTCTACACCTGGAAACACCTGCGCGAGAACTGTCCCTGCGCCAGCTGCCGTGAAGAGCGCGCGCAGCCGCCCGACCCGTTCCGCATCCTGAAGCCGAGCGAGTTGGTGCCGCGGCCGCCGCTGGCCCCCGTGGCGGTGGCGCCGGTCGGCCGCTATGGCTACAAGATCACCTGGAACGACGGCCACGACACCGGCATCTACACCCTGGAGAACCTGCGCGAGCTGTGCCAGTGTCCGCAGTGCCGGCCGTCGTCATCCTGAGGACCCCAACACCACCGCCCGGGGCGAAAGGCAGCATCCATGCACCCTCACGGAGCAGGCTTCCCGAAGATCAGTCTTCCCGGCGTCAAGTACGTGGTGGCCGTCGCCAGCGGCAAGGGGGGCGTCGGCAAATCGACGGTTGCCGCCAACCTGGCCCTGGCCTTGCAAATGCACGGCGGCAAGGTCGGCCTGATGGACGCCGACATCTATGGACCGAGTGTGCCGCGCATGTTCGGCCTCTCGGTGATGGGGGGGCTGCCCAAGGATGCCTTCCCCCTGGAGCGCTACGGGGTGAAACTGCTCTCCATGGGCTTCTTCGTCAACCCCGAGCAGGCAGTTATCTGGCGCGGCCCGATGGTCCACGGCACCCTTACCCAGTTCCTGCGCGATTTCGATTGGGGCCCTCTCGATTACCTCCTCCTCGATCTCCCTCCAGGCACGGGTGATGCCCAGCTCACCTTGTCGCAGACGGCGCCGCTGTCCGGCGCCCTCATCGTCACCACGCCCCAGGAAGTCAGCCTGACCGTGGCCCGCCGGGGGCTGGAGATGTTCCGCCAGGTGCGCGTGCCGGTGTTGGGCATCGTCGAAAACATGAGCTACTTCATCGGTGATGACGGCAAGCGCTACGAGCTGTTCGGCCACGGCGGCGGGAAGAAGCTGGCCGCCGAGGCGGGCGTGCCGTTCCTCGGCGACATCCCCATCGATCCGCGTGTGGCGGAGTGCGGCGACCAAGGCGACCCCATCGTCCACAAGTACCCCGATTCGGCCGTGGCCCAGGCCTATCTGGCGCTGGCGACGACAGTCGTGCAGGAGCTGCACCGCGCCGGCCCCGAACCCGAGCTGCCGGGGCTGAAGTTATGACACTTCAGCTGCCGGTCGCGCGGCCAAGACGCTCGGTAAAAGCAACCCCATCATCCTGTCGCCGGCCCGAGGTTTTCGTCTTGCGAGGGGTCCGGGCGGTCCTCACAATGGCGGACAGAAATCCCGCTGTCAGGCTTTGGCAGGGGGGCGCATGGACCCGGACACTGCCAAACCCGAGCAAGTGCTGGAGCGGTTCCGACCCTACCTCCATTTCCTGGTTCGCCGGTCCCTCGACGACCGGTTGAAGGGGAAGCTTGACGCCTCCGGAATCATCCAGCAAACCCTGTGGGAGGCGTACCGGGGATGGAAGGACTTTCGCGGTCGGGGGGAGGTCGAGTTGGCCGCCTGGTTGCGTCGGATATTGGTTCGCAACCTGATCGACGAGGTCCGCAAACTCGCCGCCGGCAAGCGCGACCTGGCCCGAGAGCGGTCGCTGGAGGCGGCGGTGGAGCAATCGTCCACCCAACTGGCCGACTGGCTCGCCCGGGACCAATCTTCACCCAGCCAGCAGGCGGTGCGGCATGAGCAGATGCTGGAGTTGGCCGCGGCCCTCGCCCAGCTTCCTGAAGATCAGCGCACGGCGGTGGAACTTCATCACCTGAAAGGTTACTCGCTGGCCGAGGTCGGCCGGCACATGGGACGCAGCAAGGAGGCTGTCGCCGGACTTCTCTTCCGCGGCATGAAGCGGTTACGCGAGTTGTTCCCCTCAGGGGACGAGAACGAGCGATGACCCCCGAGCAGACGGACACGGCCGAGCGGGAGCGGCGCCGGAACGAGGTACTCGCCGCTTGCCTGGAAGACCCCGTGCTGGCCGCCGAGGTGGCCGCCTTCCTCGCCGATCACGACTGGTTGGCCCGGCTGGCCCGACCGCTGCGCCGCCCCTCACCCCCACCCCTCTCCCCCGCTTCGGGGGCGAGGGGAGAAGCGCCTACTCCCCGCGCCTCCGCCAAAGAGGAGAGGGGGGAAGAACTTGACCCCCGCGCCTCCGCCAAAGAGGAGAGGGGAGAAGAACTTGACCCCCGCGCCTCCGCCAAAGAGGAG
>DATLYH010000190.1:0-23253 GCA_035575035.1 Gemmataceae bacterium
GAAGGCGACCGGCTTGTTGCTGCAAACCGCCAGCCGCAGCCCGGCCCGGTGCAAGGCCGTCACCGCCTCGACCGCCCCCGGCAGCAGCCGCGTGCCGCTCCGCATCACCGACGGGTGGTGTGCCTGATAGCGAGCCAGGTCCGCCTCCAGATCGGCGCTGCCGACAGTGTGCTCCAGCAAATAGGCCGGCCCCCGGCCGACGTACCGGCGGACCACGGACTCGTCCAGAGGGGGAAGGCCGTGCGCTGCCCGGACGTAGTTGACACTGGCCGTGATGCCGGCATAGGCATCGGCCAGCGTGCCGTCGAAATCGAAGATCACCGCCCGCACGGGAGGCTTCGGGGCCGCAAAGAGAGCAGGCATAGCCCTTTTTCTACGACCCCATTCGGGAATCGCTCAGGGGGCCGATGGCCGTCAGAGCTTCTAACTTCTTGTCAACCGGCCGGCTGACACCGGCCGCTCGCCCGCACCGGCCGGCTGACACCGGCCGCGCGCCCGCACCGGCCGGCTCACACCGGCCGCTCGCCCAACAGCTGCACCTTGTAGCGTCAGGGCTTTCCCCCCTTCTTTTTGGCCTCGGACGGCGTGCCGAAGATGTCCTTGAACGAGTTCTTCGGGAACCCGCCCGGGTTGCCCGCTATACCGGCCGACGCAGGGCCGGCGCGGGACAGGCCATTGGATCGGCTCGCCGTCTGCTGGGCCTGATAGTGCAGGACCTCCTCGACGGTGATAAAACCGTCGCCGTTGCGGTCGATGCTGCGGAAATCGTCGAGCGACCGGCTGCTGTGCTTCCACTCGTACAGGCCGACCTGGGCGTCGCCGTCCGTGTCGAGCTGGACGAACCAGGCGGGCAGCCCCGGCGGCAGTCGGCCGGCGCGGTAAACGGTCGGCCGGCGCTCCTCCTGGTCAGGCAAGGTTGCGTTCGGGACGGTCGGGACAAGCCCCGGCTTCAGCAGGATCTGCCCGGACGCCACCTGTTCAGAGAGAGACCGCAAGCGGGCTTGATAGTAAGCCCCGTACTCGTCCAGGTCAATGAACCCATCACGGTTGGCGTCCCAGCGGCCGCGCTGGTTGAGCAGGGCGTCGGGCATCTCGTTGGGGGTGAGGAGGCCGTCGCCGTTGACATCCAGCTTGCGGAACAGGTTCCTCGTCTGATTGGCTTGGACATGGGGGGGCACCGTCCCTTCGGGGAGCCGCTCTGCCTTGGCGATCTCTCGGAAGATACGCTCCTCTTGCTCGGGCGACGGCCGCTGAGCAGCCCGGCGGATCTCCCGGAGGATGGCTTCCTCCTGCTCGGGGGGCAGCAGTAAAGCCGGCGGATCTCCTTGAAGATGTCGGCCTCCCGCGAGGCGGTCGGCTGCTGGTAATACTTGCGAAGCTCCTTGAGCATGTCCTGCGGCGCCTCGTACAGCGCCTTGTACGCCTCCTTGATCTGCTTGAGGATCTCCCTCTCTTCATCGGGCGGAGCCGGGGGGCCCTTCCCCTTGCCCTGCCCCCCGCCCGGCGGCTGGCCGACCCCCTCGGTCAGCCAGCCGAGTAAGAGGACGATCGCCGAGCTGAGCAGCACCACGAGATGGGCACGCATGACGGCAACCTCCTGCTCTCTTGCTGCGGGAGCGCGCTAATCATCTTTCTTCTTGCCGCCCTTGTCGTCGCGTTTCCTCTTGCCGCCGTCGTCATCGTCATCGTCGCCCTTCTTGGTCTTGCCACCTTTTCTGTCGTCATCATCATCTTTTTTGCCCTTGCCCCCCTTCTGGTCGTTCTCGTCATCGTCCTTCTTGCTTTTGCCTGCCTTCTCGTCATCATCGTCGTCTTTCTTGCCGCTGCTTTTCTTCTCGTCGCCCTTGGCCTTGGTCTTGGCCAGTTCGGCGGCGAGCCTCCGGGCAAGGTCCGGCGGCAGTTTGTTCAAATCAACCTGCACGATGTTCGCCTTGCTGGCATCGCCGCCTTTCTTCTTCTCATCGTCTCCTTTCCGGGTGTCTTTTCTCTTGCCATCATCTTCCCGAGCCTCCTTTTTCTTGCCGTCCTCCCTGCCAGCGCTCCGGGATGATTCGAGCAGCTGCTTGACCAGGCCGGGCGGCGCTTTGCTCAGGTCGAGCTGGATGATGATCACATTCCTTTCCTCTTTACCTTTGCCGTCGTCCTTCCTGTCCTTGTCGTCAGCCCAACATGGACCGGCCAAGCTCAGGGCAGCCGCGAACCCCGCCATGATGAGCAACCGTTGAAACCAGGTGGATACGTTCATGGGTTGGTCCCTTGCAAGCGCCAGCGCTGCTAAGTACCGCCGATGAGTCTGGCGCAAAACACCCATCAGCGGCCGACCGGCTCACTGCCGGTCCGGTTTGAAAGAACACCTACCGGATGGCGCTAGGCCGCAGGCGGCAGAGCGGCGGCGATGAAGCTTCAGTCGTCATCCGTTCTCTTGCGCTCGCCCTGCCGGTTTCGGGGAATGCTGTCCTTGTTCTGAGGAGTCTTTACCTCCTTGATGGCGACGACCTTTTTCTTGTCCTTGGACAGTTTCAAGGCGACCTCCATCCCCGCCTTCAGGTCGCCAAGCCTGCCCGCCCGGTCGGCGATCACCACCTCGACATTCCGGGCCAGGTCGAAAGTCTGGTCCACATTCTTCCCTTTCCGCTGGACTGTCAGGGTCACAGTATTCCTGGAAGGATCAACCCGCTTCACGACCCCCAGGTTCTTCAGGTCATCGTCGTCATCGTCATCCTTCGGGGGTTCGTGTTGCTTCTCTCCGCTGTCGCCCTCCTGGCTCTGCGGGGCATCGGCCTTGAGGTCGGTGGGGTGGTCGTCGGGGGTATCCGGCGGTCCTGTCGCGAGGTCAGCGAGCAGCGGCGCTGGGGTGGGGATTTTGTCCTGGATTGGTTCGGAGATTGTCTTTGCCGAATGGACCGGTTCCACAGTCGGCATCTGACCGGCAATCGCCGCTGCGCCCGCGCCGAGGAGGCTTGCCGCCAGCAGCAGCGCGGTGGCGGTTTTGAGCTTGGCCACCAGCATGGCCCGCAGTACCCGCTCCGCCAAGGCGGCAACCGCGCCCACGGCTTTTCCCGCCGCAAACCGGGTGGCGGCCTTGACAGTGGCTTCCGCCAGCGCGGCTGGTACACACGCTGACGCCGCATTCGGGGAGAGCATCACCGCCAGCATCCCTCCCGAAAGCGCCAAGCCCGAGCGGCTCAACCGCCTGGCCAACATCTTCCGCGCCGTCGCCAACCGACTCGAGAGCGTCCCCTCGGGCAGGCCGAGCTGCCGAGCCACCTCCTTGCGCGATCGCCCTTCCAGGTCGCAGAGCACGATCGGCAGACGGTACTTGTCGGGGAGTTGGTTCAGCGCCTGGTCGAGGAGCGGCTGCCAATCCTGCGAAGCGCCGTCCTCCGGCGCTTGGGGCCGGGGCATGTTCATCGCCTGCCTCTCCTTCGCGCGCCGTTTGGCAGCCGATGCCTTCGCTTCCAGGGCGGTGCGGTAGGCCACACCGTACAGCCAGTTGCCTACCATCTCGCGCGGCACAATCGAAGCGGCCTTGCGGATCAGGACGAGGAAGGTGGCCTGGAAAGCATCCTCGGCGTCCTGCGCGTGCTGCAGCACTCGCCGGCACACTCCCAGGACCATAGGACCGTGCCGCCGCACCAGTGCCTCAAAGGCCGCCTCCTCGTGACAGCTGAGGAAGTACTCCAGCAGTTGGCCGTCCGTCATCCCGCCGCCGTCGCGCAGCAGCGCGGCGCGGTGAAGATGCCGGAGGACCGTGCTGCCTGGGCCGGTCGCCATGATGCTCGCCTCATCGGCCGTCAACGGACCATCTTTCCTACAACATATTGGTCGGAACGAGGCCGGCGCGTCGATCTTTTTCCATTTTTTCGCCCCGGTCAGCCTCGGGGCTTCCCCAGATGCTTCTGGAAGTGGCCGGCGATGCGCGACCAGAGCCGCTGCGTCACTACCGGGTCGGGCACCATGTGGGTCAGGCCCGACAGCGGCAGCAGCTCGAATTCCTTGCCGGCCCGGAACAGCGCGTCGGCCAACTTCAGCGTGTGGCGGAAATAGACGTTGTCGTCGGCCGTGCCGTGCACCAGCAGCAGCGGCCGGCTCAGGCCGGCGGCGTAGGTCAGCAGCGACGCCTCTCGGTACGCCTCCCGGTCGGCATCGGGCAGGCCGAGGTAGCGCTCGGTGTAGTGGGTGTCGTAGTCCTCCCAGTCCACCACCGGCGCCCCGGCCACCGCCGCCTTGAAGACATCCGGCCGCTTCAGCACCGCCAGCGCCGCCAGGTAGCCGCCGAATGACCAGCCGACCACGCCGACGCGCTCCAGATCCATTTCAGGGAACTTCCGGCCCAGCGCCTGGAGCCCGGCGATTTGATCGTCGAGCGGCACGCTGCCGAACTTCTGGTACAGCGCCCGCTCCCAGTCACGCCCCCGGCCGGGCGTGCCGCGGTTGTCGATGGCCACCACAATGAAGCCCTGGTCGGCCAGCCACTGGTCCAGCAGCCAGTTCCGCATCGCCTTCACGACGTGGACGTGCCCCGGGCCGCCGTAAACGTCCACGATCACCGGGTAACGCTTCTTCGGGTCGAAATCGTGCGGCCGGACAACCGCCGTGTAAAAGCCGTCCCCCTCGCCCACCTCGTAGAACTCGACCTTCGGTGTGAACGGCGGGTTCTCGGCGACGGAGGGCAATTCGCCGACCAGGGTGCCGTCGGCCTGGTGGACGGTGGACCGCGGCATCAGGCTGGGCGTGGTCGTGGTCCGGACGTAAATCGAGTGGTCCTTGGCAAAGCTGGCCGAGTGCAGGCCCAACTCGGCGGCGAGCGGCACGGGCTTCCCTTCCGCCAGCGCCACCCGGTAGAGGTACGACTGGGTCGGGTCGGTGCCGGCCGCCACGATTACCTGGCCGGACTCCGGGTCCGCATCGACCAGCGCTTCGGGGCCGAGGTCGGCAGTGACCAGGTCACGCACCAGGTTGCCCTCCGGGTCGCGCAGCTGGAGCCGAGGGCGGCCGCCGGCCTCACTGAGCCACAGGAAGCCCTTGCCGCCGGCCAGCCAGCGCGGCACGCTCTGGTGCAGGTTGACCCAGGCCGGGTCCTTCTCGACCGCCAGCGGCGTGGTCTTGCCGGTCGCCGGGTCGGCCTTCAGCAGCACCAGTTCCTTCTGATCGCGCGTCTGCACCGTCAGGGTGAGCGGGCCATGCTTCTCCCAGCGGACCTGCGTCAGGTACTCGTACTTCTTCGCGTCCCAGTCGATCCAGACCGTCTCGCCGCCCGTCACCGGGATGACGCCGAGGCGCACCTTGACGTTGGCCTTGCCGGGTCGGGGATAGAACGACGGGTGCGGCGGCTGCTCGGGACGGATGGGATCGGCGACGTACCAGACCTCGACGCCGGCAGCGTCGGCCTCCTCGTAAACGAGGAACTTGCTGTCGGGCGACCACCAGTAGCCGCTGTGGCGGTGCATCTCCTCCTGGGCCACGAACTCGGCCAGACCGTGCGTCTTCGTCGCGCTGCCGCCGGTGGTCAGCCGCCGCTCTTGGTCCGCGGTCAGGTCATAGACGTACAAGTCGTAATCGCGTACATAGGCGACCCGTTTGCCGTCGGGGGAGAACTTGGGGTCAAGGAGGGTGCCAGCGCCGGTCTTCAGTTCGGTCACCTGGCCGGTGGCGCGCCGGACGACGTACAGCTTGCCGGAGAGACTCAGCAGGATCAGGGAGCCGTCGTCGGAGAGCTGGAAGTCGGTGAAGCCGCCGACGCTGACCCGCTGCCGTTCGCGGCGAGCTTTCTCCTCGGGCGAGAGTTTCTCTTCGGCGCCCTGGAGGAGCTGTTCGGGGGTCAGCAGCTGGCGTGTCTGGCCGGTGGTGGTGTCGAATTCATACAGCGAGAGCTTGGGCACGCGGGCTTGCGAGCGGAGGAAGAGCACGGCCTTGCCGTCGGGCGTGGGCTTAGCCCGAACCGGCCGGCCGAGCAGGAAGCCGCGGGTTTCGGCGTGGTCGCGCAGGTAGTTGATGTCCAACGGAATGTTCCTGGCAGGGCGAGGGGCCTGGCCGGGAGCCGTTCCCCAAGCGGCGGTCCCGAGGCACAGCGTCACGACAAGAAACCTGAAGACCATTCTTATTGACTCCGGCGTGCTCATGATTGTACTCCCCGCGTCCAGGAAGTCGGTAATCGCGGACCCCGCGGCCGACTCCTCCTTCCGTTTTATACGGCGCAAGCAAACGGGCCCGCCGGCGCGCCGGCGGGCCCGTTTCTTTCATGCCTTCTCATCAGCCGCTTTCACGGGCCGCCCTTGCCGGCGGGGGCCGCGAGGATGTCAAGCAGGGCGGCACTAGCGACCCGGCTCACCTCCAGGTCGGCATCTTCAGCGGCCCGCTCCAGGGCAGCCCGGGCTCCGGCGGCGTCCGGGCCGAAGCGGTACAGCGTCAAGGCGGCTTCGCGGCGGACGCGCACATCAGGGTCAGACAGGACGGCGGCCAGAGCGGGCACGGCCGCCTTGCCGTCGGCAGGGCCGATGCCCTGGAGGGTCTGGATGGCGGCGATGCGGATCTCGGCATCATTGCGGCCTGCGATCGTCCGAGCCACAGCCGGCACTGCGCCCCGGGCGGCCGGCCCGTAGCGCTGCAGGGCCGTCGCCGCTGCCAGGCGGACGTCCAGGTCAACGTCGTACTCCAGCAGCCAGGCCAACCGCTCTACGGTGTTGGCGGTCTGCACCGGGCCCACCTTGCCGATCACCCGCGCCGCCGCCCGGCGGACGTTCGGGTTGGGGTGCGTCAGGGTCCGGTTCAGCGCGGGGACGGCTTCCCGCGCGTAGGAGCCACCTAGCGCTTCCACTGCCTCAATGGCCGCCAGGCGGACCGGCGTGTCTGCTTCGATTCCCTGGCGGAGGCGGTGGATCGCCGCCCGCAGCCCGTCCAGGAGCGGGTCGCCGCCGGGCAGCGGCTTGGCCTCCGAAGGCGGGGGGAGCTGCGCCGGCTGGACCCCATCCCCTGGGGCGGTCTGCGATCCCTTGCTGTCCCCACCGACCTCAGGAATGCTTTGCTGCCGCTGGATCAGCTTGTCATGGGCGAGGCCCATCTGTTCGAGCACGCCAAAGGCCAGACTGCGCTCGTGGTCATCGCGGCGGGGGTCGGCGGCCACCTCGGCCAGGACCGGCACACTATCCCGCAGCGCCTCCATCAGCGGCATCAGGTCCTTGCGCTCCCGCTCGACCTCCTGGCGGTATTCCTCCATCGCCCGCGCCTCCACCGCGGTCGGCACCCGGCCGGCCGGCGGAAAGCGTTCCACATCCGAGGCGTTCACGGGAATGATGTTTTCGGTCAGGGCGGCCGCGGATTGCTGGATCGCCTCGATCGCCTGCCGGCTGACCACCCGGTCCAGATCGTCCACAAACCGAGCGGCGACTCGGACCACTTGGGTGCCAGCCTGGACGACATCTTGCGGCGAGACCTCGCTCCCCTGGGTGATGTTCCCGGCCCGCAGCTGATTCCGCACCCCCATCACGTTGGCCAAGGCAGCGGCGGCGCCCCGCCGGACGGCCAGTGTCTCTCCGGTGGCCGGGTCAAGCAATTTCGCCAGAGCAGGAACGACCTCGTCCGGAGCGCCGTTGATCTGGCCTAGTGCCTGGGCTGCGGCCAGCCGCACCGCCTCCAGGGCAGCGGCTCGGCCGTCATTCCTCATCTCGGTCAGGTCTTTCAACAGCGGGGCCAGCTCTTTGAGCCGGCGCCGCAGCCAGGCGCCGGAAGCGGCGGCCGCCCGAGCTTCGATGGCGGTCTTGCCCACCAAGTCGGCAGCCGCCCGGCAGGCGGCTGGGTTCTTGCTTGCCGCGATCTCGTGGAGCCCCTTCGTGAACCGCTCGAACAGCATATCCCGGACCTCGTCATCGACCCGGGCCAACTCCGGGTCCGGTCGGACCTGCTGAATCCCCTCCCGAGTGGCCCGCACCTCGACTTCCCACTCGATCAGCATCAGGGCTCGTGCCAGATCGCCTAGGCTGGTCAGCCGGTTCGCCTTCTCGGTCAGGTTTTTCTTGCGGAAGGCCTGGCGCGCCTTCTGGACCGCCTCACGGTTGAGAAAGTCGTAGGAGGAGCCCCGGTCGAGTTTGATCGCCTGGCGCAGCTCTTCCACCGGGTCGATAGGGGCCGCGGCCGTGCTCCGGTCGAGTCCCCCGGTCAGGCCGGCCAGAAGAAACCCCAGGCCCAGCATCCGGACCCAGCCGGGCCGACCGCTCGCTCGCAACTGCTGCTCGTGCCCCATGGGTTGCCCCCTGAATCTTGGTACGGTCCCGTCCCGCGCCGCACTCCTGCGGGGCCGGGATTCACCTTTCTCCGGACTGTCCCACCAGAAGTATTGCTTCCGTTCGGCCGACCGATCCGCTGAGGCAGGGCAAAGGCAAAAGCAGGCGCGAGAAGGGAAGAGGTAGAATCGGCCCCGCCGGTTGATTCCCTCCTCTCCTCAAGACCTGGTCCGCCGTCCCTTCTCGTCCGCTCGTTAGCCTTTCGCCAGCCGGCGTCTCAGGGATTCTACGTCGCCGCGCTTGAAAAAGGTTCACCCCGGCCCCTTCCGCAAAGGCCGGTGGTAATGCGCTTCCATGATGACGGAAGAAAGAAGCGCCAGCAAGGAGGAAGCATTCCAGGAGCCGTTAGAAGGATGTAAGGATGAATCATCTCAAGGCCAGACGCTGTCAACGCTCTTGAAGCCGGAAGCATGGATTTCATCCTTCATCCCTCTAGGAGACGCCTGCTAAGATAGACTCGCGCCCGTGGTCCGCACGCTCCTTGCTGCAAGTGATGGCGGCCATGCCGGCTCCCGCTAATTCTTCTGACTCTGCCCCCCCCTCAGTCTGCCCCGGCTGCGGCGCGCTGATCCCGGTCCTGGTCGAGGCGCCGCCTGCTGCCCTGAGTGTGGGGCGCGGTCAGGTGTCTGGTGCCGGCTGCCGCGTCCATGTCTCGGAAGCCGGCCTTCTCACCCGGCTCCAGATCGAGACGCCCGGCGGTGTCATCTACCACGGCCGGGAGCCCAGCCGCCTGCTGACGGCCAAGGGGGCCACACTGCTGCTGGCCGGTCCGCCGGTGGTCCTTGCCCTGGCCGTGGCGTTCGGGCTCCTCGGCGCAGGTGTCGAGCCGCTGCCGGTGGTCATCGCCCTGTTGGTGATGGCCCTCGTTCTCTACCTCGTGGCCCGCGCTGGTTGGAAATCCCGAGACGATCTGTCCGAGCGGGCCGTGGTTTACGCCTGGGACCGACTGGTGCCGCAGCTGCACGAGCCGAAGTTCTCGCTGGAGGAATCGGCCTTCCTGGCCGGTCTGGCGCGATGGAGTGCGGGGTCGGGGCTGGCCGCGCGGCAGCGGGAGAGCTGGCGGCGTGCCCTGGCCCTGACCGAGCAGGCAGCGGTCGAGGGGCGCCCGGTGGTGCGGCACTTGGCTGCCTTGCAGCGTCTGGCAATAGCCCACGCCGCCGCGGAGGCCGACCCGATCCTGCTGCTGGCAGCGCAGATCGGCCGCTGCTTCGACGCTCGGCCGGCCGAGGGGCTGACCCGGATGCCTCCTTGCTTTGCCGAGGAGCTGCTCGCCCCGTGGCGGGCCGACTGGTGGAACAAGACTAACCTGGCCCGGCTGCGGCTGCTGGTCTGTGACCGCGCCTTCGAGGCCGGCCTGGAGGTACGGCACCTGATCGAGGCCGGCCAACTCGTCCCCGCCCTGGCCAACTTGTTGCAGACCGACGATCCGGCCGGCCTGGCCCGGCTGCGGCTGCTCTGGTCGCTGCGGGCAAGCCGGCCGTGGGACCGGTGCGGCCCGGCGGTCACCGCCTTTGAGGTCGCCGCCTTGCCCGAGAGCAGCCGAGTAATGACGGAATACCCGGACCTGTTGCTCTACCAGACGGTGCCCCTGGCGCGGCGGCGAGTCGGCGAGTCGAAAGACGCAGGCCCCCGGGGGGAAGTGGTCGTCTGCGGGCGCGGGGTGGCGTTCCAGGGGGTCCTGTTCACCGAGCTGCCGGTCACGCTGGAGGTGTTCTCGCGCGGCCTGTTCCGGCGGGGCGGCCATCGGCTGGTGGTCGGCGGCCACACCTTCCACCTGCCCGACGACCCCGAGCCGCTGGCCCGCCTGTTGGAGCGCTGGTTCCACTACCACTTCCGCGAGTTCCTGACGCAGGCGGCCGATGTGGCCGACTGGCAATCACCCGCCGGCGATGCGGTGTTGCGAACCTGGGGGACGGTTGCCTGTCCGCAGTGCCGCCGCATCGTCCGGGTCAAGCCGGGCGAGGTTGGCGTTGCCCTAGAGGAGCCGGTGGGTCCGCCGGCCCTTTGACGAAGCGGTCTGGCATTTCGTCCCATGCGGCCACGGCGTGTCTGCCGTGGCGATCCGTCGCAGGATCAATCTCAAGGGGTTTGAGACGGAATTAGAATCGATCTTGCGACGGAACGCGGTCTCAGCCTGGGATGCGCAATCAAGCGGCGGCGGGCAGAAGTTGAGGAGGCGGTTCTTGAAGAGAATCGGAAGTGCCGAGTCGGCGTGGCACCGGTTGACAGCTGATGCCACCGCAACGGTTATGGCGGCCGGCGTCAGCCGGCCGGTCGAGGCGCTGAGGGATACCACCGGCCTGCTAGCGGGCCGCTCGCCCGACTGCCGCTCTGGGTCACGGCCGTCGTGCGACGCCGTTGGCCGTGGGCTCAACTTCCAAATCAACAACCTCTGCGGGCAGTACCGCCCTGGCCCGGGTGAGGCCAGCCTGGATCCGCTCCCACAACTCCCGCCGCTGCACACGAATGGCCGGCGGCGCGGTGATCCCCACACGGACCTTGTTCCCACGGATCTCCAGGATGCGAAAGATAATCCCTTGCTCGGGGACCAAGATCTCTTCGCCAATTCGTCGGCTGACCACCAGCATGAGCCCACCTCTTGACAAAGGATGACCGATCGACCATCCCTTGAAGAGCAACTATTGTGCCAATCCCAGAAAAGGCGAAAATCTAGATGCAAGCCATTACAGCAAAAGAAGATCAGGATCGACTCTGCTAAAGGCCGCGGCCGAGGCGGTCCGAGGACTTGTGCGCTTTTGCCCGAGAGGGACAAATTTCTACCACGCAGCAGCCCAGGCGTTCATCCGCCAGGCGGCTGTCCTCCGCGGTCGGGCGGACCATTCGTCCAGATGAGGATGGTGTGATCGGGCAGCAACGTCGGAGGATGGCAGACCGATCATACGGCCACGGCCTCATAACAAAATCCGCGGCCGCTGGGCGGACGGCGCTTTCAACCCTCGGTCCAGGCGCCCATAATAGCGGCCGATGGACACACCGAAAGGAGGGCCGTCATGCGACTCGGACTGATCGGCTTGAAGGGGCACCAGAACGTGGTACTGGAAGGAGCGCGACGGCTCGGCAACGTCGAGCTGGTCGCGGTCGCCGACGATTCCCGGGAAGAACTGGAACGCTTCAAGAAGCGGCAGCCGCTGGCCAAGACCGCCGAGACCTACGCCGACTGGCGGCAGCTGCTGGAACATACCGTGATGGACGTTTGCTGTGTCTGCGATGAGAACCACATCCGGGCCGAGCAGCTGATCGCCCTGGCCCGACGGAACATCCACATCGTGACCGAGAAACCGCTGACCACCACCCTGGAAGACCTGGAGCGGGTCCAGGCCGCGTTGGCGCGGTCGAAGAGCCGGTTGACCATGCTGTTGACCATGCGACACGAGGCCAAGTACGTCAAGCTGCGAGAGTTGGTCCGGGCGGGAGCGATCGGCGAGGTCTGCCAGGCAACAGCGCAGAAGTCGTACCGGCTGGAGAACCGGCCGGCATGGTTCAAGGAGCGGAAGCGGCTGGGCGGGACGATCCCGTACATCGGCATCCACGCCCTCGATCTGATCCGCTGGGTGACGGGGCTGGACTATACCCACGTGGCCGCCTTCCACGGTCGGATCGGCAAGCCGGAGATGGGGGAGACGGAGGACCACGCCTCGATCCTGTTACGGATGTCGAACGGAGCGTCAGCGACGGCCCGGCTGGATTACCTGCGCCCGTCCACCGCACCGTCACACGGCGACGACCGCCTCCGGGTGGCCGGCACCGAGGGGGTGATTGAGTTGCGCTACTCAGACAACGCGGTCCACCTGATGACCACCAGCAAGAAGCCGCACACGATCGAGCCGGACCCGGTGCCGAACCTGTTTGTGGCGTTCGCGCAGGCTCTGGAGAAGAACGAGCCGACGCCGATCCCTGCCGAGGACTGCATCTACATCACCGAGGTGGTGCTGCGGGCACGCGATGCCGCCGACCAGCAGAGGATGATCGAGCTCCCCTCGCGGAAGCGCTGACCCTTGGGTAGCTGCGCCGCCCCCTCACCCCCAACCCCTCGCCCCCCAATGGGGGCGAGGGGCGAAAGCATTCTTCCCTTGTCGCAGAGGAAGAGGGGAGAAAACATTCCCCCCTCTCCCCCGAAGCGGGGGAGAGGGGTTGGGGGTGAGGGGGCAAGCGCGGGCGGGCGCGGGCGCCTGCGGCTCCCCGCCAAACGAAAGGATTACCGGGCGCCGCCCAAGTGCCGGTCGGCATAATCGAGGAATACCTTCCAGTCTTCGCGCGTCATCGAGTGCTTGCCGGGACGGATGAAGTAGCCGAGCCGGCTGGCGATCAGTCGGCCCGGTTCGGGCATCTGCTTCGCCTCCAGCCCGCCGACGCCCAGGAAACGATAGACCGGATCGGCCGCTTGCAAGACCTGGAACTGGCCCTCCGGGTTGGCCCACTGGTCCTCGACCGCGTTGGTGAACAGCACCGGCCGCGGGGCGCACAGCGCGACCAGGCAGTGCTGGTCGAACGGCAGCCGGTCCACCTGGTCGTTGAACTCCTTGAACGTGCCGTTGAACCAGTGCGGGAAGCTGGTGTTGATCCGCCGGACCGACTCGGCCTTGGGGTTGTTCTGCCGGCTCGGCGCGGTACCGCCGCAGCCCGCCTGGTGCGGGATGGCCAGCGCGATCCGCTCGTCGAGGGCGGCGGCCAGCAGCGCCGTCTTGCCCAACCGCGAGTGGCCGACCACCGCAATCCGCCGGGCGTCGATATCCTTGTCGGTCGTCAGATAATCGACGGCCCGGTGGATGCCGTAGGCCCAGGCGGCGATAGTGCCCCAGTCGTGCGGTCCGGGCCGGGTGATCCCCAACTTGGCCAGGTGCGGCTGGATGCCCTCGCGAACGTCGGGACGATCGGGATCGACGTCGCCATTGTAAAAGGTGGCGACGGCATAGCCGCGGTCGAGGGACTGGTCCAGCGCCCAGACGTCGATCTGGGTGCCGCGGCCGGCCTCGGTGGCGCGGTTCTTCTCAACCCCGGGGCGGTTGCCGTACATCCAGACGGTGGGCAGGCGCACGGCCGGGTCCTTGACCAGGGTGTGATTGCCGCTGAAGTTCATCCCCACGAAGACGGGGGCGGGTCCCTTGCGCTGGTTGGGCACAACCAGGAGGAGATGAATCTTCGGCGTTTCGGGCGGCCCGAAGGCGATGGTCACTTCCTTCAGGGTCGCCTTACCGCCCAGCGCTTGCCGGTCCTCGCGCTCGACCCGGGCGTCGATCTTCAACGGCTCCGGCAGATAGCCGTACATGTAATGCTGGAACAGGGCCTTCAGTTCGGGCCGGCGCTGGTTGAACCACTGTTCCTTACTCGTGACCCGCTCGCCGTTGAACATCACCAGCGGGTCCGGAAATTCGGGACGGGACGGCAGCTTCTCAACCGGCGGGAAGTCGGCGCGGGCCACGGCCGCCGGCGCCGCGCAGGCCGCGAGCAGAAGGAGGGTGCGTCGCATGGTCGGGACTCCAGGTTCGGATGTCGGGGCGAACCGGATTGCCAGTATAACCCATGAGAGGAGAAGCACCATGCTGAATAAACTGCGCCTGATCGACCTGAGCGTGCCATTGGAGGACGGCGCCGTCAGCGAGCCGATGCCCGCTCGCATCCAGTACGTCACCCACGAAGGGGAGGGCCTGGCACAGATGCGCCGGTTCTTTGGGGTCAAACCGGAGGACCTGGTTTACTCGAACGGCCTGGGCTGGGCAATCGAGGAAGTGCAGGCGATCACGCACACCGGCACTCACGTCGATGCTCCGTACCATTACGGCCCCGTCTCGGAGGGCCGGCCTGCCCGCCGCATCGACGAGGTGCCGCTGGAGTGGTGCTTCGCCCCCGGCGTGGTGCTTGACCTGCGGCACAAGGCGCCCGGCGACTTCATCACCGTGGCCGACCTGGAGGCCGCCTTGCAGCGGATCGGGTATCAGCTCCGGCCGCTCGACATCGTGCTCTTGCACACCGGGGCCGACAAGCGCCTGCACTCGCCCGACTATTTCGCGCAGCCGGGGTTGGGGCGGGAGGGCGTGCTTTGGCTGGTGGAGCAGGGGGTGAAGGTGATCGGCATCGACGCCTACACGCTGGATCGGCCGTTCGCCAGCATGCTGGCCGACTACCGGCGCACGGGGGACGGTCGGTTCATCTGGCCGGCCCACTTCGCCGGCATCACGCGCGAGTACTGCCAGATCGAGAAGCTGGCCAACCTCGAGCAGATCCCCCGGCCGCACGGCTTCTACGTGTCATGCTTGCCAGTCAAGATCAAGGGGGCCAGCGCCGGCTGGTGCCGGGCCGTCGCTCTGGTCCCTGAGGAATGAGATAGTTGGCTGTGAAGAAGAGATAAAGCGGATTTCGGTTGATTTGCTTTGTCATACAAAGCAAGCACGTTATCGCCTGTACACCCCCGCGCCCTACGCATGGACGGCAAATGTGGCACGGGCTGAATCGTGAGCTACATTTATCACGTCCGCCCACCCATGAACGTCTGCTTAACCATTAATCTTCACTTCGACCGAGGAGGATGTATGTCCGCTAGCCGTTCTGCAGCCGTGGGCCGTGGCCGACAACTCCTGGCCGGACTCCGCCGGTGGTGGCAGGGAGCCCGCAAGCCGACCCGTCGGCCGCGTAGCCTGCCCGGCGTGGAACAACTCGAACCCCGTGAAGTCCTCGCCGCCATCTCCGGCACCGTGTTCGTGGGACTCAACGTTGCCGATCCGTCCAACACCAATCCGAACCCCGGTCCCCCCGTCGCGGGGGCCCTGGTCTCACTCGACAACGGCGCCCAGGTCCAGGTGACAGGGACCGATGGCTCGTACTCCTTCGACAACGTCCCGGCCGGCAGCCACACCGTCTCCGTCCTGCCGCCGGACGGTTTCCTCGGTTTCAGCAGCGAGAGTCTGGACTACACCCTGGTCCTTACCGAGAACCAGACCTTCCCGAAGCTGAACTTCGCCCTCACACTGCGGAACCAGGCACTGGTGCAGAACCTCTATGAGTTGGTGCTGCACCGCCCAGCCGACATCAACGGCTTCAACGCCCTGGTCGGGCAACTCGACAACGGTGGCTCGGTCGGGGCTGCCTTCCGGTCGCTGTATGCCTCGTCGGAGTTCCGGTCCAAGGTGGCCCCGCTCGCTCGGATGCTCCAGGCCTTCTTCCCCACCGAACCAGTGGACGTGGGCCTGCTCCGCAACGGCGTCCAACTCCAAAACCTGGGCGTCTCGCAGGACGCCACGGTGCTCGACATCCTGTACTCGCCCAAGTTCGTCAGCCAGTTCGGCGACACCAGCCAGCTCTCCAACAGCGCCTTTGTCACGTTCGTCTACCAGCGCCTGCTAGGCCGCAACCCCGGCGCCCGGCAGCTCAACTCATGGGTCAGCCAGCTCGACAGCGGCACGATCAACCGGGGCGACGTGGTGCTCGGCATCCTCGACACGCGGGCCTTCCGCCGGACCCAGCGAAACGCTATCCGGGGCGTGGCGGTCAGCCTCGCCTACCTGGGCATCCTCGGCCGGGAAGCCGAGCCGGCTGAGTTCCGGCAAGGCATCCGGCAGTTGAGGGCCGGGCTGTCGGTGGTGAGACTGGCCAATCGGCTGGCCCGCTCCGCCGAGTTTCGCAACCTGCCGGGCTTCACCGACACATTCCTCTGGGACGTGAAGGCCCATGACCTCGGCTTCGCTGTCAACGAGTTGAGCCGCCTGCAAAGGTACAACCCGATGACGCAGGCATTCGACACGGCGGTGGAGCTGCACGGTATTACCAGCTCATCCATGAAGCCGAGCAACGTCTACTTCATCGCGCATGGTTGGGCCCTGGGCTTCGAGGAGGACGTTCTCTTGCACTCGACGCCGGGCAACCCGCTGAAGGTCTGGCAGACGCTGCAGTTCCCCGGCGGCTTCCCCACTTCAGGGCCCGACCCGGCCTGGCTGTACTCGGGAGTGGACCGGATTTCCGTGGAGGGGTTGGCCCAGGCCATCGTCGATGCCGACCCGAACGCGGTGGTGATCGCCTACAGCTGGATCGACCAGTCGGCCACGCCGGCCTCGGGCAACCTTGGCCTGGACAATCCGATCCCGATCCTCTACGCCGGGCAGTCCGAGGCGTACACGACGGTCAACGGCCTGCGGCTGGCGCGGGCCATTCAGGCTGCCCTGTCGCCCACCTTCTTCACCAACCAGGGGCTGATCCACCTCCTGGGCCACAGCCACGGCTCCAAGGTGGCCACGGTCGCTGCCCTGGCCCTGCAGCAGGCGGGCGTGCCGGTCACTCAGCTGACGACCTTCGAATCCCCGGAGGCCGGACCAGCCCTCACATCATCGCTGACGCTCCACCTGGCCGGCCTGGTCGGGGCGCAGAATTTCAACTGGTATTTCATGCAGCAGATGCAGGTCACCAAGACCCCGGTCGTCGGCCGAACCCCGCAGCCCGGGACGTTCATCGACAACTACTACTCGTGGTTCGGCTTCGGCCAGGCGTACGGCGGCTACCCCGGCCTGCAGAACGTGGTGGATGTCGAGCTGCACCCGGAGCAACTCTACTCGTTCTCCGCGCTGAACGACTCAGACTTCGACACCACGCTGCTCGACACGCTCCTTGGCTCGCACGAGTATCCGCCCCCCTGGTACGCCCAGGCGAGTATCCAGCAGGCCAACCCGCCCAACGGGCTGGGCTGGTCCCCCTTGCTCAACGACCAGGCGGCGGCCGGGCTGAACGGCCTGTACCGGCAGACCTGGACGCAGCCGGTCTTCTCGCAGCAGTTCACCCTGACGCCCCGGGGGTCTTCCCCCAACTACGGTCCCAGCTTCACCCCCCTGAGTTACGCCCAGCAGTACACCATCGGCCAGGTGACCGACAACGGCAGCGCCATCACGCTGAGCGTGGACGCCGGCAGCCCGACGGCGGTCGAGGTGATCACGTTCAACCCGCTGGCGGCGACCACGTGGATACCCGGCAATGGCCTCGACTTCCGCTTCCAGTTCAGCGGCGTCGATCCGGGCGAGCAGGTGGAGTTGGTGATCTGGGTCCGGGGCCTGGTCGGGGTCAACGCCCCGATCGCCAGCATCAACGAGGGGACGCTCGGCTATCTGAGCATTCCCCTGTTCGCCATGAGCGGCACGGAGGCGGGCTCGACGGCTCGGCAGGCGACGATCAGCCTGGGCGGCTTCCTCAGCGGGCAGCATGCCCCGATCCTGGGGCCGTTCAGCGCCTCGCAGGTGCCGATCCTCGGCTTCTCGCTGATCGGCTCGGCTGGCGCGAGCGCCACGGTCACGGTGACCAACCTCAACCAGTTCTCCGACGGCACCTCTAACTCGTAGGCCGCTCGGACATGGGACGGCTGGTGGGCATCATTGCTCTGTCGAACGGGTCGGTAGCCGAAGTCGCCCGACTTCGGGTCGCCCTCCGGATGCGGGCGACTTTGGCTATGGGAAGTATTGCCGGCGCTCAGGAGATGATCTGCTTGCGTCGTCGGATGTAGTCCCAGACGACGTAGCGATCCAACTCGCTGCCGGCGGGGAAGAAGACCCGGCCGCGCGTCGCCTCCGCCATCCGGTAGGCGAAGCGCACGTCCTCCTCGCTCTGGTTCCAGTTGGACAGCAGGAAGATGTTGATTGTGATCCCCTCCTGGGCGCAAAGCTGGGCCTCGCGCAAGGTGGCCCGCTCGGTCCGTGAGTCGGGCGGGTAACGCAGGTGCAGGAACTGGCCCTCGAAGTGGGCCGTCGGCAGCCCGTCGGTGATCAGGATCACCTGCCGGTTCGGCGTGTCCTGCACCGACAGGAAGGTCCGCGCCAATTGCAAGCCGTGCTGGATGTTGGTGAAGTGCGGCGGCAGCAGCAGCTCGCTGATCTTCGGGTCGCTCATGTCGAACTGCCACCGCACCACCGGGTCATAGACCGTGACCGGCTTGGGCATCAGGGCCGGGATCTCTGAGACGTGCCGCGGCTTGGCGAAGGTGTACAGCTCGATGAACTGCAAGAAGTCGCCGGGGTACTCGGTGCGGATCAGGCCGTCCAGAGCAAGCCCCATCCGCTTGACGTTGACGTACTGGGCCCCGTAGCGCATGGAGCCGGACATGTCGAGCAGTACCGCGGTGGCGCATTTGGGATTGTTCCGCGTCCGGTGGATCTCGATGTCATCGGGGCGGAGCCGGACCGGCAGCCCGGGACCGCTGCGGAGCAGGGCGTTGATCATCGAGCCGGGGATGTCCATGTGCGTGACCGAGTCGCCGAACTCGTAGGGCTTGGTCTGCTGCATCTCGACCGCCCCCTCGCCGACGACCGGCCCCTGGTGCCGCCCCGTGCGCGACGCTTGCAACTCGCTGAAGATGATCTCCAGCAGCCGTGCCTGGAACAATCGGTAGGCCTTCGGCGTCAGCTGGTAGCCGCTCGGGGTATGCTCCAGCCCCTGGCGCTCGGCCATCTCGCGGAGGTAATCCTCGATCTGCTGCTGCAAGGCGCTGAGCCGTTCCAGGTCGCCCGGCTCGGCGAACTGGGCCAGCTCTTCCAGGTCGATGATGCCGATCTGGGCGGTGCGTAGGGCCTCTTCCAGCTGCTTGAGCAGCTTGTCGATCAGCTCCAACTCTTTCTTGATCTCCAGGGCCTGGGGGATGGTCATCGGCGTCCGGCCGGTGAACTCGTACTTGGCGGCCAGCTCATCGACCTGGTACTTGTCGCCGAGCCGCTCGACCAGTTGCAGCAGTTGGCGGGCGAATTTGCTCTGCTGGTCGCCGGCACGATACCAGAGCTGTTCCAGGTCGTGGAGCTGCTCCTCGCGGACCGCCTGCCGGAAGCGCTCCGTCAGCCGGTGCGGCGGCTGCATCTGGTCGGCCAGGTCATGGAACTGGTCGTGGGCGTCCTTGCGGACGCGGTCGGTCTCGTAAGTTGCGAGGATCTTGCGTTTGCGCTCGCGGAGCATCTCTAGAAGGGCCTCGATGCTCGGGCCGAGGCCGGCGATCTGCGACGGGTCGATGCGGACGGCGCGGGCCAGTTCCTCCTCAGTGAGTTGGCGGCGATTGCCGTAGAAGAGCAGGTGTTCAAAGGCCGGCGACACCAGGTCCGGCGGCGGGGCCGTCGGGCTGGGGAAATGGATCGGGTCGAACTTCTGGTAGGTGTGGATAATGCCGCCGAGGCGGTCGCGGGTGCTCATGGGTGCTCTTTTCTCCTGCCTGGCAGTCAATTATTAGGGCGCGGATTCCGATGCCAAGATCGCTTGCAATGCAGCAATCAGCGGCGGCAGGTCATCAGTGAGGATCTTCCAGAGGATATCAAGATCCACATTATCGTAACCGTGGATGAGACGATTACGCAAAGCTACGATCTGAGCCCAGGGGATCTGGGGATGGGCGGCAACCACCTCCGCAGGCATTCGGGCCGCAGCCTCGCCAATGACTTCGAGCAGCCGCGTCAGAGCAAGCGTCCGCATCCGATCGGTATCCAGGTCCTCCCGCCGTTTGCCCTGAATGAAGCCGACGGCTTCCTGGGCGTGATCCAGCATGTGGCGCAGAAGGACCTCCTTACTCTTTTTGCTCATAGGCGATCTCTGCTTCGGCCAGCACCTGATCCCGGAAGTATCGGCTCAGGGATTGGGGAGTGTTCAAATCAACCTTCCGCCCCAGCAACTCCGAGAGCTGGGCCTGGATGTCAAAAAATGTCAGCCCGGGGGTATGACCTGGCTCAAATTCCACCAGGACGTCCAGATCGCTATCCGGCCGAAAATCGTCCCGCAGTGCGGAACCGAAGAAAGCCAGGCGGCGGATATGATGCCGCCGGCAGAAGTGAGCAAGCTGAGTGCGATTGACGGCGATGCGGGTCATGGATTCGTTCCTCCCTACCGCTCCTGGCCGCCGTTCTCTACCTGGATAATGCCGCCGAGGCGGTCGCGGGTGCTCATCGGTCGGAAACCTCACTGCGGCGACGGCTGATCTCATTTGCCCATCAGGTTCAGCACCGCCAGGCTCATTGTCAGCACGCCAGTCTTGATGGTCGGCTCCGGGACCGGGTAGTACTGGTCGGAGTGCAGCGACGGCAACGGTCGGCCGCTGCGCTCGGCATCGGCAACCCGCTCTGGGTCCGCCGTCCCCAGCCAGTACATGAAGACCGGAATGCCCTCGCGGCCGTAGCGGCTGAAGTCCTCGCCCCCCATCGCCGGCGGCCGCTCATGTACCTTATCGGCGCCCAGCACCTCCCGAAACACCGCCACCGTCTTCCGTGTCAGGGTCGGGTCGTTCACCAGGGCGGGGGTGAACTCTCCCGGATCAACCGTTACCACCGGCTCCGGGGCACGGGCGCTCTGGGCAACCCCCTTGGCAATGCGCTCGATCGCCTCCAGCACTTGCTTGCGGACCGCGTCCTTGGTGGTCCGCACCGTCAGTTGCAGCCGCACCTCGGACGGAATGATGTTGTGCTTGGTGCCGCCGTGGATCGAGCCGACCGTCACCACCGCCGGGTCGGTCGGGTTGACCTCGCGGCTGACGATGGTTTGCAGGTCAAGCACGATCCGCGCCGCCAGGACGATCGGATCGACGGTGGTATGCGGCCAGGCGCCGTGGCCCCCCTTGCCGCGGACGAGGATGTCCACCGAATCGACATTGGCCAGGGCGGGCCCTTCAGTGAAGGCAACATGGCCGGCCGGTTTCTCGGAGTTGCAGTGCAGGGCCAGGCAGTAGTCCGGCCGCGGGAAGCGCCGGAACAGGCCGTCCGCGAGCATTAGCCGGGCACCGGTGCCGATCTCCTCGGCCGGCTGGCCGATGAATACCAGCGTCCCCTTCCAGCGATCCCGGAGCCGGGCCAGCACCCGGGCCGTACCCACGAAACAGGTCATGTGAACGTCGTGGCCGCAGGCGTGCATCACGCCGACCTCGTTGCCATGCCGGTCCTTGGCCCGCACCTTACTAGCGTAGGGTAGCCCGGTCTGCTCGACCAAAGGCAGGGCATCCATATCGGTCCGCACCAGCACGGTCGGACCCGGGCCGTTCTTGAGTACACCAACGACACCGGTGCCGCCAACGCCGGTGGTCACCTCGAAGCCGGCCTCCTTCAATTCCTTCGCCAGCCGCGCCGCTGTCTCTTTTTCCTGCAACGACAGCTCAGGGTGG
Organism: Gemmataceae bacterium; assembly: GCA_035575035.1. Taxonomy (GTDB): domain Bacteria; phylum Planctomycetota; class Planctomycetia; order Gemmatales; family Gemmataceae; genus DATLYH01. The sequence goes on from DATLYH010000190.1 coordinate 21,391, forward strand.
GCGTGCAGATGTTTGTAGAGGGCCAGCAGGCTGTCCAGCTCATCGGCCACGAGTTTGCTGACCTCGGCAGCGCGCTGCCGAATGGGCCCGCCCGGCTCATCGGCCGTCGCCCGCCCCCCGCCGAGCAGACCCAGCGCCAGCACAAGCCATACCCGCACTGCCTTGCCGCGTTCACTCCACCGGTTCATGAATACGCTCCCGCCCCAGGACCAGACACGGAGACACGGAGAAAAGCGTTTCTCCTTGTCACCCTGTCTCCATCTCGACCGCCCCGGGAGTTGTCTGCCGCGTCCCTGCGCCTTCCAACGGCGCTCATCCTCATAAGGAGTACGATACGCTCGCCGGGCCGGATTGTCACGACTGAGGAACGGTTTTCCCACCGCGGGACGCGCGCAACCTCCTGCTGCCCTGTCGGCCGCAGCCGCGGGACCCGGGGCGCTGCACAGCTAAGCGGACCGATTCAGCCGCCCCGCTTGCCTTTGCTCTTTTTGCTTCCGCTGGTGCCTTGATTACTCGAAGAGGAATTCGAGGAAGAGCCTGAAGAGGGCCCCGAAGTGGCTGGGGGTGTAGACCCCTGGCCCGTGCCCGCACTCGGGGACGAACCCTTGGGAGAACTCGGAGATGATTTCGGGCTGCTCTGGGTGGCCTTGCTGATCGAGTCGTAGGTCGGATTCATGAGGCTACCCAGGTATTGCGCCCCCGCGATGACTGCCACGGCGATCATCGACAGCACGGCGGCGTACTCGATGGCCGTGGCCGCCCGGCGGACTTTCCGGCGCAGCGGCTCCGTCGGGACAGCGCACGGCAGCTGGCCGGGCACAGGCGCACCTTCCGCCCCATCGAGCGGTGCGGCGGGGAGAATGGACCTCATCACGCCTTCTCCGAAACCTGGGGGAAGAGGACGGCTGTCCGGGCGTCGTCGCCGGCAGCATCGTCGGCCGTGGTGACCAGCCCGCGCTGCCTCAGGGCGGCCAGCATGGCGTTGAAGTCATCTTGTAGATCGCTCAGGTAGTCTCCCTGACGAAGTTGGATCGGCCGAACCGGCTGCCCAGCCGCGATGTCCTGCATGGCCTGGCGGAAGCGGCTGATCGGCCCAACCAGCCGGTGCGAGAAGCGGACCGCGTCCCAGGCGAAGAACGGCACCAGCACCAGGAAGCAGAGGAGCATTGGGTAAAACTCCAGGCAGAAGCGCCCGTACTGCTCCAGCAGGTTACCCTGTCCCTCTGCCAGCAGACGCCAGGCGAACAAGCAGTTCCACAGCGAAAACTGGTAAATAAGCCAGTAGCCCACGACGCGGAGGAACAACTTCGACTGGAACGGGTCAACCCAGATGCGCGAACGCTCTTCTCTCATGGGGACGGCTCCTGGTGGCGGATGGATCGCTGAGGCGGACAATCTCCCCTGGCCCTGGGGCGGGAAGGCGGCCTTGCCGGCAAGCAGGGAGGGGGCGAGCGAGGGGATTTGCGAGAAGTCTAGCTCAACCCTCGGCCGCGGGCAAATACGCTCGGCCTGGTTGACCAGGCGGCGGGCCGACGAAGGGCATCGAGAACAGGCGACTCCTAACGGAAGGCGATTCCCGCCTCGGCCCTTAGCACTGAAATGACGATACCGCCGCCGCCCGCAGCGGATGCGGGCGGCGGCACCGAACCTTCCGGAAGCAGTCGTTCCGCTCAGCCGACCAGTTGCCGCACCGGCTTGCCTTCCGGCACCAACTCGATGGGCCGGCCGTCCTGAGCGCGATACCAGGTGTGCAGCGGGATGCCCAGGGCGTGGTAGATCGTCGCGGCCAGGTCCTGCGGCGTCACCGGCGTGTCCGTGACAAACTCGCCCAGCGGATTGGTCGCACCGACCACCTCGCCCGTC
>DATLYH010000191.1:0-29256 GCA_035575035.1 Gemmataceae bacterium
CGCCGGCCGGTCGAGGGATCCACCGGCCCGCTCACGCTGGCCGCGCGCCGGGCCGCCCATGATGCGATCATTTCTTCTGCGCGTCGAGGTACATCGCCAGCGCCTCGGCCATTGTGGTCAGGGAGGTGGGGTTGGCCTTCAGTGTCCCTGCGAAGACCTTGAAACTTTTCTCCGCCAATTGCCGGTAGCGGTCGTCGCCGGTCTTGACCCAGAGGCGGACCAGGTTCTTGGCCGCGGCGCTGTTGCCCGAGGGCTGGGCGCCGTCGTACTGGTCCTTGGCGCGGGCAAAGAGCTTTTCGTGGTCGTTCGATGTGTAGAAGAACCCGCCCTGCTTGTCCGCATGCCACTTGACCATCGTGTCGGTCAGCGCCTTCGCCTCGTCTAGCCAGCGCTTCTCTCCCGTGGCGTCGTGCAGGCAGAGCAGGCCATGCACCAGGAAGGCGTAATCGTCGAGATAGGCGTTCAGCCGGGCCTGCGGCTTCTCGCCGGGGACGGCACCGTAGGTGCGCAGCAGCCGGCCCTCTCCGGTGCGCAGGTTCGTGAGCACAAAGTCAGCGGCGCGGGCAGCCGCCTGAACATACTGTGGCTCCTCCAACACCTGACCGGCCACGGCGTAGCCAGCGATCATCTCGCCGTTCCAGGCGGTCAGCACCTTAGTGTCCCGGAACGGCTGCGCCCGCTGGGAGCGCACTTCCAATAACTTCTTGCGGAGCGGTGCCAGCCGGGCCTCCAGCTCCGGCTCGGTCGTCTTCCTTTCCTTGGCGATCTCGGCGAGCGGCTTTGCCAGGCGGAGGATGTGAAACTTTGATTCGAAGTTAGGCTTGCCGCCGTCGCCGTAGATTTCCAGGAACAGCCTCGCCCCCTCCGCGCCGAGTGCCTCCTCGATCTCCTTCGTGGTCCAGAGGTAGGTTTTCCCTTCCTCGCCGTCGGTGTCAGCATCGAGGGCCGAGTAGAAGGCCCCCTCCGGCGAGGTCAACTCCCGAGCGACGAACGCCAGCGTTTCCTCCAGCACCCGACGGTAGAGCGGCTTCCGGGTGGCGCGGTAGGCATGGGCATAGACCTCGGCCAGCTGGGCGTTGTCATAGAGCATCTTCTCGAAGTGCGGTACGGTCCAGGTCCGCTCGGTGCTATAGCGGTGGAAGCCGCCGCCGAGATGATCATAAATGCCGCCGATTGCCATCTGGTCGAGGGTCAAATGGACCATGTCGGCCAGCTCGGCAGATTGGGTGCGGGCCGCCTCGCGCTGCAAGAACAGCAGGTAGGGGGGCGTGGGAAACTTCGGGCCACGGAACCGGCGGGCCGCATGGCCGAAGCCGCCGTGGACCTTGTCGAACTCTTCCTTCAGCCCCTCGACGGCGCCGGTCACCAGGTCCCGGTTCAGCTCGACCAGGGCGACCCCGCGCACCGTGCCGGCCAGGGCGTCGGCGGTGGCGGCGGCCAGCTTGTCGGCCTGCTCCTGCAAGTCCTTCGGCTGGTCCTTGTGGAAGTCCCGGATGATCCGCAGGACGGTCTTGAAGCCGGGGAGCTTTTGGCCCTCGATCTCCCGATCCTCGGGGGGCCAGTAGGTGCCGCCGATGATCGGCTTGCCGTCGGCGGTCAGGAACATCGACAGCGGCCAGCCCCCCTGCTGCCCAAGGACGTTCAGGGCAGTCATGTAAATGTAGTCGATGTCGGGCCGCTCCTCGCGGTCCACTTTGATGCAGACGAAATGGTCATTGAGGATCTGGGCGATTTCCTTGTTGGCGAACGACTCGCGCTCCATGACGTGGCACCAGTGGCAGGAGCTGTAGCCGATCGACAGGAAAACCAGCTTTCCTTCCTTCTTGGCCTTTTCGAATGCCTCGGGCCCCCAGGGGTACCAGTCCACCGGGTTATGGGCGTGCTGCAACAGGTAGGGACTGCTCTCGCGGGCCAGGCGGTTGGCCGGACCCTTCTTCGCATCCTTCTTCGGTTCATCGGCCGCGCCCGCGCCGCCGAGCAGACCCACGATCAGGATCGCCGCCAACCGGACCGCACGCTGCCTTCCCATGATGGACCCCCTGGAAGCAAAAGCCGCCTGCGGTTTAGCGTGGATCCACGCTGAGCCGCGAGCGGCGATGTGAACGTTCTACTTCGCGGACGGCACCGTCAACTTGACGGTCGCCGGCAGCAGGCATTGCTTGTCGGTGCAGGCCTGGACCCGCACGCTCAGTTCCAGCGGGCTTCGGTCTCCCCTGGCCCGCTGTACGGTCGCCTTGATTGTCACCTGGTCCTCGTAGACCTTGTAGTCGCCGACGACTGCATCCTTGACCAGCTTGCCCGGCGGATAGTCCACCTTGACATCCTCCGGCTTGACCTTCTCGACCTTCACCTCGGTCGGGATGCCGGGGAACTCGGGCGGTACCGGGTTGGCATACAGGTGCCAGGGCTTGTCGATCTTCAGAGTCAGCGTCACAACCTGCTTGCCGTCAGGTCCGGGCTCGCCGGCCGTGGCGTTGATCTTGACCACCGCATCGGACTTCTTGGCCGCCTGGGCCGCACCGACCTGGACCGTATCGCCGGCTGCCATCAGGACCAGGACGATGACCGCAACGGCCGGCATGAGCATCCTTCGATAAGCAATCTTCCGCCTCATGGCTTGCTCCTTCGCCTGGATCCGGTTTCCGCACGACCGGGCTCGGCGTCGTGCGGCCCCTGAGGTCTGAGGTCTACTATCCCTGGAGTTGACGCTCCCGCCAAGAGCAATATTTGATCCCGGCAATGGCCGCGGCGGCGTATAATCGAGTGCTGGCCCGTTCGCCCTTGCCGAGGAGCGACCATGTCTGGAAATGCCGGAAGGGTGTTGACCACTCTCGCGCTGGTGGTCGGCTGCGCCCCCGGGTGGGCCGAGGAGGCGAACGCAAAGGTAGCCGAGCAAAAGAAGGCCGCTCGCGAAAACTGGTCGTTGCTCGAAGCCGGTGAGCCGGCCCACCTGGAGACAGCCCATCTCTTGATCTATGCATCCGGCGCGCTGGAAGGCCGGCTCAAGGACATCAGCACCATCCTGGAGCGGCATTACGCCGTCGCCGAGAAGGCGCTCAAGCCCGACCCCCAAAAGGAGCTTTGGCCGGGCAAGTTGACCGTTTACCTGTTCACGGAGCGCGAGCAGTTCACCACATATGTCCGGCGTGTGGAGAAGCGGCGGCCTGATCGCGACGAGACGAGCAACCATGCCGTCGAGGGCGACTTTCCCCGCGTCTTCGCCGGACCGCCCCGGTCGAAATCGGCCGGCGGCCTGGAGGCGAGCGCGGGCCAGGAGGTGGCGGCCGCCCTGCTGCAACGGAAGGCGGGGTCCCGGGTGATCCTGCCCGATTGGCTGCTCGTCGGCTTTGGCCGGGCCACAACCTGGCGGGCCTTCCCCGCCGCCGAGTCCACCCGCCAGGCCCGCCAGCAGGCCGCCGCGGCCGTGGTGAGCAAGAAGCGGACAGCGCAGCAGGTCTGGGGGCCTGACCTGACGCCCGACGAGGCGGCGGTCCTCCGACCGGCGCTGGCCGACTTGCTGGCCTACGGGCCGGGCGCCCCCCACTTCCTGGCGTTCCTGACCGGCTTCCGGCCCGAGGAGGGCCAGGAGCGCAAGTCCACCGAACAGGCGCTGGAAGCGGCCGGCATCAAGCTCGCCAATCTGGAAGTCATCTGGCCCGGGTTCGTCCGCGCGCCTCGCTGACTGGTCCTCCGCTTCCCCCCTCCTCCCGCTACTGCCGACACGTCCGGCGCCGGGCACAAGAAAGTCCTGTCGGCTGCCTGACCGCCCCGCTAGGAGACGTGCCCGCTGGCCGATGATCAACTGATGGCCCCCCTGCGCCCGAACGGGGCGGCGGCCCGCTGCTACTCGCCACTGACCCCGGAGAGCATTATCATGGGTTTCTTTTCCGGCCGGGTCACCTACTCCCGCTTCCGCGTCGCTGGTCCCTCGCCCGGCCTGTTCGGCCCCGAGCACCTGGACCGTCTCGCCGCCCACGCCATCGGCCGGCAGCGGATCGCCACCGCCGACGGCATCGAGGCAGGCTGGATCGCCGGCGACCATATCCTCGACACCGCCTTTGACCTGGCCAAGAATATCGTCAACGACACCCTGCACTTCGCGCTGCGGCTCGACGTGCAGAAGATCCCCTCCGACCTCCTCCGGGCCTACACGATGGTCGAGCTACAGGCGCTGGCTGAGGGGAACCCAAGCGGCCGGCCGAGCATCCGCCAGCGACGCGAGGCCCGGCAAGCGGCGCGGGACCGCCTCGAGGCCGAAGCTGCCGATGGTCGGTTCCTCCACCGCAAGGCTTGCCCCGTCCTCTGGGACGCGCTGGCCAATGAATTGCTTGTCGGCAGCACGGCGGCGAGCGTTCTGGATCGGCTGCATCCCCTGTTCGTGCATACCTTCGGCCGCGGTTTCGAGCCGCTCACCGCCGGGCGGCTGGCGTTCTCCCTGGCCGAGCCGCGCCAGCAGACGCGCGGCGTAGACGACGCCAGTCTGTCCCCCTTCCTTGGCGCCGCCTCGCCCGCCGAGGTCGCCTGGCTCCCCGACGCCGACAATCGGGACTTCGTTGGCAATGAGTTCCTGCTCTGGCTCTGGTATTACCTCGACGCCGAGGATGACACCATCCCGCTGGCCGACGGCTCCGAGGTGACGGTGATGTTGGCCCGAACGCTGGTCCTGGAGTGTCCGCGCGGCCAGACGGGGCGACAGAGCATCACCAGCGACGGCCCGGCCCGGCTACCCGAGGCCCGCCGGGCGCTGCAAGCCGGCAAGCTCCCTCGCCGCGCCGGCCTGATCCTGGTGCGCCACGACGAGCAGTACGAGTTGACGCTACAAGCCGAGACCCTGGCCGTCAGCGGCGCGCGTCTGCCGGCGGTCGAGGGGGACAGCGACCGGGCACGGCTGGAGGAGCGCGTGGCCCAGCTGCGGCGGTTGCGAGAGACATTTGACCTGCTCTACGACGCCTTCGGCCAGCGCCGCTTCGGGTCGGACTGGGCCAAGGAACTGATCAAGATTCAGAAATGGCTCCAGCACGACGACCGCGCCCGTTTCTCCGCGACCGCTTGATGGCCGGTCGGTCGCTTCTTCGTACCTTAATCCGGGGGGCAAAGTGCGAGGGCCTTCCGTGACCGAGACGGCCGAGCCGCGTTTGTTGATCGTGGAGACCTCAAGTCGGGTCGGGCTGGTGGCGGTGGCCCTGGGGCCGACAGTGCGGGCGGTGCGCCGCTTGGACGAGGCCCGCCGCCATGCCCGCGATCTGGCACCGGCGGCGGCCGAGCTGCTGGCCGGGCAGGGCTGGCGGCCGCGCGACCTCGCCGGCGTCATCGTCAGCCGGGGGCCGGGCAGCTACACCGGCCTGCGCGTCGGCATCATGGCAGCCAAGGCGCTGGCCTACGCCACCGGCTGCGCCCTGCTCGCCGTGGACACCTTCGCCGCCATCGCCCGGCAGGCTCCCCCTGAGGTTGACCGCCTCGACATTATCGCCGACGCACAGCAGGACAAGATCTATGTGCAGGAGTTCGCCCGTTCCGCTGGGGAGGCAGACCGGTCGCCGGTCGGCCCGCTGGTCATCCTCCCGTTGGGAGAATGGCTCGGCCGCCGCCGGTCGGACGCCTGGGTGAGCGGGCCGGGGCTGCACGTCCACCGGCACCGCCTGCCGGAGGGAATCCCGGTGGCGGACAGCGCTTGCTGGGACCCGCAGCCGGAAAGTCTGCTGGCGATCGGGCTGGCGCGCTACCAGGCCGGCCAGCGCGACGATGTCTGGGCGCTGGAGCCGCTCTATCTGCGCCCCAGTGCGGCGGAACAACAGTGGCAGCAGCGCCCGTAGTGACCAGAGCCATTCCGCGGTAACTTCACTCTTGCCGGAATGAACCAGCCCGGCGGCCGAGGAGACAAGGAGACCGGCTGCCCGAGGCTCGCCGGGCGCTACAAGCCGGCAAGCGCCTTCGCCGCGCTGGCCTGATCCCGGTGCGCCACGACGAGCGGCAGGGCGAAGGTCCGGGAAATTTGCCTGCCCCGAAATTTATGCTAGATTTCCTTCAGGACGTAAGTTTGTCTTCTTCGGCCACTCCGGAGCGTGAGTTGTCCGAACCCGAAGCGTTAGCGACGGGTGACGCCGCTCCCCATCGCTGATGCTCCGGACTGGTAGCAACATCACTCTTCACGCACGTTCCGGACTCCCCAAGGAGACGCTCCAGGCTCAGTAAAAGGTCGCCAGTAAACCACATCCCGGTGCCTCGATGCCGATGAGCCGCCCTGTCGCCCGTCTTTGTGCTCCTCTGAAATCCTTCACTCAGGCTGCCAGTGTCGGCGTCGCCCTCCTCGGCATGCTGGCGCTTCTCGGCTGGTTCCTCGATGCCGAACTGCTCAAGAGCCTCATCCCCGGGCGGGTAGCCATGAACCCTGCCACGGCGTTCGCCTTCGTCCTGGCCGGTGGGTCGCTCTGGCTGCTGCGGGCGGAACCGATGCACCCATCGCGGCGCTGCCTGGGAGCCGCCTGCGCCTTTCTCGTCGCCCTGTTGGGTCTGCTCAAACTCGGCGACTACCTGGCAGGTTGGGACCTTGGCCTGGACCAGCTTCTGTTTCGCTCGCAGCTGGGGGACAACCGAATAGCTCCCAACACCGCCCTGAACTTCCTCCTGATCGGCTCCGCCCTGCTACTGGTCGATGTGCGGACGCGGCGGGGCGTCTGGCCTGCTCAGGCCCTGGCTCTCGTCGCCGCTCTGGTGGCGCTGATAGGTCTGGTCGGCCACACTTACGGCATCCGCTCCCTCTACGGCATCGCCTCTTACATTCCAATGGCGCTGAACACGGCGGTGGGGTTCGCCCTGCTGTGTGCCGGCGTCCTGTGCGCCCGCCCGGACCGCGGCCTGATGGCGGTCCTTACCAGCGAGACCACGGGCGGCTTCATGGCCCGCCGACTGCTCCCGGCCGCGGTCATCGTACCAGTGGGGCTGGGCTGGCTACGGTTGGTAGGGGAACAGGCCGGGCTTTATGACATGGCGTTCGGCGTAGCGATCCTGACCGCCTCGAATATCCTCACCTTTGCCATCCTTGTGCTGTTTACCACTAGCGCCCTGAACCGAACCGATGCCGAGCGGAGGCGGATCGAGGCGGAAGTCCGCAGGCTCAACGGCGAACTGGAAAAACGGGTCGCCCAGCGGACCGCCGAACTCGCGGAAGCCAATCGCGACTTGGCCCAGAAAAACCAGGAAAACGAGCTGTTTGTCTACAGCGTTTCCCACGACCTGCGCTCGCCGCTGGTCAACCTGGAGGGATTCAGCCAGGAACTCGGCGCCGTTTGCCAGGACCTACGGGCCATCCTGGCGGACAGCGATCTGCCTCCCGCAGTGCGGCAGCGCGGGCTGGCCCTGCTGGACCAGGACATGGCCGAGTCGATCCACTTTATCCAGACGGCCGTGAAGCGGTTGAGCGGCATCATTGATGCCCTGTTGCGGCTGTCGCGGGCCGGGCGAGTTGAGTACCAGAGGCAACGGGTGGACATCCGCCTCCTTGTCGGACGCATCATCGAATCAATGCGCCTGACCATCGATCAGCGTGGTGCCACCGTGCACGTCGGCGACTTGCCGCCGGCCTGGGGCGACCCGACCGCCCTCGAGCAAGTCTTCGCCAACCTGATCAGCAATGCCCTCAACTACCTGGATCCCGAACGGCCGGGCCTTATCGAAGTGGGCAGCGCTGCTCCCGAGCACGGCGGCGCGGACGGCTTGCAGACCTATTACGTGCGCGATAACGGCCTGGGCATCCCCGAGGAATACCAGCACAAGGTCTTTCAAGCGTTCCAGCGCGTTCATCCCAGGGCGGCGCCCGGCGAAGGAATGGGCCTGACGATTGTCCGCCGCATTGTGGAACGGCACCAGGGCAAGATTTGGGTCGCGTCCCGCCCTGGTGAGGGAAGCACGTTCTTTGTCGCCCTACCGGCTGCCGCGAGGAACGGTCGCCCCATGGATGGTTCCCAGGTTGAAGGTTCTCTCCCCGAAGAAAGAAGGCCGACATCATGGTCAGTGAGCCGTTGACCATCCTCCTGGCGGAGGACGACGAGGGGCACGCCAGTCTGGTGCAGCGCAACCTGAAGCGGGCCGGCATCGCCAACGATGTCGTCCACGTCAAGGATGGCCAGGAGGCCCTCGATTTCATCCGCCGCGAAGGTCCCCATGCGTCGCGTCCCCTGAACGGGCCGCTTCTCTTGCTGCTGGACATCAAGATGCCCCGGGTAGACGGGATCGAAGTGCTCCGCCGGCTCAAGGCGGACGCCCGGACTGCCAAGATCCCGGTCATCATGCTGACCACGACGGACGACCCGCGTGAGGTCCAGCGCTGTTACGAGTTGGGTTGCAGCGTGTACGTCACCAAGCCGGTCGCCTACGACCAGTTCATTGAGGCCATCAAACGGCTCGGGTTATTCCTGTCCATTGTCAAGGTGCCGCGCGAAGACGAGCGCTCATAAGGGGGGGCGTCCATGAGCGGAGCGAAGCAGGAAATGATTCTGGTCGTTGAGGACGACCCCGGCGTGGCCCTGCTGCAAAGGCGGCGTCTGGAGCGGGCGGGCTACGCGGTATGCACCGCCATCAACCCGGAAGAGGCGCTGGCGATACTCCGGCAGTCCGTCGTGGACCTGATCCTACTTGACTACCGCCTCCCCGGCGACGTGGACGGACTCGACTTCTATGCTCAGGTGCGGGCGGCCGGCTACGATGTGCCGGTCATCCTGGTGACCGGCTTCAGCAACGAGGCCACCGTGATCCGGGCGCTGCGGGCCGGCGTGCGCGATTTCGTCACCAAGTCGCCGGAGTACCTCGACTACCTTCCCGAAGCGGTGGGGCAGGTGCTGCGGCAGGTACGCACCGAGCAGCAGCTGGCCGAGTCGGAGGCTCGGCTGGCCAGCATCATCAACTCGGCCAAGGATGCCATCATCGTGGCCGCGGACGATCAGCGGATTACCCTTTTCAATCCGGCGGCCGAGCAGATGTTTCGCTGTCCGGCGGCCCAGGCCCTCGGCCAGCCCCTCAGCCGTTTCCTCCCCTGGCAGTCTGGTTCCGACTCCGGCAACGGCAGCCGGCCGGCCGAGATGCTGGCGTTCCCCCTTCGCGCGGGGAACCGCGGCGTGCGCGCCGACGGCCAGGAGTTCCCCCTGGAGGCGTCGGTCTCGTCGGCGCCAATCGGCGGACGGGAATTCTATACCATCGTGGTGCGCGATATCACCGAGAAGAAAAAACTGGAAGCCCAGCTCCTGCACGCCCAGCGCATGGAAGGGATCGGCATGCTGGCCGGCGGCGTGGCCCACGACTTCAACAACCTCCTGACGATCATCACCGGCTACACCGAACTCCTCCTCCTGAACCCGGGCCAGGATGAGCAGTCGCGGAACCTGATCCAGGAGATCCGCCAGGCAGGCGAGCGTGCCGCCGCCCTGACTCGCCAGCTGCTCGCCTTCAGCCGCAAGCAGATCCTCACTCCCGTGGTGCTCGACCTCAATTCCCTGGTGATCGAGTTGGAGAAAATGCTCCGCCGGCTGATTGGTGAAGACATCGAACTGGTTAGCTCTCTCGACCCGGAGCTGGTGCCGGTCAAGGCCGACCCCGGACAGATCGAGCAGGTGCTCATCAACCTGGTGGTCAATGCCCGCGATGCCATGCCCACCGGCGGCCACCTCACCATCGAGACCCGCAACGTTGCTTACGACGTGTCGAATGCCCGGCGGCACCCGGAGGTCCGCTCCGGCCGCTACGCGATGCTGGCAGTGACCGACACCGGCTGCGGCATGGATGAGAAGACCAAGGCGCGGATCTTTGAGCCGTTCTTCACCACCAAGGAGGTGGGCAAGGGGACCGGCCTGGGCCTGGCCACCGTCTACGGCATCGTCAAGCAGTCCGGCGGCCACATTGAGGTCTACAGTGAAGTTGGGCTAGGCACCACCTTCAAGATTTACCTGCCCGGAGCGGAGGAAGGCGAGCCTTCCGGCACGTCAGCAGCATGCCTCTTCCCGGTTCCGCGGGGGACGGAGACCGTGTTGCTGGTCGAAGACGAGGAAGGAGTCCGGACGCTGGGCCGCATTGCTCTTCAGTCGCATGGCTACACCGTACTGGAAGCGCGGACCGGGGAGGAAGCGTTGGCCGTGGCCCGACAGCACCAGGCCCCGCTTGACCTTCTGGTGACTGATGTGGTCATGCCGAAGATGGGGGGCCGCCAGTTGGCCGCCCTGTTGACCGCCGCGCAGCCGACGCTGCGGGTGTTGTACCTGTCCGGCTACACCGATGATGCCGTCTTCCGGCATGGCGTCCTGCCAGCGGGCGTGGCCTTCCTCCAGAAGCCGTTCACGCCGACCACCCTGGCCCGGAAGGTTCGCGAAGTGCTCGATGGGAAGAACTGAAGGATCGCTGCCCCGTCGCGAACGCTCCGGGCTCGGATAATACCCGTCGCGGACGCTCCGGGCTCGGATGATGCCCCGTACTAACCTGCCAAACCTGACCGGTCCCTACGTCCGTTATTTTTCCCCCATTGCAACGCCGGGAGCAGGGAGCGCCAGGGCCCTACTCTGACTTGGCCGTCGCACTCGGGGATAGAATCATCACAGCGGGCGCGCCGGCGGCGCGGTCGCCGCGGCCCCCGCCAGATCGGCGATCCTGACCGTCTGTGGAGCAGAGTCCGTGTCCATTCCCTCGCGTTCGTCGCTGCTGGTCCTGTCGTTCGTTCTCGCGGCCGGCCCGTCCCCCTGGGCGGAGGAGCCGCTGCGGCTGGTGGAACAGTTCCCGGTCGGCTATCAGTACCATGTCAGCAGCCGGGTCGAGTTGTCCGGCAGCGTCTTGCTCCCTCCGGAGAAGGACGGGGCTGCCCCGCGCCCCTTGAAGGTCAGCGGCGAGAGCGCCATCGAATACGACGAACGGGTGCTGGCCCTTGATGCCGCCGGCCAGCCGCAGAAGACCGTCCGCATCTATCGGCGGCTCGATTTCCGCCGCCGCGTGGGCGACCAGCCCCAGGAGAACACCCTGCGTCCGGCCGTGCGCCGGCTGGTGCTGCTGCGGCGTCAGAATGTCGAGGTTCCCTTCTCGCCCGATGGGCCGCTGACCTGGAACGAGATCGACCTGGTACGCACCGATGTCTTCACGCCGGCGCTGGCGGGGCTGTTGCCGGGCCGGCCGGTGCGCCCCGGCGAGCGCTGGACCGCCGCCGCCGCCGCTGTTCAGGAATTGACCGACCTGGAGCGTACCGACGAGGGGAGCATTGCGTGCCGGCTGGAGCAGGTGACCACCCTGGAGAACCGCCGCCACGCCCGGGTCGCCCTCGCCGGCACGGTGCGCGGCACCAACGAGGACGGCCCCAACCGGCAGCAGCTCGAAGGGTATTACTTCTTCGACCTGGAGAGCAACCATCTCAGCTACCTCTACGTCAAGGGGGTCAACAGCATGCTCGACAAGGACGGCAAGGAGGTCGGCCGGCTGGAGGGGCATTTTGTGTTGACCCGGCAGGCCCACCGGCGGAGCCCGGACCTGAGCGATGCGGCGCTGCGCGGCGTGGCGCTGGAGCCGGACGCGGACAACACCCTGCTGCTGTTCGACAGTCCGGAGGCGGGGGTACGCTTCCTCTACCCGCGGCGCTGGCGGGCGTCGCTGTTGCCGGGCCGCCGGGTGACCCTCGACGGGGCGGACGGCAGCGGCCTGCTGTTGACGGTGGAACCGTTGGCGAAGGTGCCGACGGGTGCCGGGTTCCTGGCCGAGTCACGCGCCTGGATGAAGGAGCAGAAGGCGAAGGAGTTGCGGGTAGTGCCTCCTCAGCGCTTGCAGGCAGCGCCGCAGGAGTTGGAGCACTTCGCGCTGGAAGTGGAGGTGTCCGGTCAGCGCGTGCTGATGGACTATTACGTGGTCCGGCAACCGTCCGGCGGCGCCACCCTGGCCGCCCGCCTGCTCCCGGCCGACCTGGCCGCCCTGCGGAAGGAGGTCGAGCGCATCGCCCGCAGCGTCACCATTACCGGGACGATCAAGTAGTCTTTCCGATCTCCCGGTTCAGCAAAAGATCCCGGGATTCTGCTTGACACCTCACGCCCCAAGCCGTCACACTAGGGAGGGTGGAGATGAGGGTGGTAGCGCTTCCTGCCCAAAGTATTGCCTTACGCTGATCCTCCCGCCGGAGTAGACCGCCGAGAAAGAACCAGCCGAATGGCGACATGCTCTGACCGGGGTGTCTCGTGCTCCACGGCAGGCAGAATGACTGACAGCCCACCGCTACCATCTTTTCACCCCGGCGTTTATTGATTTTGGAAGTCTTGCCCTCTTCATCCCATTCCTCGTTCCTCGCCGTCCCCACGGACCCGAGTGATTCCTGGAGGAGGTGTCAGTCATGGCTCGCGGATTGAAGCGGAAGCGGTCGGGTGGGTTTACCCTGATCGAACTGCTGGTCGTCATTGCCATCATCGGGGTGCTCATCGCTTTACTTTTGCCGGCGGTGCAGAAGGTTCGGGAGTCGGCAAACCTGGCGACCTGCACCAACAACCTCAAGCAGATCAGCCTGGCCTGCCACAACTTCGCGGATGCGAACGGGAAGGTGCCCAATGCCTGGCTGCAGCAATGGAACGGGATAGGGCGGGACGGCACCAACTTCGGCCCCAACAGTCCCAACCGGGATGTGACGACGATGTGGCACCTCATTCTGCCTTACATCGAGCAGGACAACCTGTACAAGTTGGGGACGAGGGATAATCCGCAGATCGTCAGCTGGAGTATGCGGCTGTGGTGCAGCTTCCCCCCGGTTGGTGGTGTCTCGGTGAAGTTGTACGTGTGCCCGTCCGACAATGGCCCCTTGACGACGGGCAACCCCACAAGTTTCAGCTGGGCGTTTAACGGCCAGACCACGCCTCCGACGGAGCCAGCCACATCGAACTATGCGGCCAACGTGATGGTGTTCGACCCGAGCATCAACCGCACCCTCCAGAATGCCATGCCCGACGGCCTGTCGAACACGGTTGTCGTCGCCCACCGGCTGCGGTGGTGCGATGCCTCGGTCGTGTGGGGGGGGCCCAATCAGGGTGCCTTCACAGGCTGGGCGATTCACCAGTTTCAAACTGGCAACACCCGGGACTCGGGTTACTTCGGCATGCCGACCTACCATGCCCTGCGTTGCCCTGGGTTGCCGCCTAGTTCGCATTGCAATGTGACCCGGCAGAATGAGTTTGGCGTGCGGTCCGAGCGGATGGACTTCTGGCAGAGCAGCGCCGTCCCCTTCTACACCAACCCGCTCCGGGGGTTCTGCCAGCCGCATGTCCCGACCTCGCCGCACGCGGTGATGACATGTGCCCTGGGGGACGGGAGCGTCCGATCCGTATCGACCGGCATCACCGGCACCACTTGGCGGAACGCCTGTATCCCGGATGACGGCAATGTCCTGGGAGGCGACTGGTAAACCCTTCCGACATCAGGCAGCAGCGGCTGGGCCCACATGGGCCCAGCCGCGCCATTGCTGGGTAGACAGGTGAGAGACATGGATCAACGGTTTGTGAACGCACGGCTGGGAGTCGGGTGCGCCCTGCTGGTTGCTTTGGTCAGCGTGGCCAGCTGCGGCGGAATCAAGCGAATCCCGACCAGCGGAACGGTCACCCTTGACGGCCAGCCGATGACAGAGGGAGTCCTCCAGTTCATCCCCGATGCATCCAAAGGGAACAACTTGCGGGTGACTTGTTCCGGGCCGATCTCGAACGGGCGGTGGAATCTGGTGACCTCGGGGATGGAGCGGGCCGACACCGGGAGTGGGGCCCCGGTCGGGTGGTTCAAGGTGATCTACACTCATCCGAACGAAGGGAGCAAGGCGCCGGGCGCGTCAGCGACCCCCAAGGTTGCCGCCAAGTACTATCGGGAAGATACTACCCCGATCTCGATCGAGCTGACCGACCCGCCACCGCCCGAGGGTTACAAGATCGAGCTGACCAGCAAGTAGACCCGAATTCATGGGTTCCCCTCTCCCCCCACAGGGGGGAGAGGGAGAAGAAGCCGCAAGCGGCTTAGGTTCTTTCCCCTCTCCCCCGCCCCCTCGTTGCACCTTCCCCACCCGGCCTCCCAGGCGCGAAGAGTCTGCTTGGTCCTCTCCGCTGCGGTTTCTGCTGTTCCTTCCCGCGCCGGTCAGGTACCATCGTGGCATCCCCATACCGACGATCCCGGCCGAGTTGAGGAGAGTCATGAAACTGCTGCAAGCCTTTGCTTGCCTGCTGCTGTTCGCAGGCGGCGTGTCTGCCCAGGAGAAATACGACCTGCTGCTCCGCGGCGGCCATGTCATCGACCCCCGCAACAAGCTGAGCGCGGTTCGGGATGTGGCCATCCGCGACGGCAAGATCGCCGCAGTGGCCCCGCAGATTGATCCGGCCCTGGCGCTGAAGGCCGTGGATGTCACCGGTCTGTACGTGACCCCGGGACTGATTGACCTCCACGTTCACGTTTTTGCCGGCACCGGCGAACGCCGTTCCTACGCCGGCGACTTCAGCGTCTACCCCGACGGCTTCACCTTCCGCTGCGGCGTGACAACCGTGGCCGACGCCGGTTGCGCCGGCTGGCGCAACTTCGAGCAATTCAAGGAACGGATCATCGACCGCTCCCGGACCCGCGTCCTGGCGTTTCTCAACATCGTCGGCCACGGGATGCGCGGTCCGCGATTCGAGTACGACCTCGACGACATGGACGCCAAGGCGACGGCCGAGATGGCCCTCCGCCACAAGGGAGTGATCGTGGGGATCAAGACCGCCCACTACGCCGGCCCGGAATTCACGCCGGTGGAGCGGGCCGTCGAGGCGGGCACGCTCGCCGATGTCCCCGTGATGGTGGACTTCGGCCGGGCCTACCCCCAGCGGTCCCTGGAGGAACTGCTGACGAAGAAGCTCCGCCCGGGCGACATCTACACTCACGTTTACTCCGGCCTGCGGGGCGAGCTAACTCCCGCGGGCCGAGCCAACCCCGCCCTTTTCGAGGGCCGCAACCGTGGCGTGCTCTTCGACGTGGGCCACGGCGCCGGCAGCTTTGCCTGGCGCGTCGCCGTGCCCATCGTCGCGGAGGGCCTCCTCCCGGACACCATCTCGACCGACCTGCACGTCAACAGCATGAATGCCGGGATGAAGGACCTGCTGAACGTGATGAGCAAGTTCCTGGCCCTGGGCCTGTCGCTTGATGATGTAGTCTTGCGCTCCACCTGGAACTCGGCCCGCGCCATCCGACAAGAGCACCTGGGACACCTTTCGGTCGGAGCGCCGGCCGACGTGGCCGTGCTGCGGCTGGAGAAGGGGGCATTTGGCTTCGTCGACGCCTACGGCGCCCGCCAGCGCGGCACCCGGCGGCTGACCTGCGAGCTGACCGTGCGGGATGGGAAGGTTGTCTATGACCTGAACGGCCTAGCCAGCCCGGACTGGAAGACGCTGCCCCGGGATTACCGATCCGCGGGCGACCCCCGCTGGGACGGGACCCGGGATTACCGCCGCCGCCCGGAATGGCAGCTGCCACGGCTCCCGGACAAGGAGTGAAATCGTAATCCTCACCATTGGGAGGCCACTGATGAATCGCTTACTGACTACTCGTCGATCGTTTCTGGCCACTCTTACCGGTTGGCCCTACCTGGGGGGTGTGCTGTCGGCCAACCGGGCTAACGGGGCCGTCGCCGCGCCGGTTGCTCAGGGGCGGGACGTGATCCAGGAATTGGGGGTGCGCTCTTTCATCAACGCCGCCGGCACGTTCACGGCCCTGTCGGGGTCGTTGATGCCGCCGGAGGTGATGGCCGCTATGCAGATCGCCTCGCGCAAGTTCGTTCGACTCGACGAGCTGCACGACGCCGTGGGCAAGCGGATTGCGGAACTGCTCCACTGCGAGGCAGCCCTGGTGACGGCGGGCTGCGCCTCGGCGCTGTCGCTGGCGACGGCTGCCTGTGTCGCCGGCAGCGATCCCGCCCGAATCCGCCGCCTCCCCGATACCACCGGCATGAAGAACGAGGTCATCATCCAGAAGACGCACCGCGTCGGCTACGACCACGCCGTCCGCAACGCGGGGGTACGGCTGATCGAGGTCGAGACGCGGGAGGAACTGGAGAAGGCGATCACCGAGCGGACGGCGATGATGTTCTTCCTCAACGCCGCCAACCCGCGGGGGAAGATTCACTACGAAGAGTTCATCGCCCTGGGCAAGAAGTACAAGGTGCCGACGCTGAACGATGCGGCGGCAGACGTTCCGCCGGTGGAGAACCTCTGGAAGTACACCAAGATGGGGTTCGATCTGGTCGCCTTCTCGGGAGGCAAGGGCCTGCGGGGGCCGCAGTCGGCGGGGCTGTTGCTCGGCCGCAAGGACCTGATCGAGGCGGCAAAGCTGAACAACAATCCCCACGCCGACTCCCTCTGCCGCACCAACAAGGTAAACAAAGAGGAAATCGTCGGCATGCTGGTGGCCCTGGAGCTGTTCCTGGCCCGGGACCACGCCGCAGTCTGGGCCGACTGGGAGGGGCGCTGCCGCCGCATCGCTCAGGCCCTGAAGGATTTCGACGACGTCCGTACCGAGATGTACATCCCGGAGATCGCCAACGCCGTGCCTCACCTGCGCGTGCGCTGGGACTACCAGCGCCGGCGCCTGACCCCCGCACAGATGGCCCGACGGCTCCGCGAGGGGAAGCCCAGCATCGAGGTGAACCCCGGCACCGGCAAGGAGCTGATCCTCAGCGTGTGGATGATGGAGCCCGGCGAGGACGCCATCGTGGCCGAACGAGTCCGGGAGATCCTCGCCCGGACGTAGAAAGGCGTTGCGAGCGTTCCTCCGAGCACGGTAAACTTCTTTTGTTCCTTTCTTCTTTACTCTTTAGTTTTACTGGGGGACACAGTCATGCGTTCCAGGTCATCGGCGCATCGCCCCGGTTTTACGCTCATCGAACTCTTGGTGGTGATCGCCATCATCGCCATTCTGATCGCGCTCTTGCTGCCGGCGGTGCAGAAGGTGCGCGAAAGCGCCAACCGCAGCCAGTGCGCCAACAACCTGCGGCAGTTGGGGCTGGCGTGCCATAACTTCCATGACAACTATGGCTGGCTGCCGCCGTCCCGCGTGGCCAATGATTACTTGACCTGGGCAGTGCTCATCCTGCCTTACATCGAACAGGACAATCTATTCCGGCAGTTCGACCTAAGCCTGCCCTACGCCCAGCAATCGCCCACCGCCACCCAAAACAACTTGAAGATCTATTTCTGCCCGTCGCACCCGGCCCCCACGGGGTTCTCAAATGAGAATGCCGGTGAGGGTCCCCCAGGCGGCCTGGCGGATTATGCCGTGTGCGCAGGGAACGGCAACGAGAATGGCCTGAACGCCACCGGCGCTTTCGTCCTGGCCACGAACACAATTGTGGGCGGCCGGGTGACGAGCTGGCGAGGCAGCATACGCCTGAATGCCATCCCCGACGGCACGAGCAACACCTTCTTGATCGGGGAGCGGATCGTTCGCTACAGCACCCTCACCCAGCGAGGGCGCGGCACGATGGAAGACCGCAGCGTCTTTACCTCCACGAACGCCAACAATTATCGGCGGTTCGCCGGTCTGTCGTCGAACAACGAGATCCACGTCTTGCAGCTTTTCAGTCCCGACCCGATCTGGAACCAGCAGGTCATCAACAACCGGTCCTTCGGCAGCCGCCACCCCGGCATCTGCCAGTTCGTCTTCTGCGATGGGAGCGTGCGAGCGCTGCCGAACTCGACCGATGTCACCGTCTTGACCCGGCTGGCCATGAGGGCGGATGGCGGGGTCGTCACCAGCCCCTGAACCTCGATGAGCAGCCGCAACGCCGGGGGCACGGCCCGTCCACCGTGTCCCCCGGCCGGCCAACGCCCCTGTTCACGGCAGCTTGAGGAGCACCTCGCCGTCGGTCGGCACAGTGATCTCCCATCCCGAGGTTTCAAAGCGCGTGTACTTCGGGTCGATGGGCCACTTCTTCTTGCGCGGCCGATCATCATCCTCGTCACCCATGTCGATCATGATGCGTGCCCGGTGTTTCCCCTCGATGGCCCCGGGAAGGCTCTCACCCAGGCGGTAGGTGGAAATTGTAAACGAACCGTCGGGTTCGAGGATACCAAAACCCCGCGTATTCGGCTCCACCTCGGACCGGAGTTCGATACTGCTGCCGGCCAGTTTCTGGAGAACACCCGCTTTTTCGGACACGACCTTCCCCTTGACCGGGTGCGTCTTCGGCCCGCTGCGGCCGCAGCCGACCAGACCCACCAGACAAAAGACCACGACGCTTGCTGCCGCCAATCGTCGCACGGTGAAGAGAATGCAATCCATGACCGAGGTTCCTTTCCCAGTAGCGAGCCAGGAGGATCAACCGGGGCGTCAGGGTATCGTCGAGTATAAACACCGGAAGCAGCTTTCGGGTAAGAACAAGGGCTCGGCCCCGCGTCAGAGATGTTTCTCGATCACTTCGAGGGGGATCGGCGGGTTGTTCTTGCGCGACTTGAGCCATCGGAAGAAGTCCGCCTTGATCTCATCAGTCCAGCGCGTGTCGATCTGCCCCGGCGTGTAGACGCCTTCTCGCAGTCGGGTATGGCCGAATTCATCCTTAAGGTGGATGATCTCGGCGGTGACCACGACCTCCTCGGCCAGGTGCGGCGGAATCGCGATCACCCCGGTGCGTCTGGCAAGGATGACATCGCCCGGCAGCACCACGGCCCGACCGATGCGGATCGGCCGGTTGATCGACGCCAGGACCATGCCCTTGATCTCGGACGGGTCCCAGTCGCGGACGAAGGCATTGAACCCCTTGATCTTCAACAGACCGTCCACATCCCGGGCGGCGGCGTGAAAGACCACGCCAGTGCCGGACTTGGCAAAGATGGCGGTGCCGAGATTGTCGCCGATCAGCGTGCCGTCGCTCACCTTGCCGAAGCCGTCGGCGACGTAGACATCCCCTTTTTGCAGCAGGTCGATCGGCCAGGAGTTCGACCGGCCGAGTCGGCCTTCCGCTTTGCCGAGACGGGTGATGTGTTCGGCCAGGTCGGGCCGGCTGGGGAGGTAGGCGGCGGTCAAGGCCCGACCGACGAGGGGCTGATCCGGGTGCAGGATTTTCCAGCCCCCTTCGAATTGGTTGTCGTAGCCGTGGTTCCGCAAGACCTCCCAGGCCTCTTCGATGGTGACGGCCTTCATGCGCTGGAGGAGGTCATCGGGGACGCGGGGCCGGCCGTCGGGATAGCGGTCCCCCTTCCACTGGGCAGTCAGCGCCAGCAGCTCGGCCTTCGAGGCGGCAATTCCGCCCGGACGGTCTTGACCGGCCGCTGTCGCCGCCGCTGCCAGCCAGCCCACCAGGACCGACCAGGTCGTCATCCTTCTCTTCGGGAGCAAAGGGAGGATCATCGCGAGAGACTCCTGTGCAGCAAGAAACCGGATTGGTGCCTGCCTATCGTTTGCCCCAAACGGCGGCCGGATCGCCTCATGATAACCTTTGGGCCGGGACGGCGAAACCGGATGTCCGGAAGGCGCCGCTCCCGGCCGTTGCTTCGACCTGGTTTTCGGTTGCCCCGCCCTGGTGACAATCTACCCGGCGCAAAACTTGTCAACCGGAAATGGCACGGGGTTTTCTCATGTTTTCATTCGCTGACCGCGGCGTTAATATGGCCTCCATAACCTAACCGGGCGTGTGCGGTTGGCAGGTTCCTGCGGAGAGCGCCGACGTGCCGATTCTGGGCGAACTCTGGTTCTTCCTGGTCACCTTCGGGCTGCTGGTCGCCGCGGGCGTCGGCTTCCCCATTCCCGAGGAAGGCCCCGTCATCGCCGCCGGCATCTGGGCCGCCAGCAACCCCGACCTCGGGCCCAGCCGCTGGCTGATCCTGCCGGTCTGTATCGTCGGGATCGTCCTGAGCGACGTGCTGCTGTATAGCATTGGCCGCTTCGGCGGCGCGCGGCTGTTGCAACACCGCTGGGTCGCCCGGCTGATGCCGCCGGCGAAGCGCGAGCAGATCGAGGCCAACTTCGCCCATTACGGCATGAAAGTGTTGCTGGTCATCCGCTGGCTGCCGGGCATCCGCAGCCCCATGTTCATCACGGCGGGGATGATGCGGGTGCCGTTGTGGCGCTTCATCGCCGCCGACAGCATCGCTGCCGCCATGGGCCACACACTCCTTTTCTTCCTGGCCTTCTGGTTTGGCGACCAGGTGCGTGATCTGGTCCTTGATGCCGAGAAGAAAGCGGAACGGATCATCCGGCCGATTCTCATCCTGACCATTCTGATTGCCGTGGCCGTCTACTTTATCATCCGCTATCTGCGCCGCCCCGTGCCCACAGCCGATCCGAAGGAGCTGCCGCTCATCGGCGCGAAGGTCGCCGCCGGGATCGAGAGTCTCGAGAAGTCTTCCTTCCTGGGCCTGCACAAGCACTCCGAGACCGCGGCCCAGGGTGAGCAGTTGGGGACAGCGGGGAGCGCGGGCATCTCGCCCGCATCCAACAATGCCAGCGGCCAGGATGGCCGCGCTCCCAGGGGCAATCACGAGCCTGCGGCCCGGGAGGGAATGGAGAGGACACGGCCGCCCGCCGGCGAGGCCTGAACCGTGCTCCCGTGTCCCTGGTCCTGTCATGGGCCGGCACTGCCGTCCGGGCGCAGCTGCGTCAGATACCGCCGGAATTCCTTTTCGAACGAGGGGAGCGGTTGGCTAACCAGGTCGCGGAAAGCTTCGAGCGGGTCGGTGCCGCGGCCCAGGGCGCGAGTGTAGCGGTCCATGGCCCGCGTGCCTAGCAGCCGGCGCTCGAAAACCAGGTAGTGGACCAGCGCCCACGATGTCAGGTAATGGCGGTTGGAAACCTGCCGCTCGCTATCGTGAGCCACCAGGAATTGCTTCGGTCCCGACCTCAGCAAGTCGGCCAGCCCCACCAACTCTCCCTGGCGGATGGCCTCCTTCAGCCGCTCCAGCCGGTCCTTCTCGACATGGCCGATGCGCATCTCGCCGGCCTCGACGAAGCCGCTTTCAAAAATCTGGGCCAAGCCCTCGTTGAGCCAACGGGGCACGACCGCTTCGTTTCCGGGATAGACAAAGTTGTCGAGATAGGCGTGGAAGGCTTCGTGGTAGAGACGGCGGAACAACCGTTGCGTGGCCTCGCGAAAGTTCTTTTCATGAGCGGCGTCGGCCTGGGCAATCTTCTGCCGGCCCTCACGGATCGGGGTCAGCAGTTGCGGCGGCACGCGCCCCTTGTAGAGCTTGTGCAGCTCCGCCTCGCGCTCCTGCAACTCGGCCAGCAACTGGTGGTGCTGCCGGCGGACGCGCTCCAGCTCGTCGCCCAGCCGTTGCAATTCGCTGCCGCAGACGACCTGGTTCCGAACCGGATCGTAATAGGCGGGATTGAGGAGATTGTGGCCCCGGTCCTTCAGCAGGGTCTGATAGTCGGCCAGGGAGCGGGCCAGGAGGATGGTGGTCGGCTCGGCCGATGGGGCGCGTGGCGGCAGGTAGCGGACAAAGGCGCTGTAAAGCTGCTCGAGCCGGACGGCAGCCCGGCGCACCACATCCTCGGCGGCGTTGGATTCCAGTGTGAAGTGGGCCGACTGGTAGCGCAGCGCTGTGGCTCGGGGATCCTTGCCCCAGGGGATCGCCTTCAACGTCAACCGGGCCATCCGCTCAGCCTCGTCCTTGCCACCGGGGTCTAGCGCCTTCAACCGGGCGACCAGACGCTCGCGCTCCTTGGCATCGAGCAGCTCCACGCGCTCGATCTCAGAGCGCTTCCAGGTGACGGGGGTGACAAAGGTGGGAGAGCCGGGCTTGCGGCTGACGTACAGGAAGCGAACGTCCGTGGCGGTCTGCTCGACCACCAGCCCCGGCAGACTGCGGCCGTCGCGCAGGTGAACCAGGTCAAACTTCCAGTCGTCCTCCCCCGGCGAGCCGGCCGGCAGGGACTCGGCCAAGGTGGCGGCCAAGACACCGAGTAACCAGCGCCATCGCCGCAGCGATCGCTCCGGAAGGGTAACTCCAACCATCGGCAGCAGGTCTCCTGATCGCGGCGCGCACAGCGACCGCCGGGCACGGGCCGGGCCGGCCCCAGGTTCCAAAGAGTATATCCGAAGGAGGAGCGGCGGGCGGACAGGGCATCCGGGAAATGAGGCTGGATGCGGCGGAATCGTCGCTTCCGGGCCGCGACCTCTTCCTTATAATACGACCGGGCACAGGGAGGCGGTTCGGGCATTCTCGCAGGGCAAGCAGCCTTGCCTGCCCTACAACAACAACGGGCTTCGGCAAGGGGCATCATGGCCGCGACAGACCTGGTCCTGGCGATGACCGGCGCCAGCGGGGCGCCCTACGGGGTGCGCCTGCTGGAGGTGCTGTTGCAGGCTGGCCGTACCGTCCACCTGATTGTGAGTCCCGCCGCCGCACAGGTGCTGGAGCGCGAGACCGACCGCCGTATCTGTCTTGACCGCTTCGAGCCGGCCGACCTGCTGGGCCGGGCGGTCGGTCCCGGACGAGTGGTGTATCACCATTACCAGGATTTCCGGGCCGGCATCGCCAGCGGCTCCTTCCTGACGGCCGGCATGGTGGTTTGCCCGTGCAGCATGGGGACGGCGGCGGCGATCGCTCACGGGCTGTCGCAGAACCTGATCCACCGCGCTGCCGACGTCCACCTGAAGGAGCGGCGCCGGCTGATCCTGGTGCCGCGCGAGACTCCTTTGAACGTCATCCAACTCCGCAACCTAGCGGCCTGTGCCGAGGCGGGCGCCGTCGTGCTGCCGGCCATGCCTGCCTTCTACACCCGGCCGCGTACCTTGCAAGATGCCCTGGATTTCATCGTCGGCCGAATCTGTGACCAACTCGGCGTCGAGCATCGGCTGCTGAAGCGCTGGGGAGACCCTGCGTCCGACGAAAGCGAGGCGACCTCATGAAGCCCGATGACATTGCCCGCAAGGTGCGCGAGTCGCGCCTCGGTCAGGCGGCCGACCGGGCCCACGCCGCCGCCGATCGGGTGTACCAGGCGCTGACGCGGCCCGACCGCCCGTTGGAGCCGGAGACCCACAAGAAACCGTGGCTGGCCGCCCTGTTGTCGCTGCTGCTTGTCGGCGCAGGGCAGCTCTACAACCGGCAGCTGTTCAAGGCGGTGTTCCTATTCCTGATTTTCTACGGTGTCGGTCTGGTGCTGCTGGTGGCGTACTTCGTTGCCGGCTTCTGGGAGGCGGCGCTCCAGACGCGGGCCGAGCTGGCCCATGTGTTCCAGTTCGTCTGGGTCGGGTTGTGGCTCTTCGCAATCCTTGATGCCTACCGGACGGCCTGGCTGCTGAAGACGGGCAAGCTGGTAGTCCGCTACGGCTTCCTCCGCCAGGGGCTGTTCGGGGCCGCCGGCTTGATTCCCGTGGCCGGGGTGCTGGCCCCTTCGGAGACTGTCGCGCCCGAGGAGGTAAACAAATCGGTGGGCGCGGTGGCGGCGGACCTGGCCAAGGAACGAGTGTTGAAATGGCTGCTGGTCCGCATCGTGCGCCTCGGGCTTCTCGGCGCGGGTGCGGTTCTTGTCATCCTTGGGCTGGCCCTCGATGTCCACTTCCTGCTCACGCTCGGCGGGCTGGCGGTCCTCGCGGGGATTGTGCTGTTCGTGGTCTAGGCGGGGTATGCTTGACACCCCTCGGGGCTTTGCCTAGACTCCTCATACCCTGGCAGCCCCGGACCCATTCCCTCTTCGGCTGGTTTTCCCTTGGGAGAACGAGTTCATGCTGTGCCGTCGCCTTCTGGCCGTGTTCGTTGTGTTCTCGGCCGCGCTGCCGCTGCGGGCCGCCGAGCCGACCGTCGCCACGCTGGCCCACATCAAGCTGGCCGGTAGTCTAGAGGAGGGGCCCGTCGCTGACGACCCGTTGTTCGGCCTCCTCGGCGAAAACTTCAAGTCGAAACTGGACCGCATCCGCAAGGCTCGCGATGATTCGTCGGTCCAGGGGCTCCTCTTGCAGATCGACGCCATCGACATTTCCTGGGGCAAGATCGACGAGCTACGCCGGGCCGTCGCCGACTTCCGCAAGGCGGGCAAGAAGGCCTATGCCTATCTGGAATCGGGCGAGACGCCGGGCTACCTGCTGGCCCTGGCCTGTGACGAGGTCTGTATGCCGGAGTCCGGCTGGCTGATGCTGACCGGCCTCCGTGCCGAGACCCTATTCTTCAAGGACCTGCTCAAACATCTCGGCATCCGGGCCGACCTCCTTCAGATGGGCGACTTCAAGGGAGCGGCCGAGCCGTTCACGCGCGACCGCATGAGTCCCGAGTTCCGCCGACAGCTCGAGAGCGTCCTCGATGATTACTTCGAGAAGGGCCTGGTGGAAACAATCGTGCAATCCCGAACCGGCAAGGGCTGGACAGCGGCGCACGTGCGGCAGCTGATCGACCGCGGGCCGTACACGGCGAAGGCGGCCGCCGCTGCCGGTCTGATTGACCGCGTCGCCTATGCCGACCAACTCCAGGGGGCGATCAAGGCCAGCCTGAAGGTGGACCGGGTCGAGGTCGCCCAGAATTACGGCCGGGCCAAGGGGGAGGAGATTGACTTCTCCAACCCGCTGACCGCCATGCTAAAGCTCTTCAGCAAACCGAAGGCACAAGGCTCTGCCGCGCCCAAGGTGGCGCTGATCTACGCCACCGGAGTCATCACGACCGGCAAGAGCAGCTCCAGCCCGCTGGGCGGCGATACCGTCGGCTCCACGACGCTGATCGAGGCGATCCAGCAGGCGGAGCGGGACGAGACGGTCAAGGCGATTGTGCTGCGCGTGGACAGCCCAGGCGGCTCGGCGCTGGCCAGCGACCTGATCTGGAACGAGCTGAGCCGGTGCCAGAAGCCGGTAGTGGCCAGTATGTCGGACACAGCGGCCAGCGGCGGCTATTACATCAGCATGGCGGCGCGGAAGATCTACGCCGAGCCCGGCACGCTCACCGGTTCAATCGGCGTGGTCGGCGGCAAACTGGTCCTGGGCGACCTGTACGACAAGGTCGGCATTCGTACTGAGGTCATCGCCCGCGGCAGCAACTCCGGCCTCCTGTCGAGCACCGCGCCGTTCAGCGACTCCGAGCGCCAGGCGATCACGACGTTGATGAAGGATGTTTATGAGCAGTTTTTGGACAAGGCGCTGCGGGGCCGGGAGAAGGCGGGCCGGTCGATGACGCGCGAAGAGCTGGAGAAGCTGGCGGGCGGCCGGATCTGGACCGGTCGGCAAGCCAAGGCCCACGGTCTGGTGGACGAGCTGGGGACGCTGAACGATGCCATCCGGGCGGCGGCCGACCTGGCCGGCATGGACAAGGACAAAATGCCCGAGTTGCTGATCCTGCCCAAGCCGCGGACCCTGCTCGACACCCTGATCGAGGGGCATTCCGCAACGCAGCTCTCCTTGCGCCGGCTGCCGCTGCTCCGCGAAGTGCCTGAGCTGACCGGACAACTTGGATTGGTGGAGGGCCTGCTTCGGCTGCGCGGCGAGCCGGTCTGGGCCGTCCTGCCATGCCATATCCGCGTGCGCTAATTATCAAAAGGCGAGCGGCCGACGTGAGCAAAAGGCGAGCGGCCGGCGTGAGCCGGCCGGTTCCCAAGGCGAGCGGCCGGCGTGAGCCGGCCGGTTCCCATGAGGGTGCTGTCATGGCGCGCTGCGAGCGCGGCTACCTCTGTGAGGTCTGCGGCAAGGAGGTAGAGCAGATCACCGAGTCGAGTCTCTATCTGCGTTATGTGTTGGGTGAGGTGGCACCCGAAGAGCTACACCTCATGCCCGAGCGGCACCTCCGCTGCGATCCGTCGCTGGCGCAGTACATCGTCGATCCGGTCTTTGCGCCGGTCCGCTGCGAGGGGCCGTTTGCCAAGGAGCACCTCGATCCGCAGTACGTGGCCGAGCAGGAAGCACGGGTGACGCGCGGCTGGCGGCGGTTGCAGGAGCTACCCCGGCTCGGATTGACAATCGTGGAGTACCCGCTGCCCGAGGTGATTGAGTCCTGGCGGCGGTGACACGGGAATGCCGATCCGGGCGCCGGCGTCGGGCAGATGGTGCCGCTGCCCCGGCCCGGAGGCAGCGATCTGCTTCATTTGCCGATGCAGAAACGGCTGAAGATGCGGTCGAGCAGGTCATCTGTATAAACCGCCCCGACCATCTCGCCAAGCTGATCCAGCGCTCCACGCAGTTCCAGGGCGAGCAATTCCGGCGGTTCCTCGAAAAGGGCAGCAGCGTGTGCCCGCCGCAGGTGCTCCAGGCAGGCGTCCACATGATGCCGGCAACGGCTCAAGCTCGGTGCCAGGGCCGGCTCGGCGCGTGCCCGGGCCCGCTCCGCCAGCAGTTGCCGCAGCGCATCCAGCCCCGCCCCCGTGACAGCGCTGGTAGCCAGCAGGCCCGGGGCGGGCGCGGCCAGGTCGCACTTGGTCGCCACCGCCACGGCCGGCGGCTCGCCCCGCCCCAGCAGTGCGGTCTCATCCTTGTTCGGCAGTTGGCCGGCCTCCACGCACAGGAGCACCAGGTCGGCCTGCTCGGCCTGCTCGCGGCCCAGCGCCTGCGCCTGCTCCTCGATGGTGCTCGACGCCTCCTGCCAGCCAGCCGTGTCCACCAACTCCACAGCGACACCGTCCAGGTCCAGCTGGCGGGTCAGGTAGTCGCGTGTGGTGCCGGGCTCGGGACTGACCAAGGCAGCGGCCGCGCCGGCCAGGGCGTTGAACAGGCTGCTCTTGCCGGCATTGGGCCGACCAGCCAGGACGACGCGGAAGGGCCGGCCCGCCAGGGACCGCTGCTCCAGCTGCCGGCCTAGGAGCGTGACCAGCGCCAGCCCCTTGGCGAGGCGTTTCAACACATCCTCGAGGCTGACGAAATGGATGTCCTCGTCCACGAAATCCAACCCCGCCTCCACGTCGGCCAACAGGTCGAGCAGGTCGCTGCGTAGCTCTTGCAGCGGCCGGGTGACGCCGCCGGCCAACTGGGCTAGGGCTTGCTGGAGTTCGTCGCGGCTGCCGGCCTCGATGACGCCACGCACTGCTTCCGCCCGCGTCAGATCGAGCTTGCCGGCGAGGAAGGCTCGCAGGGTGAACTCGCCCGGCCGGGCCGCCCGCGCTCCGGCTCCCAAGAACTGGGCGACCAGCAGGTCCACAAGCGGCGGGCAGGAGAGGGTATGCACTTCCGCCATGTGCTGGCCGGTGTAACTACGTGGGCCCGGCCAGACGTAAGCCTCGGCGGGCAACGGGGCAGCCGTGCCGGGCAGGCGGGCCGTGGCCTGATAGCGGCGGCGCTGGTGCGGCAGCGGTGGCTCGGCGAAGGTCAGGACGGCCGCGGCGACACGCAGCGCATCAGGGCCACTTAGCCGGATGATGGCCCGGCCGCCCGGGCCGCGGGCGGAAGCCAGGGCAACGATGGTGTCCTGCGGGTCAGGGATCATGGCAATCAGGCCGATCGCCTTCCGATGACAGCCGCCCGGCCGCAGCCGGGTTCGCCCGGATCCTACTGCCTGGTCAAACGCCCTTGTTGTTGAGGGTCCTCCTGGTTGGGTGGCTGGGGCGTCGCGGCACTCCGCCCTGATCGTAGTCCGTAGCCGTCAGCCGCTGCGAGTTGGTCCATGCCCCACTGGCCCGTTCACACGGGCCGCTCGCTAGGACCGGCCAGCTGACGCGGGCCGCTCGCCACCGATGCGGACGGTCTGGCTACGGACTGCCGACTACGGACTGCTCGGTGCGGAGGAGCCAGCCAGGTATTTCCTCAGTGTCGCGGACAGTGAGGCCCTCACGGTGGTAAACTGGGGATCGTCGGCCAGGTTCTTCATCTCGTGTGGGTCAGCCTGGTGGTCGAACAGCATCGCCCCGCCCCGGCCACCGTCCCACTCGGCGTAACGGAAGCGCTCCGTCCGTACCGCCGCCCCGGCTACCTTCCCCGGCCCGTGGACGGTGAACGCCGGGTGGTCCCACCGAGCCTGTGGATCGGCCAGCAGCGGCACCAGGCTGTGCCCCTCCAGCCCCTTCGGCAGCGGCAGGCCGCACAGCTCGACCAGCGTCGGGTAAATATCCAGCGACTGCACCACCCGCGGACATGATTTGCCGTTCCCTTTCGCCCCCGGCGCCACCACGATCAACGGTACTCGCGTGCCGACCTCGAAGAGCGAGCCGTGCTTCGACCACTTTCCCTTCTCACCCAGGTGGTAGCCGTGGTCCCCCCAGAAGACGATGACTGTCTTGTCCCGCAGCCCGAGCCGATCCAGCTCGGCGATCACCTTGCCGACGTTCGCGTCCACCCAGGTGAGCGACGCCCAGTACGCCCGGATCATCTCGCGGGCCGCTTCCGGAGTCGCCTCGCGCTCGATGAACAGGTCGCCGTTCCGTGCAGGGACCGACGGCTTCGGGAAGCCCGGCGGTACCGTCGGCTGTGGGGCAAAGTCGGGCGGCAGCGGCACCGTGGCTGGGTCATACATGTCGAAGAACCGCTTCGGGGCGGTCGGTGGACTGTGCGGTTTGGTGAAGCCGCAGGCCAAAAAGAATGGCCGGTCCTTGTACCGCCGCAGGTAGTCGATGGTCCGCTCGGTCGTCCGGTAGTCGCCGTGCGATTCTCCTTCCCCTTCCAGGATGACCCAGCGGTCGGACTGCTGCCGTTGCTGCGGCTTGGCCGGTTTCTTGGCGCCTTCGAAGTTCCTCTTCTCGCCCCCCTCGGTCCAGGCGTCGGTATCGTCGATGCCGCCGTGGAAAACCTTGCCGGCGCGGAGCGAAACATAACCATTCGCCTTGAAGTGCTTCGGCAGGGAAACAAAGTCGGGATGGGCGGCCCCGAACCAGGTAACGTTGTCGAGAACGCCCGTGGTAATCGGGTGCCGGCCGGTCAGGAGCGAGGTGCGGGAGGGATTGCAGAGCGGGTACTGGCAGTAGGCCCGCTCGAAGCGGACTCCGGCCGCGGCCAGGGCGTCGATGTTCGGCGTCCGGACATGCTTGTTGCCGTAGCAGCCCAACTCTGGGCGCATGTCGTCGGACATCAGGAACAGCACGTTCCATTTCCGGGCTTCCTGGGCGGACGCGGCGCCCGGCAGTAGGGTCGCCGTCAGCAGCAGGCCGGCGAACCAAAGGGGGAAGCGTCTCATGGCAAGGGTCTCCTCCGGGAGAGGGCATGTCCCGTTCGCGGTCGGCTTTCGTCTGGGGAACCGTCCTGGGGAAAGGTTATTCGGACCCCGCCGGTCAAGGCAAGGAGAAAGAGGCGGCTGTATTCCCGCTGCGGCGGAACCACTCGGCTTGTAACCGAGGCGGCGGTGGGTTAAGGATTAGGGCGTCGCGGCGCTTCGCCCTGATCGTAGTCGGTAGTCCGTAGCCGTCAGCCGCTGCGAGTTGGTCCAT
>DATLYH010000192.1:0-31619 GCA_035575035.1 Gemmataceae bacterium
GAGGGACCGCTCGGTGCCGCCGCGCGCCTGGCCGCCGCCCGCAAGGCGCTGGACGCGCTGGCCCTCGCCGAGTTGGACATGCCGCTGGCCGAGATCCGTCATGCGGCCCTGGTGGCGGCCATCAAGGCCGAGAAGTTGGAGGACGCAGGCCAGAAGGACACTGAGGAATGGAAAGCGGCGGCGACCGAGGCAGCCTCGTTGCAGCGGCAGCAAGCGGTGCTGGAGGCCCGGCGGAACCTGCTCGCTGCCCGGCAGGGAGTGCTACGCGCCATGCCGCCGAAGGTCGATCCGGTCAAGCAGTTGGCCGACGCCGAGAAGGCCTTGGCCAAGGCGGAGGAGAGCGCCAAACAACCGCCGACCACCGCCTACACCAAGCGCCCTGTGACCACCTATCCGGCGCGCAGCACCGGCCGCCGGCTGGCGTTCGCGCGCTGGCTCACCGACCGCGCCAACCCGCTGACGGCCCGTGTCGCCGTCAATCACATCTGGCTGCGCCACTTTGGTCAGGCGATCGTGCCGACTGTCGCCGACTTCGGCCGCAATGGCCGGCCGCCATCGCACCCGGCATTGCTTGACTGGCTCGCCGCCGAATTCATGGACCCCCTCACCCTACCCTCTCCCCCATCGGATGAAGGAGAGGATAGAGGGAGGGGTTGGACCATGAAGCGGCTGCACCGCCTGATCGTCACCAGCAGCACCTACCGGATGGATTCGACGCCGGCCGAGGCCAACCTCGCCATCGACCGCGACAACCAATTTTTGTGGCGGGTGGCGCCGCGGCGGCTGGAAGCGGAGGCCGTGCGCGATTGCATTTTCTATGTAGCCGGCAAGCTCGATCCAACGATGGGCGGGCCGGACATCGACCACAACCAGGGGCTGACCGTGCCGCGGCGGAGCATTTACTTCCGGCACGCTCAGGAAAAGCAGATGGAGTTCCTGAAGCTCTTCGATGCCGCCGCGGTCACCGAATGCTATCACCGCAAGGAAAGCATCATGCCGCAGCAGTCGCTGGCCCTGTTCAACAGTGAGCTAACGCGGCGGCATGCTCGGCTGCTGGCCCACGAGCTGGCGGCACAGACCGGCGACGACCTGACCGCCTTCACCACCGCCGCCTTTGAGCGCGTACTGGCGCGCCGGCCGACTGCGGCGGAAACGGCCGAGTGTGTTGCCTTCTTGAAGGAGCAGGCGGAGCGGTATGGCGGGGCCAACGGGCAGCTGTCCGGCGCCGACCAGGAGGGGAAGGCGCCCGCCAGCGACCCGGCACTCCGGGCGCGGGAGGGCCTGGTGCATGTGCTAATGAATCATCATGAATTCGTGACGGTGCGGTGAGGGCTGGTTATGGGAAAGACGGGGAAGACGAAACTCCGGCGGCGGGTCGGCCCATTTACCTACGACGATTTTTGCGCGCTGATCCGGGAGGATCAGAAGGCCGACTTGCTCGACGGGGTAATCTATATAGCTTCTCCCGAGAACACGGACGCGAACGAACTGTTCATGTGGCTCAGCGGGCTGATGCACGACTTCGCCGAGGTCCACGATTTGGGGAAAGTGTACGGCTCGCGCGTCGCCTGCCGGCTGGATGATAAGAACGCCCCGGAACCGGATATCGTGTACGTCAGCAACAGTCGATTGGACCGGGTTCACCGTGGTGGTATTGAAGGTTCCGGAGATCTGGCGGTTGAAATCGTGTCCCCTGACAGTGTCGAGAGAGACTATGAGACGAAGAGAGAGAAGTACGAACGGGCAGGGTTCCGAGAATACTGGATCATCGACGAGCACGAGGAGCAAGTCATCCTGCTCCGGCTGACGGGGCGGAAGAAATACCGTGAGGTTCGACCGAAGCGCGGGGTGTTGATCAGTGAGGTCCTAGAGGGCTTCTGGCTCCGCCCCGAATGGCTGTGGCAGGACCCCCGGCCCAAGAAGACCGAAATTCTGGCGACGATTCTGAAAGGCCCGCCCGCCTGAGTTCTGCCGCCGAGGACAGAGGAAGACACCTTGCATGAAAGGACAGGACATGGCCACCCACCGCCGAGCTCCCCGTGGCGCGGGCTGCCCCGGCATCACCCGCCGTTCGTTCCTGGTCGATACCGGCATGGGCTTCACCGGCCTGGCGCTGAGTGCTATGCTCTTCCGCGACGGTGTCCTCGGTGCCGAACCGGGGCAGGCGCCGTCCGACGGCCGGCCGCACTTCACCCCCCGGGCCAAGGCGGTCATCTGGATCTTCCTCTGCGGCGGCGTCAGCCACGTCGAGAGCTTTGACCCCAAACCGGCCCTCAATAAGTACGCCGGCAAGACCATCGAGGAGACACCATACAAGGATGTCCTGAAGACCGAAGGCAAGGACGTCATCGCCGGCAATCCATCCCACGGCAACCGCAAGGTGCTGATGGCGCTGAACACCGGCTTCCGAAAGTATGGTCAGTGCGGCCTGGAGGTCAGCGACTGGTGGCCGCACGTCGGCTCCTGCGCCGACGATCTCGCCGTCGTCCGCTCGCTCTGGACGATCCACAACGACCACGGCACCCAGCTGACCTGGCACACCGGACGGCATCCGCGGGAGGGACCCTTCCCGACCATCGGCTCGTGGGTTTGCTACGGGCTCGGCTCGCTCAACCAGAACCTGCCGGAGTACGTGGTCCTCGGCACACCGACAGGCGACTGCTGCGGCGGTGAGTGGACGTATGGGGCCGGCTACCTCGGCCCGGAATACGGCGGCGTCCGCCTCAACGTCGGCGCCAAGGACCCGCTGCCGTTCGTCTCCCCGCCTGCCGACGTCCGCGCCGAGGAGCAGGAGGCCGAGTTGAGTTTGCTCGGCCGGCTCAACCGTCTGGCCGGCATCGATTATCCCGACGATCCTGCTCTCCGCGCCCGCATCAAGGCGTATGAACTGGCCTATGGCATGCAGACCGCGGTGCCTGAGACATTGCAGCTGGAGAAGGAGACCGAGGCGACACGCCGGCTCTACGGCATGGACCAGGACATCACCCGGCCGTTCGGCCAGCTCTGCCTGGTGGCCCGGCGGCTGGTGGAGCGCGGCGTTCGCTTTGTCCAGATCTTCCACGGCGGCGGAGGCGGCGGCGCCTGGGACGCCCACGCGGGCATCAAGAACAACCACAGCAAACTGTCGGCCCAGGTCGATAAACCGATCGCCGGCCTGCTCAAGGACCTCAAGCAGCGCGGCATGCTGAGCGAGACGTTGGTGGTCTGGGGCACGGAGTTCGGTCGGTCGCCAGGCGCTCAAGGAGACGGCCGTGACCATCACCCGCAAGGCTTCTGTGCCTGGCTGGCCGGCGGCGGGATTAAGGGGGGCGTGGTGCACGGCGCCACCGACGAGATCGGCTTTCACGCCGTGGAGGATCGCCACTACGTCACCGACATTCATGCCACGGTGCTGCACCAACTCGGCCTCGACTCGCGCAAGCTGGAGCTGCCCGGCCGCAAGCGCCTGGAGATCGACCACGGCCGGCCGATCCGAGAGATCATCGCGTGACCTTCCTTCACGCCAGGTACAATGGCGAGTTTAGTATCTGGCCGCAAGGGTGATCCCGTTTACCGTTACTCGCACCTGTTCGTGGAACCCGTTTATTGACCTGCCGTTAGCTTCCGCTATGCTGTCCCTCGACCGGCGCGGGCCGGCCGGGCCGCCTCTGAGGGACTCGAATGTCGTTCTTGCTAACCTGCCCCAACTGTGGCCCCCGCGAAGTGACCGAGTTCCGCTACGGGGGCCAAATCCTCGCCGCGTCCGGGAACAATCTGCCCGGTCCGCAGCGCGAGCGCTGGTATCACCGTCTCGGCTGCCGGCGCTGGCTGGTGGCCGAGCGCGATGTCCGCACCAACACGGTGCTGGGCACCCGCTGGCTTGCCGAGGAGGCGCCATGACCGCCCCGTCCGCCGTTCCCCTCACCGGCATCCTGATCGATTCGACGCGCTCGCTGACCTTCACGTTCGAGGACCGCCCGGTGACGGCCCTGGCCGGCCAGAGCATTGCGGCGGCGTTGTACGCAGCCGGCGTCCGAGTCTTCAGCCGCAGTTTCAAGTATCACCGGCCGCGCGGCCTGTTCTGTGTCTCGGGCGATTGCCCCAGCTGCCTCATGCAGGTAGATGGTTGTCCCAATGTGCGCACCTGCATCGAGCCGGCCCGCGAGGGACAAGTGGTGCGCCGACAGAATGCCTGGCCCTCGGCCGACTTCGATGTCCTGCGCATCTTTGATCGGTTCGATCGCTTTCTGCCGGTTGGGTTCTATTACAAGCACTTTCACCGGCCGCGCTGGCTCTGGCCGATCTTCGAGCATACGGTCCGCCACATCGCTGGCCTCGGCCGCATCGACCTCGATGCCGGGCCATTCCCCACCGCCGTGGTGGAACACTTGCACACGGACATCTGTGTGATCGGTGGCGGACCGGCCGGTCTGGCCGCTGCCGCGGCAGCGCTGGCCGCCGGGGCACGCGTGTTGCTGCTGGAGCGCGGGCCGCAGCTGGGCGGCCATCTGCTGTACGACGGTGGCCGGCCGGGCGAGATCGAGCCGCTGCGGGCGGTCCTTGAATCGCCGCGGGCCCAGGTCCTCTGCGGCACGACGGCGTTCGGGCTGTACGAAGGCAACCTGGTAGGTGCCTTCCGCGAGGGTGGTCTGCTTAAAGTTCGGGCCAGGCATGTCATCGTCTGTACCGGCAGCCGGCAGCAGCCGTTCCTTTTTCCTCGCAATGATCTGCCGGGCATCATGCTGGGCAATGGCGTGCTCCGCCTGGCGCATCTTCACGGGGTGCGGGCGGGCCGGCGGGCCGTGGTGCTGACCGACAACGACGGCGGCGCCCGGCTGGCGGGACAACTGGCCGACCTCGGCATCGAAATCGCGGCCGTGATCGATCAACGAGTGGAAGGCCCCTGCACCGGCGACTGGCCGACCTTCACATCAAGTACTGTTCTCGAGGCACGGGGCAATAAACGTCTCAGGGCGGTGCGGCTGGCGCGGAGAGATGCCAACAGCCAGATCATTCCCACAACCGAACAGGAGATCGCTTGCGACCTGCTCTGTCTGGTGTCGGAGCCGGCGCCGGCCAACGAGCTGCTTCTGCAAGCCGGCATGCGCTTTCGCCCCCAGGGCGGACGCTGGCTGCCTGACGGTACAGTGCCCGGCCTGTCGGCGGCCGGCGGGGCAGCGGGAACGCTCGGCCTGGACGCGCAGGTACAGGAAGGCCGATTGCGCGGCGCAGAGGCGGCCGCCGTCCTCGGCTACGCGGTGGGCTTCGACTTCCGCTCTGCCCTGGCCGATTTCCAGCTCCGCAACGCTCCCGCGCCGGCTGGGGCCGTTCTCGGCAATCATCTCGCATCGCTCGCGAATCGAAAATCGTTCGTCTGCCTGTGTGAGGATGTCACGGTAAAGGACTTGGAGCAGGCGATCGCCGAGGGGTTCGACCATATTGAGACGCTCAAGCGCTACTCGACGGTGAGCATGGGCCCCTGCCAGGGGAAGATGTGCAGTCTGGCGGCTAGCGCGGTCTGTGCCCGTGTCACCGGCCGCGACCCAGCCATCGTGGGCACCACCACCAGCCGGCCGCCGGCGGTGCCGGTTGACCTGGGTGTGCTGGCGGCCGGCCGGCGCCATCACCCGGTGCGCCGCACGCCGTTGCACCACTGGCACCAGGCCGCCGGTGCCCGCTGGCTTGATGCCGGCTGGTGGAAGCGGCCCGAGAGCTACGGCGACCCCGAGTCCGAGGTCCGGGCGGTTCGCCAGGCGGTCGGCCTGATCGACGTCAGCACGCTCGGCAAGATCGAGTTGGTCGGACCGGACGCGGCGGAATTGCTGGAGCGTGTCTACCTGAACCGCTGGGCCGACCTCCAACCCGGCCGCATCCGTTACGGGGTGATGTGTACCGAGGAAGGTATTCTCTTCGATGACGGTGTCGGCGCCCGTCTCGGGCCGGATCGCTTCTACCTGACTGCCACCACGGGCAACGCCGACGCTGTCTTCCAGTGGCTGGAATTGTGGCGCGACACCTGGCGGCTGGACGTAGTGCTGCTCAACCAGACGGCGGGCACGGCGGCGATGAACCTGGCCGGGCCCAAGTCGCGCGAGGTGCTAGCCCGGCTGACGCGCCTGGACGTCTCGGCTGCGGCATTCCCATACTTGGCGCTGCGCGAGGGCGAGGTGGCCGGGGTGCCGTGCCGGCTGCTGCGCCTCGGCTTCGTCGGCGAGCTGGGCTACGAAATCCATTGTCCCGCCGCGTATGCCTGGCACCTGTGGGAAGCGCTGGTCCAGGCCGGCGCTGCGTTCGGGCTCAGGCCGTTCGGCGTCGAGGCCCAGCGGGTCTTGCGCCTGGAGAAGGGGCACCTGATCATCGGCGTGGACACCGATTCGTTGTCGAACCCGCTGGACGCCGGCCTGGAGGGATTGGTGCGCTTTGATAAACCGCTGTTCCACGGCCGCGAGCCGCTGCTGCGCCTCAAGGCAATGGGGCCGCGCTGTCGCCTGGTGGGTTTCCGGATCGACGCACCCGTGGCCATCCCGGCCGAACTGGAAGGCTGTCAGGTGGTGGAGCAGGGCCGGCCGGTGGGACGGCTGACCAGCGTGCGCTTCAGCCCGACGCTCGGGGGATGCATTGGCCTGGCGTGGGTGCCGGCGGCCGAGAGCAGGCCGGGGACGCGGTTCCATTTCCATTGGGCGGGCCGCGAGGTGCCGGCGAGGGTGGTGCCGACGCCGTTCTATGACCCGGAAGGGAAGCGACTGAAGTGCTGAGAGCGCTTACGCCGCTGTACCATTGGCACGCTGCCCACGGGGCACGGTTCATCGAGCGCGACGGCTGGCAGCTCCCGGCCGCTTACACTGATGCGGAGAGCGAGGCCGCCGCCGCCCGCGCCGGCGTGGGATTGGCCGACATCAGCGCCTTCGCCAAGCTCAGCCTGCTGGGGCGGGGAGTGTCGGCGGTCGTGCAGGCACTTCTCGGCGATGGACCGGCGCTGAAGCCGCGCGGCGTGGCCGCCTTCAGGGCCGGGGACCCGGTGCTGGCCTGTCGATTGACAGAGGATTATCTCTTGCTACTGGCCGCGACGCCGTGTGCGGCCGGACTGCGGCAATGCCTGGCCAATGTCCCGCAAGCCCCGGTAGTGCAGCATGAGGTGACCTCGAGTTACGCGGGTATCTGTCTCGTCGGTCCGCACACCGAGGACGTGTTGCGGCAGTTCACATCGTTAGACTTGACGGCCGCCTTGCCGGCAGGAACATGTGCCGAGACGAACTTCGCCGGTGTGCATGCCCTGCTTGTCCGGCCGCCTGAATCGCACCTGCAGCTGGTGCGGATCTACGTGGGATGGGACCTTGCGGAGTATGTCTGGCAGCGATTGTTGGAAGGCAGTCGGAAAGAGCAGATCACGCCGCTGGGATTCGAAGGGCTGAGTTTGATGGGCTGGTGATTCTTCCCTGCCAATCGACTCCGGAGAGGTTCTGGTTCAGGTAGCCGGTGCCTGGGGCAGCTCGACCAGTTGTTTGACGTTGTCGCAGTCCACGAAGCTCAACGACCCGTCGGGCCGAAAGTAGAGCGCGCTGTCGCCCGTGTAATAGAACAGCATTTCCGGTTGCTCCACCACCCACTGCTCCCCGTTATCGAACTCGATAGCGAATGGCTGGAATGGCTTGCGCTGCAACAAAGCCCGCATAGCCTGTTCAAAAGTCGGACGTGCCATCATTGCTCCGCTCTCCTCTGGCATCGCCGGGTTGGTGGTGCAATCCGCCCCGTTGGCAGTCAAACCGTCCCTGTGGCGTCGATGAATCGGATGATGCTCTCGTAACCGAATACAGACTGGATGCCGCTGGTGCTCTTGTAAACGAGCAGATCGTCGTGCTGCCTTAACGCTTCCGGGTGATTGATCTCTATATGGCTGCCGCTCACCAATTCTATGGTGAAAGGTCGGAAGGGCATCCTCTTGCAGAAGGCATCCAGCACTTTCTGAAAATCCTCTCGCGTCATTCACCTATTTTGTCGTCCCCGTTGCTCAAGAACAATTTCTTCGCCGACCGCCCTTCGCTACAATCTCCTTCATGAACATCCTCTGCATCCAGAATGGCCGGATCATCGACCCATCGCAGGGTATCGACCAGGTCGCCGACCTGTGGATTCGCGGTGAGCAGATCGTCGGGATCGGACCGCAGCCGCAGCTCCGTGCCAACCGCATCCTCGACGCGACCGGCAAGATCGTCTGTCCCGGCCTGATCGACATGCATGTCCACCTCCGCGAGCCAGGGCGCGAGGAGGATGAGACCATCGCCACCGGCACCGCGGCCGCCTTGGCCGGCGGTGTTACCAGCGTCGCTTGCATGCCCAACACCGAGCCGGCCCTGGACAACCAGGCAGCCGCCGAGTTCGTCTATCTCCAGGCTGAGCGCGCCGGCAACGCCAATGTCTTTCCCATCGGCGCCATTACCAAGGGACGGCAAGGCACCGAGTTGGCCGAGATCGGCGGTTTGGTCGAGGGGGGCGCCGTCGCCTTCACCGACGACGGTTCCCCGGTCGTCAGTGCCGAGATCATGCGGCGGGCGCTGGAGTATTGCCGGATGTTCGACAAGGCGGTCCTCAGCCATTGCGAGGACCTGGAGCTGACCCGCGGCGCCGTCATGCACGAGGGGTTCGAGAGCATGCGGTTAGGGCTGCGCGGTTACCCGGCAGCGGCCGAGGAGATCATGGTCTTCCGCGACATCGCCCTGGCCGAGCTGACCGGCGGCCGGCTGCATATCCTGCATGTCTCTACCGCCGGCAGCGTGGACCTGATCCGCCGGGCCAAGCAGCGCGGCGTCCAGGTCACCGCCGAGGCCACCCCGCACCACTTCACTTTGACCGACCAGTGCCTGCGCAGCTTCGACAGCAACTTCAAGATGTCGCCGCCGCTGCGGACCGCGGCCGACATTCAGGCCATCATTGAGGGACTCCGCGACGGCACCATCGACGTCATCGCCACCGACCACGCCCCGCACGCTCCCGAAAAAAAGATGCGCGAGCTGGAGCAGGCGCCCAATGGCATCATCGGGCTGGAGACGCTCCTCCCCATCTGCATCCACTCGCTGATCGAGCCGGGGCGGCTGACCTGGCCGCAGCTGATCGAGAAGCTCACCATCAACCCGGCGCGCGTCCTGGGCATCGACCGCGGCACCCTGCGGCCGGGTGCCGACGCCGACGTGACCATCATCGACCCGACCGTGGAATGGACCATCGATCCGTCCCGGTTTCGTTCCAAGAGCCGCAACTGTCCGTTCGCCGGCTGGAAGGTCCGCGGTCGGGCCCACGCGGTCATCGTCAGCGGCATCGTGAAATTCATGGCAGAGGCTTGACGTACAGATTGCGGAACTCGACCCGGCTACCGTGGCTTTGCAAGCCGATGTGCCCCTTCGCGCGCTGAAGGCCCGGGTGCTTGGCGAACTTGTCCTTGTAATCGTCGAGATGGGCGTTCACGACCTCGGTGCCGTTGAGGATAACCGTCACCTGGCGGCCGCGGGCGATGATCCGGTAAGTGTTCCATTCGCCGGGCGGCTTGCTGGCGCTCTTCGCGGGGGCCACGACATCATAGATGGCGCCGGTCAGCTGCACGTCACGCAGTCCCTTGTAGTTCTCCTTGTGCCAGGCGTCGTCCAGGATCTGGATTTCCATGCCGGTGTAGGCGGGATCGCCTTCCAGCGGCGCGCGAAGGGCGACGCCGCTGTTGCCGCGCGGCGGCAATTTGAACTCCAACCGCAGTTCGAAATCGCCATACTCCTTCTCGGTCATCAGCCAGCCGCCGCCGGAACCGCTCGTGAACAGGATGCCGTCGCCGGCACCCCACGCCTCCAGCTTGCCCCGGTGGACCTTCCAGCCGGTCAGGTCCTTGCCGTTGAACAGTTTCTCGAAACCTTCGGGCACGTCCTGGTCGGCTGCCTCCAGGAACTGTCCCGAAAGGCCCGCCAAGACGGCCAGCAACACCAGTGACCCGCGTCGCATCGGTTTCTCTCCTCAGGTGTGGCCCCGGATGGTCTGCCGCGGGACTGTCCCACGGCCCCGTGATTATCCGGGCCGCACCGGCCGAAGACAAGCGGCTCGTTTCGAGAACGGCCGTGACGAGCCCGCTCAAGAAAGGGTTGCAATCGCTTGCCGTACAGGCGACAATATCTCCACTGCCCGTTTTCCTACCTGACTGGGGGGTTCCAAGGTAATGAACGGCACACACCTATTCCGTCCTTTCCTCCTCGCCCTGCTACTCCTCACCGGCTCGAACGAATTACTCCGAGCCGGCGACCCGCCAAACCAGGGGCCGGCCAAAACCGAGCCTACGGCCCTGCCCAATCCTGCGGACCTGCGCGCACTGGACATTCATCCGACCCGGATCGCCTTGAAAGGGATGGACGACGCTCAGCAGCTGATCGTGACGGCCACCCTGCCCAATGGCCGGCTGCACGACCTCACCGGCGATGTCACGTATGAGGTGGCCAACCCCGGCGTCGTCCGGGTCACCTCTTCGGGCCGCGTTCTGCCCATCGCCAATGGCCGCACTGAGATCACCGCCTCCTACGGCGATCGGGTGGTCCGAGTTCCGGTCACGGCGGAGTCGTGCGATGTCAACCTGCCGATCAATTTCGCCAACCAGATCGTCCCCATCTTCACCAAGCTCGGCTGCAACTCTGGCGGCTGCCACGGCAAGGCCTCTGGCCAGAACGGCTTCAAGCTCTCTCTGCTCGGCTTCGAGCCGGAGGTGGACTACGCAGCGCTGGTCAAGGAGGGGCGCGGCCGGCGGCTGTTCCCCGCGGCTCCGGACGCCAGTCTGCTGTTGCTCAAGGCAACCGGCCAACTGCCCCACGGCGGCGGCAAACGCCTGGAGATCGACTCCGACGAGTACAAGCTGATCCGCCGCTGGATCGCCTCCGGCACCCCGGTTGGCCGCCCCGACGACCCGGTGGTCACCCACATCACCCTCTGGCCGGAGCACCGCCTGCTGCCGCGGCAGGGGAAGCAGCAGCTGGCCGCCTACGCGCACTACTCCGACGGGTCGGTGCAGGACATCACCCGGCGAGCGCAGTACGAGAGCAATGACACGGAGATCGCCGCCGTGGACGGCAACGGCCTGGTCCGCACCCTGACGATGAGCGGCGAGGCGGCGGTTATGGCCCGCTATCAGGGGCATGTGGCCGTCTTCCGCGCCACCGTCCCGCTCGGCGTACCCATCCCGGATTATTCCTTCCCGGTGCAGACGTTCGTCGATGAGTTCACCCAGAAGAAATGGCGGGAGTTGGGGCTGGTACCGTCAGAGCGCTGCACCGACGAGCAGTTCATCCGGCGGGTGTCGCTCGACATCACCGGGACGCTGCCGACACCGGCGCAAGTGCGGGCGTTTGTCGCTGACCCCGACCCGAAGAAGCGTGACCGGCTGGTGGATGCGCTGCTCGAGACACCCGAGTACGCCTACTACTTTGCCAACAAGTGGGCCGACATTCTCCGTGTCAAGCGCCGTAATCAGCCCGACC
The DNA here is from genome assembly GCA_035575035.1 of Gemmataceae bacterium. Classification (GTDB taxonomy): domain Bacteria; phylum Planctomycetota; class Planctomycetia; order Gemmatales; family Gemmataceae; genus DATLYH01. The sequence continues at coordinate 11,478 of DATLYH010000192.1, forward strand.
GGGCCAGGGGCACGTTCGCCTTCCACGCCTGGATCCGCGATGCCATCGCCGCCGACAAGCCGTATGACCAGTTCGCCCGTGAGATCCTGACGGCGACCGGTGACGAGTCCGTCCACCCGCCGACCGTCTGGTATCGCGAGCTGCAAAACCCTGAGCAGTTCGTCGATGACACTGCGCAGGTGTTCCTCGGTCTGCGGCTGGCCTGCGCTCAGTGCCACCACCACCCCTACGAGAAGTGGAGCCAGGACGACTACTGGGGCCTGGCGGCCTTCTTCGGCCGACTGGGACGTAAGAACGTCCTCCTGCCCGGCGCCTCCAACCAACAGCAGGTCCAGCGCCAGGTGATCTATGTCCGGTCTTCCGGCGCGGTCACGAACAAGCGCACCGGCCAGCCGGCCGTGCTAAAGCCGCTCGATGCCGAGCCCATGCAAGTAGGCCCCGACGAGGACCCGCGGCAGCGGCTAACCGAGTGGTTGGTGGACGGCAAGAACCCATTCTTCGCGCGAGCGGTAGCCAACCGCTACTGGGCGCATTTCTTCGGCCGGGGTCTCGTTGATCCCCTTGACGATATGCGCGTCACCAACCCGCCCAGCAATCCCGAGCTGCTCGACGCCTTGGCCCGCGACCTGGTCGAGCACGGCTACAGCCTGAAGCACCTGATCGGCGTCATCTGCAAGAGCCGCACCTACCAACTCAGCTCGTTGCCCAACGAGTTCAACAAGCACGATAAGCAAAACTACGCCCGCTTCTACCCGCGGCGGCTCAGCGCCGAGGTGCTACTGGATGCGGTCGGCCAGGTGACCGATAGCCCAACGGCGTTCAACGGCCTGCCGCAGGACCGGTACGCGCCGAAGCGGGCGATCATGCTGCCGGACGAGTCGTTCGCGTCGTATTTCCTGGACGTGTTCGGCCGGCCGCAACGGATCAGCGCTTGCGAATGCGAGCGGGTCAACGAGGCCAACCTGGCCCAGGCCCTCCACCTGCTCAATTCCGAGGAGATCCAGGCGAAGCTGACCCGCAGCGGGGGACGGGCTGAGGCGCTGGCCAAAGACCCGCGCCCTGACGCGGAGAAGGTCGAGGAGTTGTTCCTGTGGGCGCTGGCCCATCCGCCGACCCCCGCGCAGATGGAGGTAGCTCTGGCCCACATCAGTAAGCACGCCGCCAACAAGAAAGCCGCCTACGAGAACATCCTCTGGGCGCTTATTAACACCAAGGAGTTCGTCTTCAACCAGTAGGCGGCTACAGTCCTCCGCCGGCGGGCGGGGGCCCCGAAAGGGCGGGGTCTCCGCCCGTTTTGTTTGCAGGGAGCAACTCCACAGCGGGGGCTTGCCTTCGGGGTGCGTCTGTGAGACATTGCTCCCTGAGAGGGTTGGGGAGCACCGGACCCGGGAGGCGCAGGCGTGTCGATCGTCGTCGAAGATTACCACAAGACCTACGGCGAGCTGGTGGCGGTGGCAGGGATCACCTTCAGCGTGGCGCCGGGGGAGATCCTCGGGCTGGTCGGGCCCAACGGCGCCGGCAAGACGACCACCCTGCGGGCCCTGGCCGGCATCCTGACGCCGACGCGCGGCCGGCTGGTCATCGCCGGTCATGACCTGGCCCGCGAGCCGATCGCCGCCAAGGCCGCCCTGGCCTACGTCCCCGACGATCCGCGGCTGTTCGACCGGTTGACCGTCTGGGAGCACTTCCGCTTCGTTGCCGCCGCCTATCGACTCAGCAACTGGACCGACCGGGCCGAGGCGCTGTTGGAGCAGTTCGAGCTGACCGAGAAACGCAACACGCTGACCTCGGAGCTGTCGCGCGGCATGCGGCAGAAGGTGGCGATCTGCTGCGGCTACCTGCACCAGCCGCGGGCCATCCTGCTGGACGAGCCGCTCACCGGATTGGACCCGCGCGGCATCCGCACCATGAACGACAGTATCCGCGCCCGGGCCGCGGAAGGGGCGGCGGTCATGGTCAGCTCGCACCTGCTGTCGCTGGTGGAAGACGTATGTACGACGGTGCTCATCCTGCACCGCGGCCGGCAACTGCTGCACGGCCGGCTGGACGATCTCCGGGCCCAGCTGGCCGAGGGGGGCCAGCGGGAGTCGCTTGAAGACTTGTTCTTCCGTCTGACTGAAGGTGCCGGCCGGGAGCCGGTGGTCGGCGGGCCGCGAGCCGGCGTGGGCGGCCAGCCGTAACCCGGGGAGGACCGTCGTGGACCGCGCCCTTTGCTTGTTGATCGGGCTGCAACTCTGGGGCTGGGTGCGCTTCATTGGCCGCAGCCTGCGCACCCTCAAAGGGCTAGCACTGGCCCTGCTCGGGGCGGTGGTCTTCGCCCCTTGGCTGATGACCATGGCTCTGACGCCTCCCGAGAGCCGGGCCGACCCGGAGACCGTGTGGCGCTTCGGCCCGATCATCTTGCTGGTCCTGACCATCCTCAGCGTCCTGTTCTCCTTCACCGTCCAGCGGGCCATCTCCTTCACACCGGCGGAGATAAACTTCCTCTTCCCCGGTCCGTTTAGTCGGCGTCAATTGCTGGCTTACAAGATCGCTACCAGTCTCGGGGCCGGTCTGCTGGCCACTCCGATCGTGGCCCTGGCGCTGCGGCATCACTCCCGCTGTCTGCTCTCGGCCTGGGTGGGACTGGTGCTGATGCTGATGTTCCTGCAGCTCTTCGCCACGGTACTGGCTCTGCTGGCCAGCACCGTGGGAGCCCGCGCTTACAACCGCTCGCGGCGGCTGTTGCTGGCCGGTTTGGTCGTGGCGGCGGTGACAGCCGCATTCTGGGCAGGCAAGGAGGCCGTCCATCTCGGGCCGCGTCAGGTTCTGGAACAGATGGAGCAGTCGCCGCTATGGTCGGCATTGCTGGCGCCGTTCCGCTGGTTCGTCGGGGCGTTCCTGGCCGAGCGGCCCTGGCCCGACCTGGTGGTGGCGGCCGGACCGGGGCTGGCCGTCAACCTGCTCTTACTGTTGCTGATCTTCGCGCTGGATGCCCAGTACCTGGAGGCGGCCGCGGCCAGCAGCGAGCGCGTCTACGCCCAGCTGGAGCGAATGCGGACCGGCGGCGTGCTCGCGGTCGGGTTGTCCGGCTCGGGCAAGGCCCGGCTCAGCTTGCCGTCGCTGCCGTGGTGGGGGGGGGCAGGACCGCATCTCTGGCGGCAGCTTCTCGGGGCGCAGCGCAGCTTCATGCCGCTGGTGGTCCTGGCTGTCTTCTACGGCATTGTGCTGCTGCCGATCGGACTCGCTATTGATGTGCCCCGCCACGACTTCCAGCAGGCCGCGATCCTGACCCTCACCTTGTTCGGGATCACCCCGTTCCTGACGACCATGATCGTCTACGACTTCCGCGCCGATATCGACCGGATGGAGCTGCTCAAGACGCTGCCGGTATCTCCGTCACTGCTGGCGGTGGGCCAACTGGCCGCTCCGGTATTGCTGGTCGGCACGTTGCAGCTGGCCGTCCTGACCATCACACTGGTACTGCAAGGGAGCACGGCGTACTGGGTAATCCTGATAGCGGCGGCCTTCGCCTTCCCCTTCAATTTCCTCTTCTTTGGGATCGAGAATCTGCTGTTTTTGTGGTTCCCGACGCGGCTGATCCCCACGACGCCGGGTGACTTCCAGCTAATGGGCCGGCATATCCTGCTGATGATGGCCAAGGTGCTGGCCATCGTGGCAGCGCTGGGACCGGCCGCCTGCCTGGCGACGGCGGCATTGGTGGTCGCGTCGGTCCTGGGGGCGGAGCCGGCCGTGACGGTGGGGCTGGCGATGGCGGGGGCCTGGCTCGGCCTGGTCGGGATGACGGCCACTCTGGTGCCGCTGATCGGGCTGGCGTTCGAGCGCTTCGACGTGTCGCGCGACCTGCCGCCGTGAGGATGCTGTGGCAGTCTTTGATGGGTTGCACGTATCCCCGGTTCGCGGATTGGGCCAGCGGGCGCGACTGACCCGTTGTTTCCATCCCCTCTAGTGGATAGAAATAAGGTGGTGTTACCCGCGCGGCGGGAAACGCAGCTTCCCCTCGGCGGCTTTCATGGCGAGGCACCTGGGATGCGCTACCTGGAGGAATGCGGAGACTTTCTCCGCGAGTGTCGGCGGCATTTCCGAAGTACCGGGGCCATCCTGCCCAGCAGTCGGTTCCTGGCCCGGGCGCTGGTTTCCGAGCTGCGCAAGCCGCGCGGCCCAGCTTGCATCCTCGAGGTTGGCCCCGGCACCGGCTCGGTCACCAAAGAGATCCTCCGGCAGCTCCAGCCCGAGGATCATCTTGACGCCGTCGAGATCAATGGCTATTTCCTCTCCCGACTGCGGCAGCGCTTCGAGGAGGAGCCCCTCTTTGTGCGGCACCGTGACCAGGTCCGCCTGATCCACGGGGCGGTGGAAGAACTGCCCGGCGAGGCGATCTACGATTTCATCGTCTCCGGGCTGCCGTTCAACAACTTTCCCGCGGAGCAGGTGCGGCAGATCTTTCGCGTCTATAGCCGACTGCTCCGGCCGGGCGGCATCCTGACCTACTACGAATACGTGTTCATCCGCCAGCTAAAGACGCCCTTCGCGAACCGCCGCGAGCGCCGCCGGCTGTACCGCGTCGGCCGGGTCGTGAACGCCTACATCCGCAACTTCCAGGTCCGGCGGGAGCGCATTTTCATCAATGTGCCGCCGGCTACGGTCCGCCACCTCTGCCTCAAGCCGAGCACCGCGCCTGGGCCGACCCGTTGCCCGTGATACGCCCATCCGCCACAACGAAGGGAGTCGCTCATGTCCTTGCGCTTCTGGTCCGCCGGCGTGGGCCTGTTGGCCCTGCTGACGGCCCCGCTCTCGTCCTCGGCTCAGCCGGGGACAAACCCAGATGGCAGCGCCCCCCGCGCGGAAGTGCCGATAGACTGCCCGCTCTTCAACGTCGTGAGGTGCCGCGGCCGGCGCGAGCTGACCGATGGCCTGCTCCTTGGCATTCACCCGGCGACTGTCTTGCTGCACACCCGGCTCGTCATCGAGTTCGACGGCGCCAGTCCCCTACCGGTGCTGGCGATCGGCGAGCAGCACCTTCCTGCCGGCGCCCTGGTCTGCCAGGCCGTGAAGGCCGCGGGCGCCGGTGGTTTCCTCCTCCTGCTACGGGCGTGCTGGGGCATCCCCGCCGGCGCTCGTCCTGAGGGGGCGGTGGAACGATGCCCGCCGACGGCGCCGCGCCTGGGCGGCCCGATCATTCCCTTTTACGAGCGGCTGCCGGTTGTCCCGGTGGAGGTTGAAGAGCTCCCGGTCGCGCCGGTAGAGATCGACTGGGTTCCGGTGATCCCGGTGGAGCCGGCCCTGGCCCCGTTCCTGCGGCCCCAGATTGAGGTGCACCACGTCCCCGACAACGGCTCGGCGCCGATGCATGCCGGGCGGGTGGGTCTTCCCCAAGATGCCTTGGGAAAGTAGCTGGCACGCGGAGCGTGCTTGCTGCTTTCAGTTCACGTTGTCGGTGGTGAGCAGACTTTCGAGCACTTCTTGCAGGCTCAGGTCCTGAATGCCGGGGAACAACTCCATCTGCACCGCCAGGGCCGCCAGAATGTGTTCCTCGTCCAGCAGGCCCATGTCACGGGCCAAGTGGCCGAACTTCTTCTGCCGGTCGGTCCGTCGCGCCAGCGCTTGCATGACCCGCTCCACGTCGGCGGGACTGAGGACTTGCAGGTCAACCAGGATCTCGCCCAGCTTCTTCCGTTCGCCCATGAGTGCCTCTCGGTTCCGTCGGTGTGGCCTGCCTCCGGCGCAGGTTCCATTGGGAACTATATCACATTCCAGCGATGCCTTCGGGGGGTCGGCGCGGAAACCCCCGGGGCCGCCGCCTGGGATGGTTCGGTCGGCGTTGGCGATGGCCGCGGTTAGCGCCGGAGCAGGCGGTCGCCAATGGTACGCAGCTTCTCGATGCTGGTCTGGAGGTTGCGGTGGGCGCTACGCATGTTCTGGATGGCGCTCTCGAACTTGTGGACGCAGGCGTCTAGCTCGCCGGCCGGGCTGTCAGGGTAGAGCAGGCAGCTGGACAGCTCCTTGAGGACCGGCTCGATTTCGGTTTCCAGGATGCGGAGGAAGTGCCGGCCGTGGTTCTCGGACTCGATAGTCGCCTTGTGCAGGCTGGACAGCAATGAGCCCTGGCGGGGGTCGATGACGTGTTCGGCGTCGGCCGGGGCGGTCCGGGAACTGGGCTGCTCGGCGGGCCGCGGCTCGCCCTCAGCGAGCTGAGCTTCGGCCAGGGCTTCCTGGGCCTGCTCCAGGCCGGCAGCTGCCTTGTCCCAGGTCGGCCGGAGTTGCAGCGCCACCTTGTAGTGGGCAGCGGCCTGGGCGTATTCCCGGCGCTCCATGTGGAGGTTGGCCAGGTTGAAGTGGGCATCAGCCATGCGCGGATTAACGCGCAGACATTCCTGGTAGGCCTGCATGGCCAGGTTGGCCTGCCCCTTGCGGCGGTAGACCAGGCCAAGGTTGTAATAGCCCTCGGCCCGCTGCGGATCGAGCTGGATGCCGCGCCGCAGGACGGCAATGGCATCGTCGAGCTGGCCGAGGAGGTTATAGACAGCACCGAGGTTGACGTAGGCGCCGGCCCGCAGCGGATCCAGACGGGTAACCTCCTTGAAGTGATAGGCGGCGCTGGGCAGATCGTTCATCTGGAAGCAGACGGTGGCCAGGCCGTAATGAATGTCGGGCGAATCGGGCTTGAGGTTCAGGGCATGAAGGTAAAGCTGCCGGGACTTCTCCCAGTTGCCCCGCTCCATCGCCTCGCGCGCTTGCTGGAAGAGGTGCTCGACGGTTTCCGCTGCCATGGACGGGCCCCCAACTCGTAGACACGAAGGAGGGGAGCAGATCGCGTCCTACCCCTCTACTCCACCCACTGAACGATTATATCGGCCTGCCGGTTGCCGGCTCAACGGGAGAATCGGCCCGGTCCTACGAGTCCGACCGGCGATCGAACTCCAACTCCCTTTACCGGCTTGGAAAAAAGGCCGGCGCGCCGCTTATTCCTTTTTCTCGCCGACCAGTTCCTTGTCGGCATGGCCGTCCACGGTGGGCTGCGGCGGGCCGCCGTCGCGGAGGATTTCGTCGATCTCCTCGCGGAGCAGTTCCTCCCGTTGCAGTAGGGCCTCGACCAGGCGGTCGAGTTTGTCGCGATGGGCTTGCAACAGCTGGTAGGCCCGCTCGTCGGCCTCGCGGAGCAGCCGTTGCACCTCCTCGTCGATGATCTGGGCCGTCCCCTCGCTGAAGTCGCGCGGCTCCTGAATCTCCTTGCCCAGGAAGACGTGCTCCTCGCCGATGCGGAACGACATGGGCCCGAGCCGCTCGCTCATGCCCCAGTGGGTGACCATGTAGCGGGCCAGGCGGGTCGCCTGCTTCAGGTCGTCCTCCTGGCCAGAGTAGGCCTGGCCGTAAACCAGGCGGTCGGCGGCGCGGCCCCCCATGCGGGTTGCCAGCCAGGCCTTCCAGTAATCCAGGCCGTGGTGGTAGCGGTCCTCATCGGGCGGGTTAAAAGTGACGCCAAGGCCCCGGCCGCGCGGGATGATCGACACCTTTTGCGGCGGGTCCATCTCGGGGAGCAGCCAGCTGACCAGCGCGTGGCCGGCCTCGTGATAGGCGGTGCGCCGCTTGCTCTCTGGCGTCATCACTTCCTCGCGCTTCGGCCCCATCAGAACGCGGTCGGCCGCCCGGGAGAAGTCGCTGCGGTCGATCTTGGCCTTCCCTTCGCGCGTGGCCAGCAGCGCCGCCTCGTTGGCCAGGTTGCGCAGGTCGGCCCCGGTCATGCCGATCATGCTGCGGGCGATATGCTCCAGGTTAACGTCGTCAGCTAGCGGCTTGTTACGTGTGTGGACCTTGAGGATCTCCAGCCGCCCCTGCCAGGTCGGCCGGTCGATGGTGATGTGCCGGTCGAAGCGGCCGGGGCGGAGCAGCGCCGAGTCGAGCACGTCCGGCCGGTTAGTGGCGGCCATGACGATGACCGACTCATTCGGCTGGAAGCCGTCCATCTCGCTGAGGATCTGGTTAAGGGTTTGCTCGCGTTCGTCGGAGCCGCCGCCGACACCGGCGCCGCGCATCCGGCCGACGGCATCAATCTCGTCGATGAACAGGATACACGGGGCGTTTTCCTTGGCGGTCTTGAAGAGGTCGCGCACCCGGCTGGCGCCGACACCGACGAACATTTGGATGAATTCCGAGCCGCTGATACTGAAGAACGGCACTCCCGCCTCGCCGGCGACGGCTCGCGCCAGCAGGGTCTTGCCGGTGCCGGGCGGGCCGACCAGCAGCACTCCCTTGGGCACCTGGGCGCCGAGACGCTGGAACTTCTCGGGGTTCTTCAGGAACTCGACGATCTCTTGCAGCTCCCCCTTGGCGCTCTGCATGTCGGCGACGTCGTTGAAGGTGACGCGCATCTTGGTGCGGTCATAACGGCGGGCCGGGCTTTTGATGTAGTTGCTCAAGAAGCCGCCGCCCAGCGGGTCGCGGAAGCGCGGCAGCAGGAAGAAGAACAGACCCAAAAGCAGCACGGTCGGCAGCAGCCAGATCAGTAGCGGCCCGACCCAGCCGAAGTGCTCCTCCTCGCGGATGATCTTCAGCGGGGCAGGGTTGTCGATCAGTTTCTTCGGGTCGTTGGGATCGGGGATCTTGGCGGCGGCGCGGGCGCGGAGTTGCTCCATCAGCTTGGGGTCCTCGACCGGCGGCCGGAGCGTCATGAATTTCTTGCTGCCACCCAGCTTCCGCTGCAAGTCGGGCGGCAGCTTTTCGGGGTCCCGGATCTCGCCGACGATCCGCTCGGCGCCGACGAAGACGACCTTGCTGAGATTATCGCTCTCGACGAGCTTGAGGAACTCGCTGTATTCGATGCCGTTGTTGCCCAGCGCGGTGAGCAAGAACATGCCGACGAGCATACCCAGGATCACCAGCCAGATCCAGCCCCCCGGCATCACGGGACCGGGGCGACGGCGTTGCTTGTTGGAAGATGACGACTGTGGAGGCATGAGGGTCCTCGGGTCAACCGCCTGGGCTCCACCCCGCGGGGGGCGCTGGCCGCAGAGCGATACTTTAACATAGCAAAAGCCGCCAACCCTGACTATGCCACCGAAGCGGAGCGCACTCTCGCCGGGGTTACCGCAGGCTCGCCCGGCGCCTGGAGGCATGGCTCGGGCCCTTCCGGTGAGGGACCGGTCGGGACGACAGAGACAAGGGTCCGGGCGCCTAACCCCAGCCGGGCCAACGAGCGCCCGGCAGACGGCAGCCGTACTGATTCTGGCCCGTTCAGGCGAGCAACGCGCCCCTCCCACCCGGCTGGACGGCCGGTTTTGGCTCCTGGTCGGGGCGATACCGCTGGCCGACCTGGTGTTGCAGGAAGCCCTCACCATCGTGGTGAAGAAGCCCGGCCTGCGGCGCGGGCTTGCCCTGTATGCCTCGGATCAGGTCGCCTCGCCGATGACCCGGTGCTGGTGCCGACAGCCAATTTGCTCGCCTGCCTCGGCCGTGGGATCGGGGGCGGGCGTGGACTGGCCGGGCCGAAGAGGTCGTGGCCTACCTGAAGGCGAAGTTGGTAGAACATCTGGAGGCAAAGGGGACAGTTTCTCTGCCGGAGCGCTGACGGGCCCTCGGGCCGGGCCTGAGAATCATGCTCCCCGGCGAAGGTTCTCCGCGGGAAACCCCCTTGAGATGAGGGAGTCTTTTGACAAGGCCCGGAGGTTGTTCTAAGGTTTGGCAGTGATCCCCGACCTTAAGCTCTGAATCGTCATGCCTGATTCCACCATCCCGTTAAGCCACTTGAAGAAGTCCCTCGTCACCGAGGAGCGCCGGGCCCGGGTGCGCTACCCGGTTGACCTGGACACTTCTTTCCGTTCTCTGGGGCAGAGCAAGGACGAGGGTTCGATGGCGCGGGTCTGGGACATTTCCACCCTCGGCATCAGCCTTCTGCTCGACCGCCGGATCGAGCCGGGCACCACATTGGTCGTCGAGCTGACCAAGCGGCCGGCGATCTCGCGCGTGCTGCTGTCGCGGGTCAAGCACGCCACCGAGCACCAGAACGGCAGCTGGGTGATCGGCTGCGAGTTCATCGGGGCCCTCACCGACAGCGAGCTTCAAGCCTTGCTTTAATTCACCGTTTCTGCCGGACTCTACCGATCCAACCGCGCCTTGGAAAGCCGTCCCACGTCTGCGGCCGAAGCGGTCAGCCGTGCCGCGGAAGGTCCGGATCGACTTCCCTTGGTGTTCCTAATGTGAAAAAATGGGACGCGCCGTGCCTCCTGGTCACAGTAATTAAGAGGAGAACCGCCTTTTCCAGGGAGAGCCAGCCTCATGGCCACCGGACAGTTGGACGGCGTCATCCGCCACCTGCGGCGAATGGCGCGGGCGCGGGACCTCGGCCACATGACCGACGGCCAGCTCCTGGAGTGCTTTGTCGCTCGCCGGGAGGAGGCCGCCTTCGAGGCCCTGGTGCGTCGCTTCGGGCCGATGGTCCTGGGCGTCTGTCAGCGCGTTCTGCGCGACCGACACGACGCCGAGGATGCCTTCCAGGCCACCTTTCTGGTCCTGCTGCGCAAGGCCGGCTCCATTACCCGGCCGGAGTTGGTCGGCAACTGGCTCTATGGTGTCGCCTACTACACGGCGCAGAACGCCCGGGCCGCCCGAGCCCGGCGCCGCGCCGCCGAGAAGCAGGTGCGGGAAATGAACGCGCCGCCGACTACGGTCAAGGAAGTCTGGGACGATTTGCAGCCGCTGCTTGACGAGGAGCTGAGCCGGCTGCCGGAGAAGTACCGGGCCCCGCTGGTCCTGTGCGAGCTAAACGGCAAATCGCGGAAGGAGGCGGCCCGGCAACTCCGCTGCCCCGAGGGAACGCTGTCAAGCCGGTTGGCCCGGGCCCGCCAGCTGCTGCGCCGGCGGCTGGCCCGGCGCGGCCTGACGCTGTCCACCGCCGCCCTGGTAGGGGCGCTCTCTCCGGGCACGGCGTCGGCATCGGTGCCGGCGCCACTGATGACCAACACGGTCAAGGCCGCGATGCGGATCGCGGCGGGGCAAGCGACGGCCGTTTCCGCCTCGGTCGCCGCCCTGACGGAAGGAGTTCTCAAAACCATGTTCCTGATCCGACTCAAGATTGTAACGGCTATTTGTCTGACGGCCGGCCTGCTCGTCGGCGGCGTCGGCGTGCTCACCCATCGGGCCCTGGCCGACAAGTCGGCACCCGCCAAGAAAGAGGCCGCGGCCCCCGGCCAGAAAGAGGGGAAGAAAGAGCGCGGCCCCAGTATCCACGGCATGGTACAAGCGGTGGACCTCGGCAAGCACACCCTCACCGTCACCGTGCGGGTCGAGGGGACCAAGCAGACGGAGAACAAGACCTTTGCCCTGGCGCCGGCCGTCAAGGTGCTCCTCGATAACGGTTTGGGCAAGAAGCAGCCGCTGGAGGAAGGCAAACTGACCGACCTGGCGGAAGGCACCAGCGTTGCCCTGGAGCTGGCGGCGGACCAGAAAGTGGTGGGCATCGTCGCCCGAGGGCCGGCCATCAGGGGGAGCTTGCAGGCGGTGGACCCCGGCCAGAACACCATCACCCTCACCGCGAAGGAGGGCAAGGGGGGCGTGTCGGAGCTGACGGTGGCACTTGCCAAGGGAGCGAAGGTCCTGCTCAACGAGGGTCTGAAGAAGGGCGACCCCGATAAGGAAGGCAAGCTGTCCGACCTGACCCCGGGTACTCCGGTCATCGTGCAGCTGTCGGTGGACCGGAAGACTGCCCTGAACATCCGCGTCCTGGGGGCCAGTATCCAGGGTCGCGTGAAGGGGGTGGACGCCGGTAGCAACACCATCACCGTCACGCTGAAGGAGGACGCCCAGATCGTGGACAAGACGTTCAACCTGTCCAAGGACGTCCAGGTCGATGGCAACCTGGCCGACCTGACGCCCGGCACTCCGGTCATCCTGCAACTGTCAGTCTTTGACAAGAACAAGATCGTCGGCATCCGCACGAAGAAGGGCGCCGAGGAGTGAGGAGACGGGGTGGCGGGATGACAAGGTCACCCCGCCACCCCGTTGCCCTTCAGCTGCTCCCACTTCTCCGGCGAGTAGAGTACCTCGCGGGCGTTGCTGCCGTTGTACGGGCCGACGATGCCGTCCTCGGCCATGAAGTCGATCAGTCGGGCGGCCCGGCCATAGCCGATACCTAGGGCCCGCTGCAAGAGCGACACGCTGCCGCGCCCCTCGCGCACCACCACCTCGACGGCCGCTTCATACAGTTCGTCGCGGGCCCGCAGTGTCTCCAGCAGGCCGCCGGCGCCGTTCCGCGGGCCGCTTTGCAATTGGACCAACTCCGGCGCGTAGCACGGCTCGCACTCCAGGTACTCGACCACCCGGCGGATCTCCTCGTCGCTTAGGTAGGTACCCTGGGCCCGGATCAGCGTGCTGGTGCCCGGCTGCAAGAAGAGCATATCCCCCTTGCCCAGCAGCTTGTCGGCTCCGATCTCGTCGAGCACCACCCGGCTGTCGGAGCGGCTGGAAACCTGGAAGCAAATCCGGGCCGGCAGGTTCGACTTGATCAGGCCGGTGATCACGTCCACGGTCGGCTTTTGCGTCGCCACCACCAGGTGGATGCCGGCCGCCCGCGACTTCTGCGCCAGCCGGATGATATGCCCCTCCACCTCCTTGCGCATCTGCATCATCAGATCGTTCATCTCATCGACAAAGATAACGATGTACGGCATCCGGTCGGGAATGCGGCGGCGTTCCTCGTCGTCGGCGGGGTTGACGCGGCGGTGGATCTCGGCCGGCGACAGCTCGTTGTAGCCGGCAATGTTGCGGACCCGGGCCCGGCTCAGCAGGTCGTAGCGCTCCTCCATCTTGTCCACCGCCCAGGCCAGGATTGCCTCGGCCTTGCGCATGTCCTTGACAACCGGATGCATCAAGTGGGGGATCTTGCCGTACTCGCTCAGCTCGAGCATCTTGGGGTCGATCATGATCATCTTGACGTCGTCGGGCCGGCGGGTCATCAGGATGCTGAGGATGATGGCGTTCATGCAGACCGACTTGCCGGTGCCGGTGCGGCCGGCGATGAGCAGGTGCGGCATCTCGGCCAGGTCGTAGACCAGCGGTCGGCCCTCGGTGTCCTTGCCGAGGAAGAGGGGAATCTTGAGCCGGGACAGCCGGCGGCCGGCGGCCAGGATCACCTCCTTGAGACCAACAACGGCCCGGTGTTCGTTGGGGATCTCGATGCCGACGGTGTTCTTACCGGGGATCGGGGCAACGATGCGCACGCTGGGCACCTTGAGGTTCAGCGCCAGGTCGTCGGCCAGCGAGGTGACCTTGTGGACGCGTAGGCCGGTCTCCAGGGCCACTTCGTACTGAGTGATCACCGGCCCGGTGTTGATGCCGACGACGCGGACGTTGAGGCCGAAGTCGGCGAACGTCTTCTCTAGTTGGGCTGCCACCTCGCGCAGCCGCTGATCGTGCTGCTGCTGGGGGAACGGCCGGGGGTCTTCGAGCAGGTCGAGCGGCGGCAACTCGTAGTCGGCGAAGCGTTCCTGCTCGGTGGCCGGCCCGGGCCGGTTGATGGGGGGCGCCGGCCGCGGCAGCTCGGCAACCTCCTCGGCCGGTCCCGCCAGGGGGACCCGCTGCCCATGATGGTGGATCGGAATGACCCGGCCTTCCTCCGATGGAGCGGCGGGAGCGGGTTGTGGCTTCGGCAGGTCGACGTCATCCGGGGCGGGCTCGGGTTGGGGTGTGGCCGGGATGTCGGCGGTCCGCTTTCGCAGCGCCTGGCGGCCGGCCCAGCGGACCACGCGCCAGCCGGTACGGCAGCCGTGCCAGCCCCACCGCAGCAGCCGAAAGAGGACCACGTCCACGCTGAGGAGCAAGCCGAGCAGCAGGCCGCCCCCCAGGACCAGTGCGCGGGTGGCAGGTTGGAGGTTCTCCTCCAGGCAAGCGGCCAGCCAGCTGCCGAGGCTGCCGCCGCTGCCGGTCAGCGGCCCGCCCAGCCAGTCATGTCCGATCCAGTCGGCCAGGACCGCCCCGCAGGGCAGAAGCAACAGGCAGCCCACCAGCCGCAGCGACCAGCGCAGCAGGCTGCGGCGCAAGAACAGCAGGATGACCAGCACGAACCAGCCGGCCAACAGCAGGTAAACGGCGACGCCCAGGGTTTGATGCAGCGCATGGGCCAGCGCAGCGCCGGCGGGGCCGAGCAGATTGTTCGGCGTCGGCCGCGGCGGATAGACCGTGGTGCCGGGCGGGTCGGCCGGGTCATAGCTGAAGACGCACAGGGCCACCAGCAGGCCGGCCAGCAACAGCGTGCAGGCCGCCAGGTCCAGGCGCAGATGTTGGCGGTCGGTCATGGAGGATACTCCGGGACAGCCCCTCACCCCCGAAACGGGAAAAGCGTGGGACGGGGACCGTGACGGTCCGGACCATCCTGGCAATGTCCCTGAAAACGTGCAGACGAAGAGTCTGCATCACGAGACGGGTTGCACAGCCGTCATGGCTGTGGATCGGGTCCGGGCGGATCGGGTATCCGCCTGGGGAAACTGACGCTTCCTTGCTCATCATCTCGGCAGGAAGGGCCGGTATACCTCTGAAAAAGGCCCTATCAGAGCCGATCGCCGGGCGGGATGGACCGGAAAATCGTCAAGGTCCTTCCATCCGCGAAGTCGCTTTGAGGGAGGGACCGCTCACTCCTCGCGCTTCACCTCGACGTAGAACGCTCCGTGTGACTGGCCGTCTGCGTAGGTCAGCCAGGTCTGTAGGCGTGTCATGCCGGCCTTCAGCTCCACGGGGAAGGTGACGCCGGCCGCCCCCGCCGGCACCGGCTTGCTCGCCTCCACGTCGCCGACCTTCAGCCGGGCCATCGCTGCCTGGATGGGGAAGTTCGCCTCGGCCGGCTGCTGCCGCAAGGTGATCTCGTATCGGCCGGCGCGGGCAACTTCGATCGCCCAGAAACCATTGGCCTTCACCGCCTGACGCACCGCCTCCTGGGCCGAAGGGGCAACCTCGCCGTGCCAGTCGTGGCAGCATAGCCGGGTCGGGTTCTCCTGGTCAGAACCGACAACGATCGGGCAATATTCATCAAAGCGCTTGGATATGTCGTCATACCAGCGCTCGTAGGCCCGGCGCAGCTCGGCCACGACGGCGGGGTGCTCGGCGGCCACGTCTTTCTTCTGGCCCGGGTCGGTAGTTATGTCGTACAGCTCCTTGCCGTTGATCAGCCGCCAGCGCTCCGTCATCACGGCACAGCGGCGCCACTTCTCCGGATGGTCGATCCGCTGCGAGTGGACGAACAGCGTCCGCTCAGGCCACGGGCCCTTGCCGGTCAACAGCGGCATCAGGCTGGTGCCGTCGAAGGCAACCCCCTCGGGCCGCTTCAGGCCGCACAGGTCGATGAGGGTCGGCAGCAGGTCGATGTGGGCGGTCAGCCGGGTAACGTCGCGCCCGCCTTCGAGTCGGCCGGGCCAGCGCAGGAAGCAGGGGACACGGTGGCCGCCGTCGTACTCGGACCCCTTGATGCCGCGCATGCCGGCGTTGTAACCGTCGCCCGGCTTCTCGCGGTAGCCGGCCGCGGTGCCGTTGTCGGTCATGAAAAGGACAAGGGTGTTTTCCTCCAGGCCCAGTGCGCGGAGTCGGTCCAGGAGCCGGCCGACATTCTCGTCGATGTTGGTGATCATGCCGTAGAACCGGGCCCGCTGCTCCGGCACTCCCCGGTCGAGGTACGGCTGGCTGTACTTGTCGGCGACGTGGTAAGGGGCATGCGGCGCGTTGGTGGCCAGGTAGCAGAAGAAGGGACGGTCGCGGTTGTCTGCGATGAACTGCATCGCGGCGGCAAAGAAGACATCGGTGCAGTAGCCGCTGAACTGCTGGCGTCGGCCGTTGTGCAGCAGGACGTCGTCAAAGTAATCATTGCCCCAGAAGTCGGGCGTCTGGCCGATGCCGCCGCCGCCGTGGGTGAGCACTTCGTGGAAGCCGCGGTCCTGGGGGCGGTAGGGGTAATTGTCGCCGAGGTGCCACTTGCCGAAGAGGCCGGTCCGGTAGCCGTTGGCGGCGAAGACATCGGCCATGGTCACCTCATCCCGGCGCAGCAGCGAGCGCCCCATGACCGTGTGCCAGACCCCGGTGCGTGAGGAGTAGCGGCCGGTCATCAGGGCAGAGCGGGTGGGGGAGCAGGTAGGATCAACGTGGAAGTTGGTCAGCCGGACGCTCTGGGCGTGAAGCCGGTCGAGGTTCGGTGTCCGGAGGACGGGGTTGCCGTGGCAGGCCAGGTCGGGGTAGCCCTGGTCGTCGGTGATCACAAGGACGACGTTGGGCCGGGACCTCTCCTGCGCCCCGGCGGCCGGCTGCCCGAAAACCAGGAGCGGCAGGGCGGCCAGGAGTGTCCACAGCAGGCGTACGGCGCGGGTCATGTTGGTTCCTCTCGTCCAGGGGCGCTGACCATTACACCGTCCAATCCTCCACGGTCAGTCCGGGTACCTTACTAAAATCACGCAGATTGCGACTCAGCAGGGTTGCCCCGGTGACAAGGGTGATGCTGGCGATGCGAAGGTCCATCGTCTGGAGGCGCGGGCACTGGCGGCGAAGCTCGGCAAAGCGCTCCTGTGCCTTTTCCGTGTAAGAAAGCACAATCATCTTGAGGAAGGAACGCCACATCGCCTCCAGCTTGGCATACGCCAGGACTACCTGCTCGGGCTTGCGGGCACGGTTTAGGTAGGCCAGCCAACCCTGAACCTGTTCGTGGAAGCTGACGATGGTCGTGGCGATGTCGTCGGGCGGCAACTGATCGAGTCGCTCCAGCAGGCGGCCACAGGCCGGCTGCTCTTGCCACTGCAGGACCGACAGGTGGTCGGTGTCGAGAATCACAGGCATAGCCGCTCAGATCTTGAGCTTGCCGGCGCGGATTTGCCGGCCTAGGCGGACGATCTCCGCATAGGCCGGATCCCCCGCGAAGTCCCCGACGATCTGCCGATACCAGGGTGCCCCCTGCTTCCTGCCAAGGGAGGCCTTAAGTTCGGCGAATTCCTTTTCGAGTCGAGCCAGGCGGGCTTCGAGTTGTTGGATGGTCTTCGACATATTGTTATTGTCATCGAACGGGCGAAACATAGCCAGCGGATCGGACGAGTCCAAGTAGAACCTGGAATAGGCCTTCACCTCTTTGCGCGCTCACGGCCGGGTCACCGCTTCTCCAGCCGCTTGATCTGGATGTTCCTGAAAGCGACCGGATCGTTGTGGCCGGCGAAGCCGAAGTGGCCCGACGTTCGGTCCTTTCCCGGGTGTGGTCGGTTGTCCTTGAACTCGGTCACCTGGCTCAAGTCGGCGTCGAGGATGCGCGTGCCGTTCAACTCCACCTGAATCGTCGGCCCACGGACAGTCACTTCCATGAAGTTCCACTCGCCGGCCGGCCGCAGGTAGCCGCGATGGGCCGGCACCATCCCGTATGCCGATCCGTTGTACTGCCGCGGGTCAAGCTTGGCATACTTCGGCGCGTCATCGTCGAGGATCTGAATCTCACACATCGCCTCATACGACGGCTGCCCGTTGCCCGGGTAGCGGATGGCCAGCCCGTTGTTCCCGCCCGGCGGCAGCTTGTACTCCAGCCGGACCACGAAGTCGTCATACTCCTCTTTGGTGTAAATGTTCCCGCCCCGCTTCGGCTTGCAGACCATTGCTCCATCCTGGATCTCGTAACTATCGATGGCCCCCGTCCAGCCGGTGAAGTCCTTGCCGTTGAAGATGTCCACGAAGCCGGCTGAGCCGTGCCGGCGCAGGATGGCGTTGGCCTCGGCCGGGGGGATCTCGCGGACGTAGATGTTCCGCCAGCGGATCTCGCCGCCGTGCGTTTGCAGCTGGATCGGCCCCTTGCGCGGCAGCGGCCGCTTGCGGTCCCAGTAGTTCTCCATCCGGGCGTGATCGACCACCAGCTTGCCGTTCAGGTAGACGGTGGTCCGCTCGCCGACCTGGATGATGCGGAAAGTGTTCCACTCGCCAAACGGCCGGTCGGCGTGGACGAGGGGGTCACGGCCGGGGGCGCCGGGACTGTTGTTGAACAGGCCGCCCGAGCCCTTGTCGGCCCCGCGGTCCCACTTGCCTCCCTCCTTGGTGGTGTCCCAGATTTGCACCTGCGGCGTCCCCCGGAGATAGATGCCGCTGTCCGCCTTCGGGACGGTCTTGTACTCAAGGAGCAGCTCGATGTCGCCGAACTCTCGATCGGTGGTCAGATAGGCGCCCTTGCCGTCGTTGACCAACTCGCCGTTTTCCACCTTCCAGTGCTGCTTTGCATCAGCGGTCCATTTCTCAATCTGGGCCTTGCGTTCGGCCGCGGACATGGCCGCCAACTTGTAGGGGCTGAAATGCGGCCTGCCGTGCCAGCCGGACAGGTCCTTGCTGTTGAACAGGGCGATGAACCCCGGCGGGGGCTGCGGCTCGGCGGCGCCTGCCGAAGCGATAGCCGCCAGGACCGCAAGGGCGATCAGACATCGGGACAGGAGGGAGCGGAACAAAGCGGTTGGCATAGGCGAACCCTGGAAGAGGGCGAAGGCATAGAGGATATTTCGGAGGATCGGAGGGGAAATGCAAGACAACGGGGGCGGTCTTCCCCGGGAGCAGTCCACCACCGATCACAGGCTACTCAATCATACTGTATGAATGGAGGATCGGCCAGTTCCTACGACTGCTGCAACGAGGAGCCTTACCCTGTCTCTGGGGAAAGGCGTCGGCAGACAAGACCTGCCGCTTTCGGTTTACGCGATCCAGCCGCCGTGGGCGAAGCCACGCGCATAAGTGATTTGCAACCAAGCGCAGACGCCGACAGCGACGACAATCACCGGCCGGGTGCGAGCCAGCAGCGGGTTGACGGCCGGGCCGAGCCGGCCGAGCAGGTGGGCCGCCGCCAGGACCAGCACGACGTGGACCGGGAAGCTGTAGCGGAGCATGCTCGTCATGTTCACGCACGCCATGCCGCTGACGCTGATGTAGAACATCAGCCCGCCGCCCAGGTAGAACCCCACCCGGTCGCGAAACCCGGTAGGCCGGCAGCCCCACGCCGCCCAGCCCTCGAAGGCCAGCAGAGCGGCGAAGGCGGCCGCGACCAGCGGCACCGAAAGGCGGCTCAGGTCATTGGAATTCAACGTCCCGGCGATCCCGGAAGGGAGCCCGGCGCGGTAGCTGGCCGGCCGAAAGACGGCGAGGTAGTCGGGATGGATCTTCCAGCCGATCCGCTGGCTTTGCATGTAGAGGTCCCAGTGCCCGAACTCGAGCTGGCAGTAAAGCAAGAACAGGAGCGTCCCCAGGCTGGCGACAGCGCAAAGCAGGACGCCGGCCAGAACCCCTTTCAGCCACCGAGAGAAAGCCCCTTCACCCAGGGCGGGACGCCGGCAGAGACGCAGCAACGGGTAAGCCGTCAGCGGCAGGCCGACGATGCGCGTGGCGGTCATCAGGAAACCGTGGCACGCCGCCAACGACCAGGCTAGCGCCCCGCGCTCCCCTGACCAGTACAGATAGCCGAGCAAGGTCATCAGGAAGAGGGACTCGGAGTAACCGACCACCAGGAAAAATGCGGCCGGATGGCTCAGGATGATCACGACCGTGCCGAAGGCCAGGCGGGCCGAGACGCGCCAGCTCTGGAGGATGCGGAGCAGGTAGGTCCAGAAGCCCCAGCAGGCGAGTTGGGACGTCAGCGGCAGGGCATACTCGATCCGCAAGCCGGAGGCCGCCGCCACGGCCCGCGCCAGCAGCGGGTAGCCGGGGAAGAACGCCACATTGGAGCGGTCGGCGTCCTGCGGAGTCGGGGGGACCGTGCTTCGGTAGCCGTGCTCGGCGATGTGGCCGTACCACACCGCGTCCCAGCGGTGCAATCGGAGGTAGGCCTCCGCTGGGTTCGCGGCGCCGCTCAGCAGGCACACCAGCGCCGTCTGGCCCAACGCTAACGCCAGGCCCAGCAGGGCCGCCTGCCTCCAGTTGGGGCCGAACTCCCCGGCTGTGCTAACGGTGTCCCGCACCCGTATCCTCTGCCTCTGGCCAAACCCGACCTGCTGCGGTCGTATGCCCAAACCTAGCACAGGAGCGGGGCGGCGGCCGGCAGGTCAGTCCTCGGCGAAGAGGTAGCGGAGCAGGCGCTCGTGGCGGCGGTACTCGGGGATGACGATGTCGGCCCCGGCCCGGATCAGGCGCTGGCGTTTCCAGGCGTTGATGCCGCGGCGGTTGACCTCGTCG
>DATLYH010000193.1:0-15899 GCA_035575035.1 Gemmataceae bacterium
GAGCCCAACGAGACCTTCTTCGTCAATCTGAGCAGTCCCACCAATGCCACGCTGGTGGACGGCCAGGGTCAAGGGACGATTGTCAACGACGACGCTGCCCAGCCGGGGCAGTTGCAGTTCAGCGCGGCGACCTACTCGGTGGGGGAGGCTGCCGGCCAGGCGACCATCACCCTCACCCGCACTGGCGGCAGCGACGGTGCCGTTGCCGTCACCTTCGCCAGCAGCGGCGGCACCGCCACTGCGGGGGTGGACTTCACCGCGGTGACTACCACCGTCAGCTTCAGCGCCGGCCAGACCGTCGCCACTGTCACCATCCCGATCATCAACGACAACATCGACGAGTCCGACGAGACGGTCAACCTGGCCCTCAGCGGCCCCACTGGCGGCGCCACCCTGGGCACCCCGAACACCGCCGTCTTGACCATCATCGATGATGATCCGGCCCCGTCTCTCCGTATCAGTGATGTGACGGTGACTGAGGGGAACAGCGGCACCACCGCGGCGGTCTTCACGGTCACCCTGTCCGCCGCCAGCGGCCAGACGGTGACGGTCAACTTCGCCACCGCCGACGGCACTGCCACAACCGTCGCTCCGGCCGACTACCAGTTCACCAGCGGTGTGCTGACCTTCAGCGCCGGCCAGACCAGCCAGACGGTCACCGTCCTGGTCAACGGCGATACCGCGGTCGAGCCTGATGAGACCTTCTTCGTCAACCTCTCGGGCGCCGCCAACGCGACCATCGCCGACAACCAGGGACAGGCCACCATCATCAATGACGACCTGGCAACCGTCGAGAGTGTAGTCATCAATCAGCAAAGGGCCGATGGGGCGTTCCAGTCCCAGCGCTCACTGGTGACCGACGTGACCGTCACCTTCAACAGCCGGGTGACCTTCGTCGGCAATCCGGTGGACGCCTTCCGACTGGTCAACCGCACCACCGGTGCCGTCGTCGGGTTGATGGCCCAGGTGACCACCGACGCGACCGGTGCCAAGACGGTGGTCATTCTCCGCTTCACCGGGGCGGGGATTGTCAACGGCTCGCTGGCGGACGGCCGGTATGAACTCACGGTTGATGGCGAGATGATCCGGGATGCCGCCGGCCAGTTCGTCGATGCTGACAACAACGGCACGGCGGGCGGCGACCTGATCTATGGTGACGACCAGACCCGGGAGGCGTTCTTCCGGCTCTTCGGCGACGCCAACGGCGACGGCCGGGTTGATCTGACGCGGGCCGTTGGAAACGATGTCGATTTGTTCTTTGGCACGATGCTCAAGCGGCAGGGCGATCCCGGCTACCTGGCCTTCTTCGACTACAACGGCGACGGCCAGATCGACGGCCTCGATTACTTCCAGTTCAACCAGAGGCGCGGCCGGTCGATCTAGCTTCCCGCCGAGGCCCGACGGTATGATCCGGGGCTCGGGAGGATCGGTTCCTCTCCTCCCCGGGACGGAAAGTATAGATAAAAGTTGACTTGAATGTTCTGAGGATTTAGAATCATTACTGGTGCCCCAACTGCTCAGCTAGAGAGGTACGTCCATGCGGAAGTTCGCCTTGGGGTTCACCCTGTTCTGGTTGTTCTCATCTGGTTCCGCCCATGCCGAGTTCCTGTTCCGCTTCGACCAGTCGAGCTATACCGTGCAAGCCGGCCAGAAGGCCAACGTCCAGGTCTTCCTCCGCGAAACGCATGCTGTCGGTCAGTCGGTCCTGCGCAGTCAGGGCCTGAGCAGCGGGGGAGTCACGATCAACCTTGGCCCGTCGCCTGAGGTCGTCACCATCACGACGGCGGACATCACCGGCAACCCCGCGTTCAATGACTTCTTCACCTCCGCGGTGAACCCTCCCCGGTTCATCGAGGGAGCCTTCTCCAACCCGGTGCTGGGCACAGCGATCAGCGACACGATCACCGAAATCTTCCTCGGCACTTTCATGTTCACCGGAGCGTCTGCGGGGACGACAACGCTCACAGCAACTACCCAGAGGCAGGGTTTCTTCAACGTCACCGGGACCGGCATCTTCCTCGACGTCAGCCCTCCCGACGGGATCGGCCCCATTGCCAACGCGAGCGCCGAGTTCACCACGGAGGGATTCATTATCCCCGAGCCGTCGTCGCTGGTGCTCCTGGGTGTCGGCAGCGCGGGCCTCGGCCTCTACCTGCGCCGCCGGCAGGCCACGGTAGCTCGGTCGCCGGCCTGAACCCCGCCGAAAAGGCATACCCACGGGGGCCGGTCCTCCAGGGGGCCGGCCCTTTTCGCCGCGCCTCGGCAACTCGACAACCGCCGGGCACGCTTGAGCACCCATGACGTCTGCCCCCACCTCTGACCGCCCCGCCGCTGCCGCCTTCTCGCCGCGGGCGCGGTGGTGGGTTTCGCCGCTGACCCTCGCTGTGGTGTTCACGGCGCTCGGCAGCCTCAAGCCGATCCACATCGATGAGGCCGCCAACTACTACTACGCCGTCCACATCGCTGACCACCCGCTCGACCCGTTCGGCTTTCAGGTGTTCTGGTACCACGAGCCGCAGCACGCCAACACCGTGCTGACGCCGCCGGTGATGGTCTCCTGGTGGGGCGCCGGTGTCCACCTTTTGAAGGTGCTGGGCATGCAGCCGCTCGAGCAGCCGGTGGCGCTGTGGAAACTCTGGTTGTGGCCGTTCACCCTCCTCTTTACCTTTGCGCTGGACGCGCTGCTGCGGCGGTTTGCCCGCGGCCTGGAAACGCCCCTGCTCTGGATGACCGTCCTCTCCCCGACCATCCTGCCGGGGCTAAACCTGATGCCCGATGTCCCCGCCCTGGCCCTCAGCCTCGGCGCCTTGGCCGTGTTCCTCCGTGCCATCCAAACGGAGGGGAAGGCCGCGCTGGCGGGGGCGTGCCTGGCGGGGCTGCTGGCCGGGCTGGCCACGCAGACCAAGTACACCGGCTTCCTCGCCCCGGCCGTGTTGCTTGTGGCCGCCGGCCTGTTTGGGCGGATGCGCCTGGCGCTGCTCGCAGCGGCCGAGGCGGTCCTCCTCTTCGTGGCCTGGGAGTGGGTGACAGCCCGACTGTATGGTGAATCCCACTTTTTGTACCAGTTGCGCCATGCGTCCCGGACCCTGCCGGACCGACTTGGTCTGCTGCCGGCGCTGATCACCACTCTCGGCGGCGTGGCCCCGGTCCTGGGGCTGCTCGGGCTGGCGGCGCTAGGGGCGGGTCGCCGAGTCGTGTGGGCGGGCATGGCCGTGGTCGCGCTTGGCTATCTGACGGTGGCCTGCGTCGGCGTCAACTTTACCGTGCAGGCCGAAGTCACAAGCCTCTTCGGTTCGGTGCCTAAGCAGGACTTCGAGTTCTCTCTGGCCGACGTCCTCTACTTCGCCTGGGGCCTCGGCCTGAGCGTCATCGGGGCGATGGTCGGCGGGCGGCTGTGCCGGTTCGGCGGCGCCGGCTGGCGAGGACGGCTGGCCCGCTGGCGCGGCTACCGGGCTGAGTGGTTCCTCATGCTGTGGCTGCTGCTGGAGGTGGCGGGCTACTTCGCTCTGAGCCCTTTCCCAGCCGTGCGGCGCGTCATGGGGATGTTCCTGGCGGCCAGCGTGTTGACCGGCCGGCTGGCCTCGCGCACCTGTCGCTTCGGCGAGCGGCGGGCACTGGTGAACCGGCTGGCAGTCTGCAGCGGTGTGCTGGGGCTCGGCTTCCTGGCGGTGGATGTGCTGGAGGCACACACCCAGAAGGAGGCGGCCGAAACCCTGGCCCGACAGATCCATCGGCAAGGGGAAGGCGGCATGGTCTGGTACGTCGGCCACTGGGGGTTCCAGTACTACGCCGAGCGGGCCGGCATGGTCCCGGTGGTGCCTGGGCAGTCCCGGCTGCGGGTCGGCGACTGGCTGATCCTGCCTGACCGCCGTCTGATCCAGCAGTTGATCGAGGTCGATCAGGAACGGACGGTCCTGGTTAATTACTGGGCTAGCCGCGATCGGGTGCCGCTGCGCACACTGATGGGCTACTACGGCGGCTGGACGCCGCTGGACCACCGGCCGCTGTCCCGGCCGCGTCTGTTGGTCGAGGTCCGCCGGGTCGTGGGCGATTTTGTCCCCGCCTTCCCCCGGTCCGGCGCAGCGCCTTAAACTTCCGGCAGGGGCCGCCTCGAACGCGCCGGGCCTTCCCGAAAGACGACTCGTCGGTATAAGCTACCTCCAGGGGAGTTGCGGCGGGTTTGCTCCGTGCGGCGGGCCACGGCCGGCCGTCGGGAAGAACGCTGCCCAACTCTCATGATCCTTTAATCCCATTCCTGATAGCTTTTTACATAGCGAGGGCCTGCGGAGCTTGCGAGAGCCGGCGGGCGGTGAGCCGATGGTACCCTTCACCACCCCCGCAAGCTCTCGCCTTTTCTCCGCACGCGGCCTGGACCCTGTTGCAACGGTGGCCCGTGCGTGTACTGCTCATCGAAGACCACAAGCCTCTGGTTCGTGCCCTCAAGCAAGGGCTTACCGAGGAAGGTTTTGCCGTCGATGTCGCTTACGATGGGGAGGAGGGCGACTACAAGGCCCGCACCACCGACTACGACGTCATCATCCTCGACCTGATGCTCCCCAAGCAGGACGGCCTGTCGCTGTTGCAGCACTGGCGGCGGGCGGGCCTGAAGACCCATGTACTGGTGCTGACGGCCCGGGGCGCCATCGAGGACAAGGTGCGCGGCCTGGACCTTGGAGCCGATGATTACCTGACCAAGCCGTTCGAGCTGGAGGAGCTGCTGGCCCGGCTGCGGGCCCTGATCCGCCGCGGTCATCAGGTCAAGGACCCGGTGATCCGCATCTACGACCTGGAGATCGACACCGCCTCGCGCACTGTCAAGCGCGCCGGCCAACCGATCCACCTGACCCCCCGCGAGTACGCTCTGCTCGAGTTCCTTGCCTTCCACCGCGGCCGGGTCGTCAGCCGTTCCATGATTTGGGACCACCTCTATGATGAATACGACGAGAACACTTCCAATGTAGTTGATGTCTACATCCGCTACCTGCGCAACAAGATCGACAAGGGCTTCGAGCCGCCGCTGATCCTGACGCGCTGGGGCGAGGGTTACATGCTCCGGGGGGACGAGTCATGAGGTCGATCCGTCTGTCCCTCCTGATCTACTGGTTGGTCCTGCTGGGGCTGGCCCTGGGGGCCGTGTCGTTGCTGGTTTACAATATCACCTTGCAGACGCTGCTGGCCCGGAAGGAGTACGCCCGCGGCTTGCTGCTGGCCAAGAACGACAACGCCCGCCGGTTGCTGGAGCAGTGGCAGAAGACGCGAGGCGACTTCCTGGAGGCGCGGTGCCGGGAACGCGAACAAGAGGAGCATGACCGGCTGGACGAGACGCTGCTGTCCGAGGCCCGCACCCTGGCCACGCTGGTCCGCTACCAGTTCCAGTTCAACCATATCCCTTACGTCGGCCCTTATCCCCTCCTGGGATTGCTGACGGCTGGGCTTAGCCCGAACGGCTATGTCCTGGTGCCGGTCTGGGTTGCGGAGAGCGTCGAGAGCCCGCTGAATGCCCCGTTCCAGATCCAGCTTCAAGAGGAAAACCTCCTTACCTCCGAGGAGGAGGACACCAGTTACTATTACCAGATCAACAGCAGCTGGGGCCCTTCCTGGCGTTCCCGGTCGTTGGGGGACCGCTGGCTGCCGTTCAACCCAGGCCGCTTTGCCGACAAGGTGCTCGACTGGGAAGCAGATGACGTCGAGCTAGAGCGGGGTCTGGTCGTTCGGCGCGTGGTGCTCAAGGCGCCGGTGGCGCGGATCATCTATCTGCGGCGGCCCAACTCGCCTGACCGCCGCCCGGAGCGGCCGCCTCCGCCGCGCCCGCCGCGCCCTGACTTCGTGGGCCCGCCTTCGCCGCCGCGGGAGCGGCCGAGACCGCCAATCTACATCCAGTGTGCTGCGGACACGACCGAGCGGGAGATAGCCATCACCAAACTCCGGCTCGAGCTGGACGAAGATTTGAAGAAGCTCCGGGCTGACGTCAAGGAAGAGTTGGCCCGGCTGGACGCCGAACTGGACGACGAGCTGAACCGGTTGGAGGCGGAGTCCGGGGCCACCTTGGCCTCGCTGCGGAACCACTTGCTGCTGATCAGTCTGATCACCTTCGCTGCTGCCGGAGCCGGCGTCTTCGGGTTGGTCCACCTGGGGCTGGCGCCGCTGCGGCGGCTGTCGGTCGCGGTCAGCCGGGTTTCAACCAAAGACTTTCGCCTCCCCTTCGAGGAGCGGCGTCTGCCGGTCGAATTACGGCCGATCGTTGACCGGTTGAATGAGACCTTGGACCAGCTGAAGCGAGCCTTCGCCCGGGAGAAGCAGGCGGCCGCCGACATCTCCCACGAACTGCGGACACCGCTGACTGCCCTGCTGACCACCATCGAGGTCGGCCTGCGCAAAAGCCGCACGCCGGAGGAATACCGCGAACTACTGGAGGAATGCCGGGCCAGCGGCCAGCAGATGAGCCAGCTGGTCGAGCACCTGCTGACCCTGGCGCGGTTGGATGCGGGGGTGGCGCAGGTCCGGCCGCGGCCGGTTGACGCCGCCGAGGTGGCCCGGCAATGCGCGGCCGTGGTCCGGCCGCTGGCCGAGGCTCGCGGGCTGAGCCTGCAGTTGAAGTGTCCTGACGTTGCCGCCCTGACCACCGACCCCGACAAGCTCCGCGAGGTGATGAACAACCTGCTGCACAATGCCATTGAGTACAACCGGCCCGATGGCTCCGTCGAGCTGACGGTCGAACGGCGGAACGGCCACCTCTGCCTGGAAGTCCGGGATACCGGCATCGGCATCGCTCCGGAGGCGCGCGAACATATCTTCGAGCGCTTCTACCGGGCCGACCCCTCCCGCCAGGCGGACGGCCTGCATGCCGGGCTGGGGCTGGCAATCGTCAAGGGCTATGTCGAGCTGATGGGCGGCACCATTGCGGTAGAGAGCGAGCCCGGCCAGGGGAGCACCTTCCGGATTTTGCTGCCGGCCGGGGATGACAAGGTGACAAGGTGACCAAGATGCAGACGCCAGCACTGAAGCGGAAGAAGCCGGCCGGCGGCAAGCGCGGGCGGGGCACGGACAGGAATGGCCCGGACCGTCCCGTCACCTTGTCACCTTGCCACCTTATCACCTTGCCGCCGTCCCACCCCGACCCGGATGTGGAGCTGATGCTCCGGGTGCAGGCCGACGACTCCGGGGCGTTCGCGGAGTTGGTACGGCGCTACTGGGCGCGGGTCTTCGCCTACTTCTGCCGGCAGCTGGGGGACCGGCAGGAGGCGGAAGATCTGACGCAGGAGGTGTTCCTGCGGCTGTACCGGCACCGGAAGCGCTACCAACCGCGGGCCAAGTTCGTCACCTGGTTATTCCACATCGTCCAGAACCTGGTCCGCAATGCCCTTCGCTTCCGGCGCCGCCACCCGCACCTGCGGCCGGGTACGACCGATGAGCCGGATGCCGGCCGGCCTGTCGAGTACTTGCTGCGCGACCGGGGCGAGTCCCCCTCGCAACCGCTGGAGCGGCGCGAGCTGGCCTGGCTGGTCCGCTCGGCCGTCGCCGAGTTGGCCGACCGCCAGCGCACCGCCATGGAGTTACACCAGTTCCACGACCGTACCTACGCCGAGATCGCCGCCGCGATGGACATGAGCCCCAAGGCGGCCAAGAGCCTCCTTTACCGCGCCCGCAATCAGCTCCGTGCTGCTCTCACTCCCTTGCTGGAACGAGAATGACGGATTCGGCATTCGTGCTTCGTCAGTCGTCATTCGTCGGCAGCGGCCAGCCGTTCGCGTAGAACCACAGACGCTCCTCGATCTGCTTGGCTAGCTCGGTCTGCCCTTCGGCGGAGGCCAAGTGCAGGGCCTTGCAGGCAACCTCCACGGCCTGGTTGAAGTCTCCCATCTCGGCGTGGGCGGCCGCCAAAACGTCGAGATACTCCGGCTGCCGATAACCGGTCGCCTGGCAAGCCTGCTCGGCCAGCCGGACGGCTTCGGGGCCGTTGCGCCGCTGGCGGGCACCATTGGTTGCCAATGACCAAGCAGCCTGGGCGGCCTGCTGGGGCCAGCCAGGGTCCTGCTCGAGAAGGCGGCGGTACTCGGCATGCGCCTCTGCTTTCCGTCCCAGGTGGTCCAGGGCCCATGCCCAGTTGGCCCGATAGTCGGCGGCAGCCGGCAGGAGCCGCACGGCCTGTTCAAAATGGGTGGCGGCCTCGCGCCAGGCGCCTTGCCGGGCCCGGGCCAGCCCCAGATGGTTGTGGGCCTCGGCCATGCCGGGGTCCAGCCGCACCGCCTCCGCGAAATGCCGGGCAGCCTCGCCCGCCTCGCCCCGGCGCAGGTAGTACAAACCGAGGCTGTCGCGTGCCTTGGCATAGTCCGGCTTCAGTTTCACGGCTTTCCACAGATGCGGCCAGGCTTCGTCCGATTTGCCCTGCTCCAGCAAGGCCAGCCCCAGGTAGGCATGGGCGCGGGCGTTGTCCGGTTCCAGCGCCGCGGCTGAGGCAAACGACTGCTCGGCCTCTTCCGGCCGGCCCTGAAGCAACAAGGCCATACCCAGGTTGAAATGTGCTTCTGCCCGGCGCGGGGCTCGGCGCACCACCTCGCGGAGGCAGAGTTCCGCCTCCGGCAATCTCCGCTGATGAAGCATCGCTACCCCGGCATCAAAATGCGGTACCACGTAGTCCGGCCGGATCTCGAGAATGGCACGGAGATGGCGCCAGGCATCGCTGAACCGGCCCTCCTCAGCGTGGATCATGGCTACGTGATAGTGAGCTTCCCAGTTCGCCTCGGTCACGCGAAGGGCGTGCTCCCAGAGTGTGGCGTTATTGCGCCAGCGGCCTACCTGGACTACGGTCAGCACGGCGCAGCCGAGCAGCACCGCCCCCGCCAGGGAGGTAACAACGACCCGGGAGGCACGCCAACGGGCCAGTAGGTCGGCCCCGCCCCAGACCATCGCCAGAAACAGGCCGATGTGCGGCAGATAGGTGTAGCGGTCGGCTCGGGCCTGGCCGCCGACCTGCACCAGGCCGATGACCGGCACCAGCGTCCCCAGATACCACAGCCAACCTACCAGCAGGTAAGGGCGACGCCGGGCCTCTCGGACCGCCACGACCGACACGGCTGCCAGCACCAGGACCGCCGCTGCCAGCTGCCAGGCCGGCCGCATGCCATAGGGGTGCGGATAGTAAATCGCCAGATGGAACGGCCAGACTGTCTGACCGATGTAGGCCGCATAGGAGACCACGGCATTGACCAGGCGGTCCGGCAGGGGGATCACTTGCAGAGGCACTACTGCCGTTCCCTCCCGTTGGGCAATGAACGTGATCACACTAGAGGCCAGTGCCAAGGCCAGCAGCGGCACCTTCTCCAGTATCAGCCAGCCGACGGAAGCAGGGGAGTAAGAAGGGGCCGCCTCGCTTTCGACCGGCCCGGACCCGGTGAACCGCATCCGCCGCAGCGGCCAGTAATCCAGCAGCAGCAGGACGCAGGGGAGCGTCACCAGCATCGGTTTGGCCAGCAGGCCAAGGGCCAACGCGGCGAAGGCCAGCAGGTAACGGCCAAGACGCGGCCGCTCGGCGTACCAGGCGTACAGTCCCAGGGTCAGGACCCAGAAGAAGCCGCTAAGCACATCCTTGCGCTCCGCCACCCAAGCGACCGACTCCACGTGCTGTGGATGCACAGCGAACAGGCCGGCCACCAGGGCGCTGCGCCCGACCGTCCCCGTCATCCGGTAAAGGACGCCGAACAGCAGGGCTACGGTGGCCGTGTGCCACACCAGGTTGGTCAGGTGGTAGCCAGCTGGGTTGAGATCGAAGAGCTCGGCGTCCAGCTGGAGCGACATCCAGGTCAGCGGGTGCCAGTTGGCTGCAAAAAACGTCGTCCAGGCCCAGCGCAGGTTCTCGGCGGTCAGTCCGGTATGGACGCGCACGTTGTCGGTGACGTAGTCGGGGTCGTCCATCTTGATGAAGTCGTTGCAGAGGACGCCCGCGTAGGAGACGAGGGTGAGGCAAACGAGAGCCAGCGTGACGAGGACCAGGAGGCGGCGGTGTGACATGCCGAAAGGACCAGGGAGAATAAACGGGCCCTGGTGGCGATCACCAGGGCCCGTGTCGGGACTACTATCAGGGCGTGTTGCCGGTCAAAGCCGGTCATCGCTCACCAGTCGGGGCCAAGGACGTTACCGTCCGCCGGGACGATGGCGCGCCGCCAGGTGGTCAGGCTGATCGAGGACTGGATGGAGCGAACACTCGCATCACCCAGGCAGACCAGCATCCCGCCGGCGTGCGGCGTCTGTGCCAGCAGTGGGTTGCAACCACCCGCGGTTGCATTAGCAGCCGTCACCGGCCACGTCGGGTTGGCCGGGTTGGGAGGGAGGTTGTTCCGCGGCGCCGTCTGGAACCCCGGATCCCGGCTGCCGGTATTATCGGTGCTTGTCGGAACGGCACCTACGGCTGGGTTGGGGGCCGTCGTGGTCGGCGGGATCCGGTTGAAGGTCGCCACGTTCCTCCAGTGGTTGGCATTATTCGGCTCGTTGTTGGCCCGCGCCGTCGCCGAGGCGGTAATGCCGATGAGATGAGGCGTACCAGACACTACCGAGCTGTTGCCGATCCAGGCGGTGTTCCGCCAGAGCCGGGTGGAGTTGGTGTTGCAGCGCTGGTAGATCTCGGCGAACATGATGACGTTGGTCTGGCCGTCCGTGAACGACCGCGGGATGGCAGCGTAGGCCTGCGGCGCTGTCGGGCTCGCCTTGGTCGGCTGCTGGAAGACCTGCCAGTTGGCCGCGTAGCTGCACTCGCCGCTGGAGCCGTTCCCCGTGAAGTCCGCCGGACTCACGTACGTCTTGATCAACGACAGGATGGTGGCGTTGGTTGAGGTAGGCGCGGCGTTGTAGCCGGTAACGACATTCGTGCTCTGGTTGGTGATGGTCTTGAAGATGTTGTCTTGCTCGATGTAGGGGAGCAGGGCGAACCAGATGGAGACGTTGGAGGGGCCGGTGGTGGGGATGGCCTTCCACGGGCCGCTGACCATCGGGACCTCCATGAAGTTGTCGTTGATGTTGTGGGTAGCCAGGCCGATCTGGCGGAGGTTGTTGGAGCTTTGGCTCCGGGCAGCCGCTTCGCGCACCTTCTGCACTGCCGGCAGCAACAGCGCGATCAGGATGGCGATGATGGCAATCACCACTAGCAGCTCGATCAAGGTGAAGGCGCGCTGCTTCTTGAAGAGTTTGATCCTTCGCATAGGCACACTCCCTGAAAAGGGGAAAACGAGAATAGAACTTGCGGGCACACCCCGCAGACTCTCACCTCCGAAGTGGGGGTAACCCCGCGCTACACCCACTTCGACTTTCATTCAGGAAAGATGACGCAGCCCCGCGCTACGCCACCCTTCCGATTTCCGAAGAGGAATATAGCCCCGCGCCATATTCCCTTCGAGGGTATCTTTCACCCGCCCCGCACGGGTAAATGATCCCTGGAGGGAAGGAAAAACCAATCTGTGAATCAGTATCAGTTTGGGCTAGGTCTAGGACTGACCGATCCGATTTGAAGGTAAACGGGGTAATAACCCTTGTCAACAAGAAAAAAGGAAAAAACTGCCGCATTTCCCGCCCCGAGATCGGACGGTGACCCCCGGCTAAAGTCGGCCTCCCGGAGCATCCTTCATGAGATTGAGGCATTTCCCTCGTCGGCCCGCAGCCGGGGAGAAGGGCGCGGCCGGCCCCGGTCTTCTCAGCTGGAGCCGTCCGAGCCGAGGTGCTGCCGTCCAAGGCCGGGCACCCAGCCGCAAGCAGGAAGGACCGGCCCAGCCGATGCCAGGAGTCCGAGAAAGCGTGCTACACAGGTTCTGTCGGATGGAGGACATCGGCGGTGGTATTTTTTTCGGCGCGCGGTCCAGTTTCTGATTGACAAGCCCGCCGTCAGGTCTTAGGCTCACTCCCAACTTACTGGATTGGCCACGCCGAAAAGTTTGCTTGGCCTCCGCCCCTTCCCATCCCCCTGCCGGAAGGCTTTGCCTGGCCCATCGCGTGCGGCCAGCGGTAGCACAAGTTGGACGCGGCCGGGTGAGCCGTCTGAGGCGTAACCCTCCGCCAGCCCTTGGATCGTCCGGCGGCGCGGCCCTCGGGTTTGCGAACTTCCACGGTATCTTCGGAAGAGGAATGCCCCCATGTTTTCCTCCTGGTGGCGGCAGTGGCAGCGTCTGAAGTTCTCTTTGCAACTCGGCCGGCCGGCCAAGCGCGGCCGGGACCGCCGCAAGGCCCGACCCCACCTGGAAACCCTGGAGGACCGCCTGGCACCGGCCATCTTTCTGGTGACCAACACCAATGACCTCGGCGATGGCTCCCTGCGGCAGGCGATCCTCGATGCCAATGGCACCTCAGGCGCCGACCGCATCGAGTTCAACATTTCCGGCCCTGGTCCACATACGATCAGCCCGGCCACCCCCCTGCCGGCCATCACCGACCCGGTGGTCATCGACGGCTACACCCAGCCCGGCGCCAGCCCCAACACCTTGGCCAACGGCAACAACGCCCTGTTGCAAATCGTCCTGGACGGCAGCCAGGCCGGATCGTTGGCCGACGGCCTGCAGATCACCGCTGGGAACAGCACCATCAGCGGGCTGGTGATTGGCGGCTTCGGCGGCAGTGGGATCGTGCTGGCCGGCAGCGGCGGCAACACCCTCACGGGCAACTTCATCGGCACGACTGTCAGCGGGACCAGGAACGCCCCCAACCTCGGCGGCGGGATCCTGATTGACAACGTCCCCAACAACACCATCGGCGGCACGACGCCCGCTGCCCGGAACCTGATCTCAGGCAACAGCTTCGCGGCCGGCGTCCTAATCCGTGGCAGCAGTGCATCGGGCAATCTGGTCCAGGGCAATTTCATCGGCACCGACCTCACCGGCACCCAGACACTGGCCAACGAGACGGGTGTCATCATTCAGGACGCACCCGACAACCTCATCGGCGGGACGGCCACCGGGGCGAGGAATATCATCTCGGGCAACATCTTCTCCAGCACCGGTGTCGAGATCGTCGGGTCCGGGGCCACCGGCAACCGGGTGGAGGGCAACTTCATCGGCACCGATGTCACCGGCACCGTGGCGATTCCCAACCAAGGCGGGGTCCTGATCGCCTCCGGCGCTTCCGGCAATATCATCGGCGGGACTGCGCCCGGAGTCAGGAATCTCATTTCGGGGAACTTCTCCTACGGTGTCCGCATCGCGAACGGCTCCCCCAGTAACCGGGTGGAGGGCAACTTCATCGGCACCGACGTCACCGGGGCCCTGGACCTGGCCAACATGGGTCCCGGGGTGGAGATCGACAGTGCCGCCAACAACACCATTGGCGGAACGACCGCCGGCGCCCGCAACGTCATTTCGGGTAACGACGGCAACGGCATCCGAATCGTCGGCAGCACCGCGATGAACAACCTGGTCCAGGGGAACTTCATCGGCACCGACAGCAGCGGCACTCTTTTCCTGGGCAATGGCGGCTCGGGCGTACTCATCGACGGCGCGCCGGACAACCTGATCGGCGGAACGGCGGCCGGGGCAAGGAACATCATCTCGGGCAACGGCTTCAGCGGCGTCACCCTGTTGAATCACACTGCTTTGTCCGCCACCGGCAACCGGGTCGAGGGGAACTTCATCGGCACCGATGTCAACGGCACCAGCGCCCTGGGCAACGGCTTTGACGGCGTGAACATCTCCTTCCTGATCGGCTTCAGCGATCCCACCCCCTCGGGCAACACCATCGGCGGCTCCACGGCCGCGGCCCGCAACCTCATCTCCGGCAATGATCGGTTTGGCGTTGTCATCAACGGCGCCTTCGGTGGAGCGGCGGACAACCGGATCCAGGGGAACTTCATCGGCACCGATGTCACCGGCACCCTGGGCCTGGGGAACGGCGACGACGGCGTGGTCATCTCCAGCCTGGGCGGGACCAACGGGTCGGCGACCGGCAACGTCGTTGTGGGTAATGTCATCTCGGGCAACGGTGAGGACGGCGTCACCATCGAAGGAGACGGCGCGTCGAGGAACCGGATTGAGGGGAACTTCATCGGCACCGACGCCTTTGGCGTCCAGGACCTTGGCAATGCTGGCAACGGCGTGGTCGTGAATTTCGGGGCCTTTGCTAACATTGTGGGCGGGACCACCGCCGGGACCCGGAATGTCATTTCCGGCAACGATGCGAACGGCGTCCTGATCTCGGACCTCAACCAGACGGGCAACCTGGTCCAGGGGAACTTCATCGGTACTGATGTCACGGGCACCGCTGCCCTGGGCAACGACTTCGACGGCATCCGGATCGAGAACAGCCCGAACAACACCGTCGGCGGCACGGACTCCGCGGCGCGAAACATCATCTCCGGCAACCTCGGCGTCGGTGTCCACCTCATCGGCAGCAGCTCGACGAACAACCAGGTCCAGAGCAACTTCATCGGCACCGACGCCACCGGCACCGGCGAACTGGGCAACCACGGTGCGGGCGTGCGCATCCTGAACGCACCGGATAACATCATCGGCGGAATCATCAGCAAGGGAGTCTTCCCGGGGGGCAACCGCATTGCCTTTAACGACGGCGCCGGGGTGGCCGTCGAGGGGAACGGGAGCACCGGCAATCTGATCGTCACCAACGCCATCTTCCAGAACTCCCGCCAGGACATCTTCGTCGGCATTGATCTGGGCGCCGATGGTCGGACCGCCAACGATCTGGGTGACAACGACATCGGCCCGAACGACCTGCAAAACTTCCCGGTCCTTACCTCCGCCACGATCACCGGCGGCACTATCGAGATCCGCGGGACGCTGAACAGTAAGCCCGACAGCACTTTCCTCATCGAGTTCTTCTCTAACAGTTTTGTCCCGCGGAACGAGGGAGAAAGCCCGCTGGATTTCCTCTTCGTGACCACCGATTCCACCGGCAACGCCAGCTTCACCCTCACCACTACCGCCCCGGCCGTGGGACCGTTCTTCACCGCCACGGCCACCGACCTTGCCAACAACAACACCTCCGAGTTTTCTGACTTCGTCGAGGCGCCGCCGACCGTGACCTTTACCACGGCTGCCCAGAACACCCCCGAAAGCGCCAGTACCGTCCTGCTGACGCTTCAGCTGTCGCACGCCTCGGCAGCGGACGTGACCATCCCCTTCAGTGTAGCGGGCACGGCGCAGAGCCCGGCTGATTACACCCTCTCGCCCAGCCCCGTCGTCATTCCGGGCAATTCCGGCATCACCACCGCCACGATCACTGTCTCCGTGGTGAATGACTCCCTGGACGAGGATGACGAGACAGTGATCGTGACCCTGGGCACGCCGACCAATGCCGTCCTGGGAGCAATCACCCAGCATACCCTGACCATCCTGGACGACGACCCGGAGCCGTCGCTATCGATCAGTGACGTGACCGTGACCGAAGGAGACAGCGGCCAGGTCCAGGCGGTCTTCACCGTCTCGCTGAGTGCGCCGAGCGGCCGAAGCATCACCGTCAATTACGCAACCCAGGATGGAACCGCTCAGGCAGGGACCGACTACTCGGCCGTCACGGCCTCGCTTTTCTTCGGCGCCGGCCAGACCAGCCAGACGATCACCGTACCGGTCCTCGGCGACACGCTCGATGAGGATGACGAAACCTTCTTCGTCAATCTGAGCAATCCCTTCCGCGCGATCCTTGCAGACGGCCAGGGGCAGGGCACCATCATTGACAACGACCCGGAGCCGTCCCTGACCATCGGCGAAGTGACCGTGACGGAAGGGGACAGCAGCGCGGTGCAGGCCGTCTTCACTGTCTCCCTGGATGCCCCCAGCGGCCGAACCGTGACTGTGGCCTTCGCCACCGAGAACGGCACGGCCCAGGCCGGCAGCGATTACAACGCCACCAGCGGCACGTTAACCTTTAGCGCCGGCCAGACCAGCCAGACGATTACCGTGCCGATCCTCGGCAAC
>DATLYH010000194.1:0-3596 GCA_035575035.1 Gemmataceae bacterium
GTCGAGCGCTGTCACAACTTCTTTGCTCAGTTCGGGCGTATCGCTCGGCGCCTCGATCGGTCGGCCAAGACCTTCCTCGGCTGGATTCAGTTGGCCGCCTGTGTGATTTTCATCCGTTCGGGTTTTGTCCGGTAGTCCTTAGCTCTATCGTTAGGCTTTCGATGCTGTTTTCTCGGAGGGGATATGGAAACACCGATTCGGCAAGAGCCCTCCGCGGGCTCACCGTCCGAGCAGTATGAGTTCACCAGCGGCCAGAATGCGGTGATCCGGCCGCTCGTCCGCGACATGGTCTGGGTAGCCGTGCCGCTCCAGCTGATGGGTGTCCTCTACGGCATCGCCTCGGTGCTCGCGGTGCTCCAGGCCTTCCGGGACCCGCAGCACTTCTGGAGGGCGGCGCTGATCGGGTTAGCGATGCTGTTCTACCTGGCGCTGGGGGTGTGGACCGGCCGGGCGGCGCGTGCCTTCAAGCGGATCGTTGCCACGCAAGGCCAGGACATTACGCACCTCATGAAGGCCCTGGACAACTTGCGCAAGTTGTACGCGCTGGTGAGCCTCTTCGTGAAGGTCTATGTCGTGTTCGTGGTGGTCGTTGTCGTCGCGGCCTTGCTCGCCGCCCTAATCACGGCGTTCAGAGCCTAACAAACTGCTGCAGCGGACCGCGGCCTACCCGGGGCTTCCGTGGCGTGCCGGTCCGCCGGGGCCGCGGCCGCTGAGCTTAGGCGTTCGGCCATAGTTTCAAGGACAACCATGCGACGTACTGCGTCACCAGTCATCTGGGTCCTAGCGGGAATCACCGGCGCGGTGGCGGCTCTTGCGGTCACTTGGCTCGGTGACTGGATCGGCTCCTTGCTTGAGGGCACCTTCCAGATTACCCTACGGGCATGGGAGTTGGCGGCCCTTCAGGTATCCTTTGTCAATACGCTGGCAGGAGCGGTGGCCGGGGTGTTGGGCGCTCTCAGCAAGCGCTGGCTGCGCGGGTTAGGCATCGGGGCTATCCTCCATGCGATCGTCTTCCTGATCTTCGTGCTTACCAGCGACTCATTCCGCGCTGCCCCGGCGAGCGTGAATGCTTGGGTGTTGTCCGTCGGAGTCATCGGCGGTGGGGTAGCGGGTGCGATCGGGGGCGTGTTCGGTCAGGTGTCGGTGAACAAGCAGCGGTTGTCGGATGACTCCACAGGGACGGGAAAGGTGCTGTCGTAGACATTCGGGCCGAACCGGCCGCTGCAGCCGACCGGCCACGCGAAGAGCGGCTCCCCGAGTCCAACGCCCCTTCCCGCGTGAGCCGGCGGCTGAGCTGTGACGTTCGGCAGCCCTTTGCCCCCTCAGAAAGGAGAGAACCATGCGGCGCACCTGGATGATCGGACTGATCGGAATCGCCTGGCTCGGGGCCACACCGTGGGCGGCGGCTGAGCCCCCGCTGGCGGAGAAGTACCTGCATGACGGCAAGTTCGCCGAGGGGGAAAAAGCCCTCCTGGAAGAGTTGCGGCGGAACCCCAAGGACGAGCAGGCCCGCTTCGGCCTGGGGGCCCTGCAAGTTGTGCGCGCGGTTGAGCACCTCGGACAGTCGCTCCACCGGTACGGCCTGCGCAGCGACCGCGGGCAGCGGCTGGGCGTCCCCTTCCTACGCCTGCCGGTCCCGACCAACCCCAAGCCGGAGGCCCTCACCTACGCCGCCGCCCGGAAGGTCCTGCAAGACCTGATTGACGACTTGACGAAGGCCGAGGCGACCCTGGCCGAGGTCCGGGACGACAACGTCAAGCTACCCCTGCGCGTGGGCCTGATCCGGCTGGACTTGGCGGGCGACGGCCAGGCCGGCGACCGGTTCAGCACGATCCTGACCCGCTACCTAGGCAGCGAGAGGAACGTCCCCAAGGATAGCGACTGGCTGGTCGTCTTCGACCGGGGCGATGTCGCCTGGCTCCGAGCTTACTGCCACCTGCTCATGGCCCTGGCGGAGGTCGGGCTGGCCCACGACGGCCAGGAGTTATTCGACTGCACCGCCCACGTCTTCTTCGCGAAGGCCGAGACGCCCTACAAGTTCCTGGCCGCGGACGACGAGGGCGGGCCGTTCACCTTCCAGGGGGTCAACATCGCCGACATCATCGCCTTCGTCCACCTCACGCGGCTGCCGGTCAAGGAACCGGAGCGGCTGAAGGCGGCGTTGACCCACCTGGAGCGGATGCTGGCGCTGAGCAGGGAGTCGTGGAAGTTCATCCTGGCGGAGACGGACGACGACCACGAGTGGCTCCCGAACCCCAGGCAGAAGGGCGTGCTCGGCATTCCAGTGCGGCAGGAGATGGTCGATAGCTGGCTGGAATTCGTGGGGGAGGCGGAGGCGCTGCTCGCCGGGAAGCGGCTAGTGCCGTTCTGGCGCGGGAAGGAGAAGCGAGGCATCAACCTCCGGCGGGTCTTCACCGAGCCCCGGACCTTCGATCTTGTTCTGTGGGTCCAGGGGACTGCGGCGGCCCGTTACCTAGAGGAGGGCAGCCTGACCAAGCCGGAAGTGTGGGAGCGGCTGCAGCGCGTCTTCGGCGGCGAGTTTGTCGGTTTCGCCATCTGGTTCAACTAGGTCTCACGGCACGGCGGGAATGCCGAACCAGCCGCTGTAGTAGACGGCGGCCGCGATACTGGTTCCTCGTGAGTTCCCGGGCTCAGCGCGGCCGCCGCTGCTGAGCGGTGTCGTTCGGCACTCGCAGAGGGACTCACCGAGATGCACAGGGTCTTGCGCCAGTTGACGCTGAACCGCATCGGGGCGGGCCTGTTCATGGTCGGCCTGGCGCTGCTCGTCGCCGGCCTCGTTGGCGCCGTCGCCGCGTGGGCCTCAGACGGGGCCACGTCGGTCGGCCTCCCTGGCCTGAGCGCCGGCCACGCGCTCCTGCTGGGCCTCGCCGGTTTCGTCCTCGCTGCCTTCGCCTTCGGGCTTGCGACCACCAACGAGCGCCTGGCCAGAGTCGAGGCCAAGCTGGACGCGCTGGCCCATGCCTGGGAACCGCAGCATCAGGCAGAGGCGGAACTTGCCGAACCAGCTGCTGCACCTGACCGGCGGGCTTGACGGCCCTACAATCTCCACGGCTCTCCCGCACGCCGGCAGGTGAGCTTGGTCGTTCGGCGGAGGAGCACACGGCCACCAATATGCCTGTTCGGTAAGTACCGATGAACCTGCCCACTGACGACCTTACGGTCTGGTACTACGACGACAAAAATGTCACAGGGGGGTATGTCCTTCTTGAGACTGATGATCCCGTCACCGTTGAGTTATTTCAAAAGGCCCTCACGAATGCCGGCATCTTATGTCGAAAGCGCGGGGCTTGCTTCCGACCAGCAAACAACAACAAACAGTACAAGACGTTTATCCGCATCAGCAAAGCCACCGGCGAGACTCCTAACCTTGAGGAAGTCCGCGCTGCCATCCGGTCTATTCCGCGGACTCACTACGATGCCAGTCCCCAGGAGATCAGAACTTACGTCAATAACCTCTTGGCTCAGATCAACCGCCTGCGGGGAGAAAGGGACGATCTCGCCGAAAAGCTGTCCGCCAAAGACCAACAGGTAGAATCGCTGGAGCAGCAGCTAGCCGAGCTTCGCGCACAGCAGCG
>DATLYH010000195.1:0-17835 GCA_035575035.1 Gemmataceae bacterium
TCGCCAGTTCGTTAAACGCTCTTAGGGTCCTGGGAAGAGGACATCCCATGCCTCCTGATGCTGCTGAACAGCTCGCCGCCCTGTCCGACGACCTGACTGCCTTCCGCCACTACCTGCAGTCAGAGCGCGGCCTGGCGGCCAACACCATCCTGGCCTATGGCCGCGACCTGGACCGCTTCAGCGAGTGGGTGGCCGGCGGCGGCCTGAAGGACTACCTCCGGCCCAGCGTGCGCGAGTTGAGTTATTACCTCGGCTACTTGCGCGACCGGGGCTTGGCCCCGCCCAGCATCGCCCGCCACCTGGTCGCCTTGAAGATGTTCTATCGCTTCCTGCGTCTGGAGGAACGGACGGCGGAGAGCACGGTCGATCTGCTCAGCTCGCCGACGTTGTGGGAGCGGATTCCCCAGGTGCTCAGCCCGGAGAGCGTGGCAAAACTCCTGGCCGCGCCCCAGCCGAGCGATCGGTTTTACCTCCGCGACCGGGCCCTGCTGGAAACGCTCTACGCCACCGGCAGCCGCGCATCCGAGGTCGTCGGGCTGAAGCTGGCCGATCTCTACCTCGATTCGGGCTTCTGCAAGTGCTTCGGCAAGGGGAGCAAGCAGCGCGTGGTGCCGCTGGGCCGACCGGCGGTGGATGCCCTGCGGTCTTACCTGGACGGCCTGCGCCCCCGTCTGACGGCAGCGGCGCCCGATGCGCCGTGGGTCTTCGTCAGTCGGGGCGGTCGGGCCCTGACGCGCGAGATGCTCTGGGCGCTGGTCAAAAAGTACGTGCGCCGGGCCGGCCTGAATGCCCGGGTCAGCCCGCATACCTTGCGGCACAGTTTCGCCACCCACCTGCTGGCCGGCGGCGCCGACCTGCGCACCGTGCAGGAGTTGCTCGGCCACGCCAACATCCGCACCACGCAGCAGTACACCCATGTCGATCGCGACCGGCTTCGCGCCATCCACCGCCGGTTCCATCCCAGGGGATGACGGAGGCTGGCGCGCAGCCGGCGTCAGCCGGCCGGTGCTGGAAGGCGCGCAGCCGGCGTCAGCCGGCTGGTGCTGGAAGGCGCGCGGCCGGCGTCAGCCGGCCGGTGAGTCAATACACGCACACCACCAGGGGGGTATCCAACTGTGGCGGTTGCTTTGTATCCTTTCTCTGAGTCCTCGGTGCCTCGGTGGTTAGTTCCCGGAGCAACTCATGTCCGTGATCGTGGCGAAACTGGCCCTGGAAGACGGGACGGTCTACACCGGCCGCAGCTTCGGCGGCCAGGGCGAGACCTTCGGCGAGGTTGTCTTCAACACCAGTATGACCGGCTATCAGGAGGTCCTCACCGACCCGTCCTACAAGGGGCAGATCGTCACCATGACCTATCCCCTGATCGGCAACTACGGCATCAACCCCGAGGACCGGGAGTCGCCGAAGCCGCAGGTCGAGGGGTTCATCGTCCGCGAGCTCTCGCGCGACCCGAGTAACTTCCGCTCCCAAGCCAGTCTCGATGCCTACCTGAAAGAACACAACATCCTCGGGCTGGAAGGGATCGACACCCGTGCCTTGGTCCGGCGTATCCGGCTGCGCGGCGCCATGACCGGCGTGCTGTCCACCGTTGATTTGGACGACGCCTCGCTGGTCCATAAGGCCCGCACCGCCCCTGGCATTGTCGGCCGCGACCTGGTCCGCACTGTCGTGCCCGAGAAACCCTTCACCTGGACCGAAGGGTTCGTCAACTCACTAATGATCCATCTGCCTCCCCGGCCGGCGGTCCATCAGGTGGTCGCCCTCGATTTCGGCATGAAGTGGAACATCCTGCGCTGCTTGGTGCAGGTCGGCTGCCGGGTGACCGTCCTGCCCGGCACGGCGACGGCCGAGCAGGTGCTGGCCCAGCGGCCCGACGGTATCTTCCTGTCGAACGGTCCCGGCGACCCGGCCGCTCTGGGTTATGCCATCGAGACCATCCGCGGGCTGGTCGGCAAGAAACCAATCTTTGGCATCTGCCTGGGGCACCAGCTGCTCGGCCTGGCGCTGGGGGCCGAGACCTTCAAGCTGAAGTTCGGCCACCGCGGTGCCAACCAGCCGGTGCTCAACCTTCAGACCAACCGGGTCGAGATCACCACCCAGAACCACGGCTTCGCCGTCCGGCTCGACACGCTGCCGCGCGACCTGGAGCCGACCCACGTCAATCTGAACGACAACACCAACGAAGGGATGCGCCACCGCCGGCTGCCGATCTTCAGTGTGCAGTACCACCCCGAGGCCTCGGCTGGCCCACACGACAGCGTCTATCTCTTCGAAGAGTTCCGCCGACTGATGGACGAGTGCGGCTAAGTGGTCCGGTGGGGGGCTCACGCCTTGGCCGGGGCCCGGACGGTGGACGCCTCACCGGTCGGTTTCGCTCCCGCCTCGCTGCCGAGCCGACGGAGAAAAAGGCCCTGGGTAGTCAGGTTGATGCTCATTAGCAGTCCCACCTCCAGCGGCGCCCAGGCGGGTGCCCAGGTTATCAGTAGGGCGAGAACGAAGCAGGCGCAGCCGATCACGTAGAGAAGCCCCGCATTGCCGCCCATCGAGAAGAAGGTGGTGCCGGCCAGGATTGCCCAGAGCGGGTAGATGAAGAACCAATCGTCCGGCTGCCGCGGCGGCGCCATCCCGAAGACGACCACCGGCATCAGCGCGAATCCGATGACGTGGGCCAGCCAGGTGGAGCTGAGGTGCCGGCGCTGCTCGCTGGCGACCCGGCGCAGGGCCGCCCGGTTGCCGAAAAAGACAACAGCGACCACCAGGAGCACCGTCACCCCCGAGGTACAGACCGCGACAAGGGGATAGTGCGGCTGGCCGTGAAAGAGCAGGAAGACCGTCAGATGGAGCAACAGGGGGAGCGGGGCGATCGTCAGGGCCCAGGTGCCCCAGGTGCGGAAGTTCGGGTCCACCCGGGTGTGGCTGATGGTCCGGGTCAGGTAGTCCAGCAGCGTTGCGCTGCGGGCGCGGATCGGGTCGCCGTCGAGGAAGCGCTGCAA
This sequence comes from Gemmataceae bacterium, assembly GCA_035575035.1. Classification (GTDB taxonomy): domain Bacteria; phylum Planctomycetota; class Planctomycetia; order Gemmatales; family Gemmataceae; genus DATLYH01. The sequence continues at coordinate 2,994 of DATLYH010000195.1, forward strand.
GTCGTCGGCCAGCTCCAGGGCGCTGGCGTAGCGGCGGCCCGGTGTTTTCTCCAGGCACTTCAGGCAGACGGTTTCCAGGTCGCGCGGCACGCTCGGCTGCAAGTCGCGCGGCGGCACCGGGTCGTGACCGCGCACCTGCTCCAGCGTCTCCAGAAGCGTCGCGCCCTGGAACGGCGGCCGGCCGGTGAGCAGTTCGTAGAGGATCGCTCCTAGGGCGTAGATGTCCACGGCCGGGCCGATCTCCTTGATCCTTCCCTCGGCCTGCTCGGGAGCCATGTAGCTGGGCGAGCCGAGGACGGCTCCGGTCTGCGTCTGGCCGCGGTCGGCGTCGAGGCGCTTGGCCAGGCCGAAGTCGGCGATCTTGGGGGTGCCGTCAGCCGTCAGCAGGACGTTGGCCGGCTTCAGGTCGCGGTGAACGATCCCCTGTTGGTGGGCATGGTGGACGGCGCGGGCCAGCGTCTGCACGAGCCGGGCAGCCTGGCAGGCGGGGAGGGGAGTGCCGTCGAGCCGCCGGGCCAGGCTGCCGCCGCGGACGAATTCCAGGGCCAGGAAGGGGCGGCCGCCTTGCTCGCCGATCTCGTAGATCTGGACAATGTTGGGGTGCTCCAGCCGGGCGACCGCCTCCGCCTCCGTGCGGAAGCGTTCCAGCTCCTGGGGGCCGGCGTTGGCCCCCGCCCGGATCATCTTGAGAGCAACGAGGCGGTTGAGCCGCGTCTGCCGGGCCTTGTAAACGACGCCCATCCCGCCCTGACCCAGCACCTCCAGGATCTCGTACCCGGCGATGTTCGGCACAGCTATATCCGGCCGCCGCAACTCGTCGGGCCGTGTTTCGTCGCCTGGCGGTTCGAGCAGGGCCTGGATGCGCTCCCGCCGGCGGATGCGTTGACGGAGCTTTTCCCGCAGCTCCGGGTCGTCCGGGCAGAGTTGCTCCGCCGTCACTGCCTTGCCCTGGCGGCGCAGCTCTTCCCACTCCACCAGCAGATCCAGGACGCGGTCGCTGTCGGACATCGGCGGCCTGACTCCTGCTCTAAACCACTCCTTCCGCCTCCCCCAGTCCCTCCGCGAGCCTCTCAGTGGCGGCGACCCAGAGATAGCTGACCTTGCGGGGGTGCAGGTCGAGCAGTCGGGCGATCTCAGCCTGGGGCAGGTCCAGGTAATAATGCAACTCGAAAACGGTCCGCTCGTCGTCCGGCAGCGCTGCCGCCTGCTCGTGAAACTCGGTCCACTGCGCCAGCCGGGCGGGATCGTAGGTGTTGTCGGGACGGTCGGCTGGCGGGCCGGTTGATGAGCCATTGTCTGCGCCAAGGATCTCCCGGCCGGCCAGGCGCCGCTGCCGCTCGACCATATCGAGCAGGACCTGACGGATCTTGTGGGCGGCTAGGCGGAAGAAGTCGGCCACCGTCGGCGGATTGGCCTTGTCGAGGGCCGGCACCAGCCGCAGCCAAGCCTCGTGGACGACGCTGTCCAGCTCATGACGGGCCTGCACCGCAGGGAACGAGCCATGCAGCAACCGGGCCGCCAGCCGCCGCAGCCGGCCGCACGCCCGCTCCAGCAGCTGGCGGCGCGCGCCGCGGTCGCCCCGGCGGATACGGTCGATCAGCTCTTGTAGCTCCCCACTGGCGTCGTTATCCATGTCCGGGTTATTTCTGCCGTTTGTCCTTGGTGCCCCACTTGCATGATAACCGCCTTCGCCGATCCCGTCCATGCACGGGAGATGGCCGTTAGTGCCGTCCCGGATAGATTGTCAGTCCAAGCGGCTGCATTGGGTGTCTGAAACGCTGGTTTGGCCCGCTTAGCAGAAGAGGAGGTGAACGAGGCGCGAGCCGGACGCTTCAGGCCGGTGGTTGGCGGAGGTTGTGGTGGATAAGGAGAGTCGGCATGCGGGGGAAATCGATAGCGGCAGGCGTCATCCTGGTAGTCGCGGCGGGCGCGGGCCTGGGCTGCTACTGGTACTTCGGCCGGCCGGCCCCGGTGCTGCACCTACCGGGGACGGTGGAGATTCAGGAGGTCCGGCTTAGCTCCAAGGTGGGCGGTCGGGTGGCGAAGGTGGCCGTGGCGGAGGGGGAGTTGGTCGAACCGGGTCAGCCGCTGGTCTATTTCGAGGCCCCCGAATTGGAGGCGCAACGCGAGCAGTTTGCGGCCCGGCTGAAGGCGGCTGAGGCGGTACTGGAGAAGGCGCAGAACGGCCCTCGTCCTGAGGAGAAGGCGGCGGCCAAGGCAGCCATGCAGGCGGCCGAGGCCCGTTTGCAGCGGCTCCAGGCCGGCTGGCGCATTGAGGAAATCGAACAGGCCCGCCACGAGGTTCTGAGTTTGGAGGCCGAGTTGGAACGGGCCGAGCGCGAGCTGGAGCGGGAACGGCGGCTCGCTTCCACCCCGGCGTCGTCGCGGTCGCAGTATGAGGCTGCCTTGGCGTTGTACGGCCGTTTGCAGGGGCAGGTAAGTGCGGCCCGGGCACGCCTGAAGATGCTCGAGGCCGGCAGCCGCCCGGAAGACATCGCCGAGGCCCGGGCCGAAGTGGAGCGGCTGCGGGCCCAGTACGAACTGCTTCAGGCCGGAACCCGCTCAGAAGAGATCGCCGAGGCCGAGGCGCGCGTGGCCGAGCTACGAGCCCGGCTGCGCGAGATCGAGGTCAACCTCCGCGAAACGGTCGTCTACGCCCCGGAGCGCGCGGTCGTCGAGGTGGTGGCCGTACGCAAGGGAGACACGGCGGCCCCTAACCAGCCGGTCGTCCGCGTGCTGCGGGCCGAGGACCTCTGGATCAAGGCCTACGTCCCGGAAACCGAGTTGGGCAAGGTCCGCCTGAACCAGGCCGTCGAGGTGACCTGCGACTCGTATCCGGGGCGGCGGTTCCAGGGGACGGTGGTGCAGATTGCCTCGATCAGTGAGTTCACGCCGCGTAACGTCCAGAGTGCCGACGAGCGTCGCCATCAGGTGTTCGGCATCAAGGTCCGTGTGGCCGACCCGCAGGGTGTTTTCAAGAGCGGCATGGCGGCCGATGTCTGGCTGCCGCTGCAGGAGTGAGGGGCAGCGGTCGGTTGTCAGCAGCCAGGGGCCATGAGTCGGGACAAGAGCAAGGGGCGGCAGGTATGGAAAACGCATCGGTAAGCAATGTGGTGAACGGCGGGGGCAGCACCTGGCGGGAGGCGATCACAGAAAGCCGGCCGATGGACCGTTTCTCTGCGACGGACTACGGACTGCGGGCCACAGACGCATTCATCATTGACGCTCGTGATGTGACGGTCCGCTTCGGCGCCTTCACGGCCGTCGATCGGGTCAGCCTGACGGTCGCGCCGGCCGAGGTGTTCGGTCTGCTGGGGCCCAATGGCTCGGGCAAGACGACGCTCATCCGTGCCTTGTGCGGGCTGTTGCCGTTGGCGGGCGGGTCGGCCCGCGTGCTGGGGCAGGACGTGACCCGGTATGCCGAGCGCGTCCGGTCGGAAATCGGCTACATGTCGCAGAAGTTCGCCCTCTACGCCGACCTGACAGCGCAGGAGAACATGGACTTCTACGCCGGCATCTATGGCCTGTCCGCGGCCCAGGCTCGGGACCGGCAGCGGGAGTTGATCGAGCTGACCGGACTACGGCCTTACCTGGAGCGGCGCGCCGGTCGGCTGTCGGGCGGCTGGAAGCAGCGGTTGGCGCTGGTCTGTGCGTTGTTGCATCGGCCGCGGCTGGTCTTTCTCGACGAGCCGACGGCCGGCGTGGACCCGGTGGCCCGGCGAGAATTGTGGGACCTGCTCTTCCACCTGGCCGGCGAAGGAATCACCCTGGTCGTGACCACCCACTACATGGACGAGGCCGAGCGCTGTGGCCGAGTCGGCTATCTGTATCTGTCGCGTTTGCTGGCGCTGGGGACTCCCAGGGAGCTAAAGCGCCTGCCCGGCGTGACCCCGGCAGGGACACGCTGGCTGGAGATCGTCGGCCCCGACACGGCCGGCCTGCTGGCCCGGCTGCGGCAGCAGCCCGGCGTCCGCCAGGCCACCATCTTCGGCCAGGCCATTCACGCCCTGGTTGATGAAGGTTACTCCCCGGCCGGCCTGGAGCGCGAAGGCGCTACCGTCCACCCGGCCGAACCTAACCTGGAGGATGTGTTTGTCACGCTGTCACGGGCAGCGCAGGAGGAAGACCGGGAGACCAAGAGACAAGGAGAGAGCAGTAATCGGTTAACGTGACACTATCGGTCTTACCTACCACCTCACCTGCCGCGCTCTCACCTTCATCGTCTCCTTGTCTCCGTGTCTCCCTGTCTCCGTGTCTCCGCGTCTCCTGACCTGGTGCGGAGGGAGGTGTTTCATGGCTGGCGGTACTCTCCAGCGTACGTACTCGGTCGCCCGCAAGGAGCTACTACACATCCTGCGCGACCCCCAGACGCTCTTTTTCACTCTGTTCATCCCCGTCCTGGAGTTGTTTCTGCTCGGCTATGCCATCGACACTAACGTGCGCCACGTCCGTACCGTCATCCTCGATCAAGCGGGCACTCAGGAGAGCCGCCTGCTATTACAGCGCTTCGAGAACTCGCAAGACTTCAAGATCGTCGCCCAGGTTTTCTCCGACGAAGAGTTGAGCCGGGCCCTCGTTGCCGGCCGGGCCCGCGTTGGCATCAAGATCCCCGCCGACTATTCGAAGCGCCTCGAGGCCGGCCAGACGGCCCAGGTTTTGGTATTGGTGGACGGCACCGAGTCGAACATCGCGGCCGAGGCGGTCAACGTTGGCAACGCCCTCGCCCTGCGCGAGTCGCTGGAGCGGGCGCTAGGGGGGCGGCCGCTGCCGGTGGAAGCTCGGCCGCGGGTGCTGTTCAACCCCGACACGCGCTCGGCCAACTTCTTCATTCCGGGATTGATGGTGGTCATGTGTCAGATGATGGCGACCATGCTCTCGGCCAACGCCATCGTCCGCGAGAAAGAGAACGGCACCCTAGAGCAGCTCTTCATGACGCCGGTCAAGCGCGGCGAGCTGATTATCGGTAAGATGGTCCCCTATCTGGTGTTAACGATCCTGGAGTTCTGCCTGATCGCCTTTCTGATGCGAACGGTTTTCCGGGTGCCGATTCACGGGGTCTTCCTGACCCTGCTGGGGCTAGCGCTGCCGTTCGTGTTGACCATGTTGGGCATGGGGTTGTGGATCTCGACCCGGGCCAGCACGCGCGATGCGGCCGGGCAGATCACGATGGGTACGCTGCTGCCGTCGATCTTTTTGTCGGGTTACGTGTTCCCCATCGACTCGATGCCGTGGGTGTTCGCGCAGGTTTCCCAATTCCTGCCGACTACCTGGCTGATCGACGCGGCCCGTGGTGTGATCCTCCGCGGCGCTGGCTGGGCTGAGCTCTGGCCGCACGCCCTGGTGCTGTGGGCCATGGCGCTGACCATGCTGACCTTCAGCAGCCTCAGGATTCGCAAACAGCTGACGTGAAGCCGCTCCGCGCGCTCAGCTGCCTCACTCCGCCGCCGCTGCTTGACGGCCTCGGCGAACTGGCTCTGGCCGTTCCTCCTCGGCCTCGCTGTCCTCCTCCGGTTCGCTCGCCGCCACCGGCGTCAGCAGGCCGCGCTTCTCCAGGATCTTGCGGCTGATCTCGTCCATCAACTCTGGGTTCTCGCGCAAAAACTGCTTGGCATTCTCCCGTCCCTGGCCGAGGCGCATGTCGCCGTAGCTAATGTAAGAGCCGCTCTTGGTGATCAGGCCATCTTCGATGCCAAGGTCGATCAGGTCGCCCTCGCGGCTGATGCCGTGGTCGTGCATCAGGTCGAACTCCGCCGACCGGAACGGCGGCGCCACCTTGTTCTTGACCACCCGCACCTTGACCCGCGAACCGATCGTCTCGTCCCCTTCCTTGATGCTGGTCACCTTGCGGATATCGAGGCGGACCGAGCTGTAGAACTTCAACGCCAGGCCGCCGGAGGTGGTTTCCGGCGAGCCGAACATGACGCCGATCTTCTGGCGGATCTGGTTGATGAAGACCATGCAGGTCTTGGTCCGGGCGATGGCTGGGTTCAGGATGCGAAGGGCCTGGCTCATCAACCGGGCCTGGACGCCGACGTGGGAGTCGCCGATTTCTCCCTCGACCTCGGTGCGGGGCACCAGGGCGGCCACCGAGTCGATGACGATAATGTCCACGGCGTTGGAATTGACCAGCATCTCGGCGATCTTGAGGGCCTCCTCGGCGTTGGATGGCTGGCTGACGAGAAGGCTTTCCAGGTCCACGCCGACGCGCTTGGCCCAGCCGGGATCGAGGGCATGCTCGGCGTCGATGAAGGCGGCCACGCCCCCTTGTTTCTGGGCGCTGGCCACCGCGTGCAGGGCCACCGTTGTCTTGCCGCTCGACTCCGGCCCGAAGATCTCGATGATGCGGCCGCGCGGCAGGCCACGGCCACCCAGGGCGATGTCCAGACTCAGGGCACCGGTCGAAATGCCCTGGACGTTTAGCGCCGAACTCTCGCCCAACTGCATGATCGCGCCCTTGCCGAATTGCTTCTCGATCTGGGCCAGGGCGGTCTTCAATTTCTGATCCTGGGACTGGTCGGCCATGATTTCTCCTCACCGGGAAAAGGTTGCTTCTTACACCCTGTTGCAGGTGAACATTTGTAATGTAACCAATCGTCCGAGGAGAACAAGGTTAGCCGGCAGGAATTCGACGCCGATTTCCTTCATCTGTTGGGTCGGGCACCGAAAGCGGCCGTGCCTAAACCGACCGCGTCGCCTTGGTGGCCCGGCGCGCGATCAGGGCGGCCACGTAGCCTCCTTTGAAGCCGCTGTCGATATTCACTACCACGACGCCGGCCGAGCAGCTGTTGAGCATCGTCAGCAGCGCTGCCAGTCCGCCGAAGGCCGCCCCGTAGCCGATGCTGGTCGGCACCGCCACCACCGGGCAATCGACCAGGCCGCCCACTACGCTTGGCAGCGCTCCATCCATGCCGGCGACCACCACAATGGCGTCGGCGCTGCTGAGCCGGTCACGGTAGCGCAGCAGGCGGTGAATGCCGGCAACGCCGACATCGGCCAGCAATTCCACCTCACAGCCCAGGGCCCGGGCGGTGACGGCGGCCTCCTGCGCCACCGGCAGGTCGCTGGTGCCGGCCGTCAGGACAGCCACCCGGCCGGTCGGCGGGCGCGGCTCCTTGCTGGCCGGCAGCCAGAAGGTGCGGGCCACCCGGTCCTGCTCGGCCTGCGGGAAGAGCCGGCCCAGGTGCTCGGCCTGCTCGGTGCTGACGCGGGTGGCCAGGCAGTCCTGGCCCGCCGCCGTCAGCTGGCGCACCACCGCTTCGACCCATTCGCAGGTCTTGCCTTCGCAGAAGATCACCTCGGGGAAGCCGCAGCGCTGGCGGCGGTGCAGGTCCACATGGGCGAAGCCCAGGTTGGCCACCGGCGGCTCGCCGAGGCGCTCCAGCGCCGCCGCCACGCTCAGCCGGCCCGCCTGGACCTGTTCCAGCAGTTCGCGCAGGTCGTTCTTGTCCATGGCCTGGGTGCTTGGGATCCTTACTGTTCGGCGCTAAGCCGCAAGCGGCACAACTCGCCAAGCGGCACAACTCGCCAAGCGGCAAACCCGGATTAGCCCTCGCCCGCCTGGGCCACCACTTCCTCGGTGAGGTTCATGTTGGTGTAGACGTTTTGGACGTCGTCGTGTTCGTCCAGGGCCTCCATCAGACGCATCACCTTCCGGGCCGTCTCTGCATCCACGTCAACCGGGACCTTGGGGATCTGGGTGATCTCGGCAACCACTGGTTGCAGGCCGGCTTTGTGCAGCGCCTCCTTGACCTGGGCGAAGGCGGCCGGTTCGCAGGTGATGTCGAAAGTGGTTCCGGAGCGCTTAACATCGTCAGCGCCGGCGTCGAGGGCGATGCTCAGCAGGGTATCCTCGTCAACGTCAGCGACATTGACGCTGAACAGGCCCTTGCGCTCGAACTGATAAGCGACCGAGCCGGCGCCCCCCATTTTGCCGCCGCCGCGCTCGAAGATTTTACGGATCTCGCTGTTGCTGCGGTTGCGGTTGTCGGTGAGCACATCGACCAGGATCGCGACGCCGCCGGGGCCGTAGCCCTCGTAGCTGACCTCCTCGAGCACGGCCCCCTCGACTTCGCCGGTGCCGCGCTTGATGGCCCGCTCGATGTTGTCCTTGGGCATGCTGACTTCGCGGGCCTTTTCGATGGCGTAGCGCAGCTTGAGGTTGGTCTCAGGGTCGCCGCCGCCGTGGCGCGCGGCGATGATGATGGCCCGGCTCAGCTTGCTGAACAGCTTGCCCCGCTTGGCGTCGATGGCCCCTTTCTTGTGCTTGATGGTGGCCCAGTGGGAATGGCCGGACATGGCTCCTCCTTTATTCTCGTCCCAGGAGCTTGATCTTCTGCTGGATCTCGCGGTAGCGGTCGTCGGCCGGCCGGCGGCGGCCGGTCTCGTACAGCGCAACCGCCTTTTGCCAGGCCGCGCGCGCCCGGGCCGGCTCCCCCAGGCGGAAGTAGACGTCGCCGAGATGGTCCCAGACCACCGGGTCGTCGCTGCCGTCGGGCAGGGCCGCCGCCCGCTCCAGCTCCCGCCGGGCCCCCGCCAGGTCGCCGCGCCGGAACAGCACCCAGCCGAGGCTGTCCACATAGGCGGCGTTGTCCTGGTCGCTGTCGGCGCTCAGGGCGGTGCCGCTGGTCCGCTGCTTGCGGTCCAGTTCCAGCGCCTTGCGGATCAGCCGCTCCGCCTCCTCCAGGTTCTTTCCCTGGTCGGCCCAGATATAGCCTAGGTCGTTGCAGGCAGTGGCGTCGTCTGGGTCGGCCCGCAAGATTAATTGTAACTGTTCTTCCGCCTTGGGGTAATTCTTGGCCAGCGAATAGACCGTCGAGAGGGTGTAGCGGATCTCCCGAATGTCGCCGGGCTGGGTGAATTCCCGGAGCATCGCCTCGCACTCGGCCACAGCCTGGTCGTGCCGACCGGCCTCGGCCAGCACCTGGGCCCGGACCCGGCGGCAGAAGAGGCGGTCCTCCTCGCGGGCCACGCCGACGGCAGCGTCAGCCTGTTCGATGGCGGCCTCCATCTTGCCCAGCTGGGCCAGGGCCCGGGCCATGTCCACATGGAACAGTACGCGGCTGGTGGCCTGGGCGTTGGCCAGTCCGTCCTCGCATACCTCGACAATCGCCTCGTATTTGCGCGCCTGCCAGAGCACTCGCAGCAGGCCGCTGTAAACCTGGGCCTCCTGACCGCGCAACCGTCCCTCGAACCGCAATCGGTTTTCCAGGCAGCTGCGATAGAGGCGCTCGGCGTCCTCCAGTTGCCGGGCGCGGGCGGCCAAGGTGGCGAAGAGGAGGCGCGCCTGGTGGGACATGCCGTCGGGGACCAACAACTGATCGGCGACCAGCGGCAGCAACCCCTTGACCAACTCCGGGTCGTCGCGCAGCACCAGGAGCATGGCGCGGGCCTTGGCCGCTTCGGCGGCGCTGCCGGGGGCCGGCTCCTGGCCTGGCCGGCGGGGCGGCGGGGGCGCGGCCTGGTTCAGCGCGTGATTCAGCCGACTGAGGATCTTCGCCATCCCCGTCCGGCCCTGGCGGCGGTACACCTCGAACAGGCCACGGTACACCTCGGGACTGGGAGACTCGCGGATCAGTCGGTCATACTCCTGCTCTGCCTGGGCCGACTGCCCGGCAAGGTGGTACTCGCGGGCCAAGAGCAGTTGCAGGGCGAGATTGTGGCGGTCATGGCCGGCGTAGCGCTGCAAGGCGGGCACAATCTCGTCGGCCCGGCCCAACTCGCGGAGTATCTTGATCTTGGCCTCATACGCCTCGGTACCCTGCGGCCGGGTTTCCAGGTAGGCGTCCAGGCAGGCCAGTGCCTCGGCACGTCGGCCCTGGGCCAGGTAGACCTCGGCCAGGTTGTACGAGAGTTGACCGGCGCGGACGGGATCTTTCGCCTGGGCCCGGCGGAAGGCAGCGGCCGCCTCGTCGGGCCGGCCGGCCTTGAGGCAGACCCGGCCGAGCCGCTCGTAGGTTTCGGCGGCTTGCAAGTCGATCTCTTCCTGAGTGAGGCGAGTGTGCTCCAGCAGCGCCTTGGGGTTGTCGAGCATGCCGGCGACCCGGCGAAGGGCGGCCTCAGCGGCAGCGTAGTCCTGGACGCTCTCATGGAGCAGGCCGAGTTCGAACCAGAGCTGGGCAAGCAGGTCGGGGTGATCCTTCAGGCCGGGGCAGGCGATGGCTCGGGCCAGGGCCTGGGCGGCCTCGCGAATGCGGTTCTGGGCGCGGAGTTGGCGGGCCAACAGCTGCCAGCTGTCGTAGTCGTTCGGGTCAAGCTCCAGCGCCTTACGGCAGGCAGCCAGAGCGTCGTCGGTACGATCCAGCGCCAGGTAAAGCGGAACCAGCGCCTTGTGGACCGGGGCGCTGTCGGGGTCAAGGCGGGCGGCGCGCTCGAAAGCGCGCAACGCTTCGATCAGCCGGTTGTCGCGCTCGTGCAGCAGCCCGCGGGCATACAGGCGGACGGCTTCGAGGTAGTCCAGCTCCTTCCGGGTCTCCGGCCGGAGGGGCACGAAAGGAGTGGGCGCCGCCGGCTCCTGCGCACCGAGCGGGGCCGTCAGGGTCAAGAGGACGAGTGGGGCCGCCAGAGCTGGAAGCCCGAGGGCGGCCGGCCAGGGTCGAGCAGACGGGGGCATCTCCGGGTCACCTCCCGTTGAAGGGCGGACGGGGCGCACATGGCCGCACCCGCCGTGTCGTCGGGATCGGATTGTACACCGAAGCGGCAGGAGATGCCAACCCAACCGTTCGTCATTGGTCATTGGTCATTGGTCATTCGTCATTAGTTCAAAGCAACCGCTAGCCACGGACTGGCTGCTGGTGACCAATGACGAATGACCAATGACCAATGACGAATGGACTAACGGGGCTTCGGCCGATTGGCGCGGGCGGAAGGGGCGTCGCGGCAGTTCTCCTGGCCGGTGGGGCACTCGGCGGCGAGGGGGCAGGCGGGGCAGTTGGGGTTGTCTTCCCAACAGTAGTCGTGAGCCAGGTTGCTGATGACATCGCTGAAGGCCGGGCCGCGTGCCTTGGGGATGAAGTGCTCCAGGCTGGCCCGCACCGCCTCGAGGTCGTCCTGGGCATCATCGACCAGGCCCAGCCGGCGCACGCACCGCAACGTCGGGGCGTCGAGCGGGATGGCATGGCCACCCAGCGACTGCTGGACCACCCAGGCGACCACGTAATCGTTGGCGGCCTGATAGCGGGCCAGTTGCTTGGCTGCCTGCTTGAGTCCCTTTTTGTGCAGCGGCTCCAGGTCGAAGGAGAAGGTTGTCTCGAAGACCTCCTGCAAGAAGCTGACCAGGCGTTGGGCCCGAACTTCGGCGTCGGGCAGGTCGGCCAGGGCCTCTTCCAACTCGCGCTGGGAGCTGACGCGCACCTCGTTCCAATCGAAGAAGCGCTCGGAAAGTTTGCGGAAGGCAGCGTCGGCCTGGGCCCGAGTGGTCCCCTCGCGGCACAGCCCATAGATGAACTGCTCCAACACCGGGCGGGCTGGGGCGTCTTTCTCCCCGGTCTTTTTTGCCAGGGCGAAGAGTTGGTTGAGCAGGCGTTGCTTGTTGGTCGTGGCGGGCATGGCCGTCCATCACCCCGTTTCGCGGTCGGAACGAGTTTCGGCGGTGCGCGGCGAGCCGGGCGGTCCGCCGGCACTCAAGACGCTGGTTCCTCCGCCGTTCCTTCGGCGGAACCAGCCGCGTCGTCCGGACCCCGATGTCCGGCGACGTCAGGGGCAGCCCCCCGATCAGGCGAAGCGGGTTGACCCTTGGCCTCGTTGATCAGCCGGGTCATTTCGATGCTCTTCTTGACGCCCTGGTCGAGGACAAAGCGGAGCTGCGGCGTGAAGCGCGTTTGCAGCCGCGCCGCCAACTTGGACTGAACGAAGCCGGCAGCGCTGCGCAGGCCGTGCATGCACAACTCCTGCTCCTTGGGCGTGCCCATCACCGAGACGTATACCTTGGCGTGCTGGAGGTCGCCGGACACCTCAGCGCGTGTCACGGTGACCCCCTTGATCCGCGGATCGCGCAGCTCGAACAGGATGGTCTCGCTGGCCACCTCGCGAATCGCCTCCGCCACACGCTCCAGCCGATAGGCTTTCATAGTCCTTCGTCATTCGTCATTGGTCCTTCGTCATTAGTAATCAGCGACGATCGGCGGTCTCTTTACGAATGACGAAAGACCAATGACGAATGACCCCTTATACCTCGATTTCGTGGTCCAACAGCTCGGCGACCGGGTGGCTCCGGAGGGCAGCGACGATCTGTTCCAGAGTGGTGCGCACATAACCGGCCTCGTTGCCGACCAGGGCGACACCGAGGACGACCAGCTGACGTTTGTCTTGCGCCTCCACTTCCGCGATCGACACGTTGAACTGGCTCCGCAGCCGGTCCTTGATGCTGCGTACCACCCGGCGCTTGTCTTTCAGGCTGCGCGACTCGCGCAGCAACAACCGGACCCGGAGGGAACCAACGATCATAGGGGTCAGGGGTCAGGGGTCAGGGGTCGGAAATGGCTTCCTGACCCCTCACCCTGGACCCCTACTTCTCCAGCGTCCGCTGCACCTGCTCGACGCGGTAAGCCTCGATGACATCGCCGACCTTGACATCGTCGTAGCCGGCGATCTTCAGGCCGCATTCGAAGCCTTCGCGCACCTCGCGGACGTCGTCCTTGAACCGCTTGAGCGACTCCAGCCCGGCCGTGCGGTCCGGCGGCGGGTAGATGACCACTCCCTCGCGGATCAGTCGTATCTTCGCCGACCGCTCGATGACCCCCTGGGTGACGTAGCAGCCGGCGATCGTGCCGACCCGGCTGATCTTGAAGACCTCGCGCACCACCGCCCGGCCAAGATGGATGACCTCTTCGCGCGGCTTGAGCCGGCCCTCCAGGGCGGCGCGGATATCATCGGTCAGGTTGTAAATGATGTTGTACAACCGGATCTGGATGCCGCGCTCCTCGGCCAGGGCGCGGGCCCGGTCGTCAGGCACCACATTGAAACCGACGATGATGGTGTCCTGCGGCGAGGTCAGGGCCAGCCAGACGTCGCTCTCGGTGATGGCACCGATGCCGGCCTCCAGGACGCGGACACGGACTTCCTCGTGGCGGAACTTCTCCAGCTCCTTGCGGATCGCCTCGATCGAACCGCGGAAGTCGGCCTTGAGGATTATCTTCAGCTCCACGACCTTGGATTCGCGCAGGCTCTCCAGGGTGACCGGCTCACGCCGCACCACGGCAGCTTCCTGGCGGCGCTCCTTGCGCTTCTCGGCGATCTCGCGGGCCAGGGCCAGATCATCGACCACCTGGAAGGAATCGTCGGCATCGGGGATCTCGTTCAGGCCGGTGATGCGGACCGGGACGCTCGGACCGGCGTCGGTAATCGGCCGGCCCAGGTCGTCGAACATGGCCCGCACCCGTCCGTAGGTCGCCCCGCACAGCACCACATCGCCGCGCCGCAGCGTCCCGTCTTGTACCAGGAGGGTTGCCAGGACGCCCTGGCCCTCGCTTAGCATCGCCTCCAGGCAGGTGCCGCGGGCCGGCTTGTTCGGGTTGGCCTTAAGTTCCTTCAACTCGGCCACCACGAGGATGTTCTCCAACAGGTCGTCGATCCCCTTGCCGGTCACGGCACTGGTTTCGACAAAGGGAACGTCGCCGCCCATGTTGTCGGGCAGGACGCCCAGGCCGTATAGCTGCTGCCGGGTCCGCGGGACGTTGGCGTTGGGCAAGTCCACCTTGTTGATGGCGACGACCAGCGAGACGCCGGCGGCCCGGGCGTGGCTGATGGCCTCCTCGGTCTGGGGCATGACGCCGTCGTCAGCGGCCACGACAATGACGGCAATATCAGTGACGTTGGCCCCGCGAGCGCGCATCTTGGTGAATGCCTCGTGGCCGGGGGTGTCGAGGAAGGTGATCGGTTTGCCGTGGTGCTCGACGCGCCAGGCGCGGATTACCTGGGTGATGCCGCCCGCCTCGGTGGCCGCCACGTTGCTATGGCGGATCCGGTCCAGCAGCGAGGTCTTGCCGTGGTCCACATGCCCCATGACGGTTACGATGGGGGCTCGCGGCACCAGGTCTTCCGGATTGTCCGGCTTTTGCAAGGCAGCCAGCAGCTGCTCCTCGGTGTCCAGCGGGCGCTTGATGTCCAGCTCGCAGCCGTAGTCCAGGGCGACGGTCTCGGCCACAACCGGTTCGAGCGTCGAGTTGATGTTCAGGTTGCCCGACACGCCATGCTCCTTGAGGCGGAAGAGAAGGTCGAGCGAACGGACGCCCAGGGCCTCCGAGAGCGCCCGCACGGTGATCGGGACGGCGATCGGGACCTTCCCCTTGCGCGGCATGGTGGGCTGCTGCTGCCGCTTGGGGCCCTTGCGGAGGCGGTCCTTGATGTGGCGGGGCCGCTCCAACTCGCCTTCCAGCAGGTTGCGGGCGGTCAGTAGCTCGGCCTCGCGCCCCTTGCGCTGAGCAGAGCGAGCGGCCCGCTGCTGATGGCGCTTGTCGCGGCCGACCACGCCGCCGGGGCGCGGCTTGCCCTTGCGTTCGAATTCCTCATCCTCATCCGCGGCGATCTCGCTGACCGGCACCCCCTTGATCGGCTTGACCAGGTCCTTGAGATTGATCGGCGCCTTGCCGGTTTTGACTTCTTCGGGCAGGTATTGCAGCGGCTTCTGGACCGGCTGCTGGGGCTTTTTCTCTTCGGCCGGCTTGGCGGGCTTGGGGGCGGGCGGCTTGGCGATGGTGGCGATGACGGGCCGCAGCGTGGGGCGCGTCCGCCGGGGCCGCTGGGTCCCGCTCTCGGCCGGCTTGGCAGGGCTGAGCGGGCGGACCCGGGTGCCAAGGTCGGCGACCCGCGTGTCCGGGGCCAGCGGCGGAGTTGTTGGGGCGGCGGG
>DATLYH010000196.1:0-3062 GCA_035575035.1 Gemmataceae bacterium
CCCCACACGGATCGTGGCGGACTGCGGGTCGGTGTGGACGGCGAACAGGTCGAAGTCGGCGGTTAGACTGCCGCGCCGCACCTCGAGCGCCTCCAGCCGCTCTCCGTCATAGGAGATCGCCAGGTCAGCCGACTCCAGCCCGTCGGACCGGCGCGGCCTTCGGCCCCGGCGGGCCTGTTCGCCTGCGCCAGCCGCGGCCGGCCAGGGTGAGTCCACCGATACCCAGGAGTATCAGGCCGCCCGGTTCGGGCACGGCAGCGGCGCCGGGGCCTGAGGTATGCGGCTGGGCGGTTTCATACCTCTTTAGATGCGGGAAAAACCCCAAAATGACAAAGTAGTATTAGGCGGCTGCTCTCCTGCGGAACCTCCTATAAGCCGCCAAACCAGCGAGTCCCGTGCCGAAGAGGGCGACACTCGCGGGCTCCGGAATGACACCCGTGGGCTGGATGAATCCATACTGCAGGTGATCGACCTCCCAATCAACGCTGTTGCTCATGCTGATGGTGATGCTTGAGATCCCACCGGCGTGGGTGACGCCGAAGAAACGATCCTCGGCGGTAGTCCCGGCGAAAGCACCGTCGCCTAAGGTGAACGGGCCAATCGAACCCAGGGGCACGCCCAGGGCGTCCGTGGCCGAAAAGGTGACCGGGCCGAACCCGATGGTCCCGCTGGTGACGGCGCCGACATCCGTCCAGACGATGCCGACGTGGGTGGGCAGATTCCCGCCCAGAGCGGCGGCGCTGAACGTGATCGTCAGGCTAGTCCGGCTACCGCCCGAGTAGAACGACCTCCCCGCGCTCCCGGACCCGTTGATCGCCCCGTCGTCAGCGTCCACCGAATCAATTAACGAATCAAAACCGCGGGGAGGGCCAATTACGAGCCACCCGGGGCTAGCAGTCGCGCCCGGGGCGTTCAGCGCCCTGTCCTCGAAGTTCTCGAGGTGGAAATAGCTGAAGCCAGGCGCGTTGAAGGGGCTGTCGGCGAAACCGAGGTAGGGCGACGGCCCCAAGAAGACCGGGTCGGCCCTCGCAGGTGTTGCGGCGGCCAGTGGCGACACAGCCGCCAGTGACGCCAGAAGCAGACGGATCAGGCGCAGGCTCATACCAGGTCTCCTTTCGTGCCAAGCCAATCTCATGACCCGACGGGGCTATCCACACACGCCGTGTTCTCTGGAAGAACGCCTCTGTTTTGGCATGCCCGGCAGGAGGCCCTGGCGCAACAGGAAAATGCCGGGAAATCGGCCGACCGACAGAAGGGGATGGCGATCAGGGGGTTGGGCAGGCGAACGAAGAATCTCCTATGGAATCGCATTGCCGCTTGCGGCTTGGCGCTCTTGCCCCGGGCTGGGCGCTAAACCGCAAGTGGCAACTAGGACCTTTCCAGACGACCCCGCATTAGAGCCATTCCGTGAGCAGGCCGCGGTCGCGCAGGCGGGAGCGGAGGCGGCCCAGGCGGACGCGCAGGAAGCGGGCGTCCAGCCCCATCGCCCGCGCCACCTCGGCCGTGCTGTAGCCCTGCAGTCGCAATTCCACCAGCCGGCGATCGGTCTCGTCGTCCAGGTAGTCCAGGATGTGTCGGATGGCGTCATCGAGCTGAACGCGGCTGGCGGGGTCGGGTGGCAGGCTGCTGCGGGAGGCCAGGGCCTGCTCGGTGTCACCGGCCGGGACGGGCGTGCCGCCGCAGGCCCGCTTGATCTTCCGCCAGTGGCGGGCTACCTTGCGGCGCACCAGGGTCAATGCCAGGGCGACCAGCTTGTCGGGGCTGCTGATATCGAACTTCTGGTTCCGCAGGCCGATCAGCAGGCTGCGGTGGACCGACTGCGCCAGATCGACCGAATCGAGGTAGGAGCGAAGCGCCGGCCCCAGCAGACCCCGCGCCGCCCGGCGGACGACGCCCTCGTAGCGCTGGACCAACTCCGCCGCCGCGTCCTCATCGCCCCGGCGGACGCGCTCAAGCAGCGCGGCGAACTCTTCGGCCGGTTCGGTCATGATGATATCGGGAAGATGGTGAAACCCTCTCTGTCGCACTGGTAATGTAATGCCGTTCAGCAGCCGACGCAAGCGACCCAACCGGCGGCGACCGCAAACCGTCCGCCCTGTTATTTTCTTGTAGCGCCGAGGCGCGGTCGGTGATATTAACCATGCAGGGACGGTTTGTCTTGCCCCGATCACTCGATCAATCACCTGCCTTCTGAAGGGAGCGCCCATGTCCGCCGATCCTGTCGGCTCGGAGTCCGAGAAGCAGCTTCGTCAGGCCTGCGCCGAGTTGGAGCGGCGGCTCCGCAACGGCGAGGACTGCCGCGCGGAGGAGTTCTTCACCACGTTCCCGGCCCTGGCGGCCCATGAAGACACGGCCCTTGACCTGATCTACGCCGAGTATCTGGCGCGGGCCGAGCGGGCCCGGCAAACCCTGGCCGAGGAATTGTGCCGTCGGTTCCCCCGCTGGCAAGACGCCCTGCGGCAGCAGTTCCTGTTTGAACAATGGCTCCACGAAAGCTTGCCGGATGATACCCGCCCGGACGGCACGACACCGCCAGTCCCGGAGGACCGGGAGGCGGAAGAGAGCGGCCGTCCGGAGGGCTGGCCGCGGCACTACGAATTGCTGGAGGAGGTTGCCCGCGGCGGGATGGGCGTGCTCTACAAGGCGCGGCAGGTCAGTCTCAATCGTCTGGTCGCCCTCAAGATGATCCGGGCCGGCGCCCACGCTAGCCGGGAAGAACTGACCCGCTTCCGCACCGAAGCCAAGGCGGTCGCTTGCCTACAACATCCCAACATCGTGCAGATTTACGAGGTCGGCGAGCAGGACGGGCATCCGTTCCTGGCCCTGGAGTACGTGGACGGCGGCAGCCTGGCCCAGCAGCTGGCTGGCACCCCCCGACCGGCCCGCGAGGCGGCCCGGCTGGTGGAAACGCTGGCCCGGGCCGTCCATGTCGCGCACCGGCACGGCATCGTCCATCGCGATCTGAAGCCGGCCAACGTGGTCCTGACGGCCGACGGCACCCCCAAAATCACCGACTTCGGCCTGGCTAAGCGCCTGCACGACCCGAGTGCCGGAGCAACCAC
>DATLYH010000197.1:0-5998 GCA_035575035.1 Gemmataceae bacterium
CCCCACACGGATCGTGGCGGACTGCGGGTCGGTGTGGACGGCGAACAGGTCGAAGTCGGCGGTTAGACTGCCGCGCCGCACCTCGAGCGCCTCCAGCCGCTCTCCGTCATAGGAGATCGCCAGGTCAGCCGACTCCAGCCCATCGGACGGATCCAGCCGCAGCGGTACGGTGATCGTGTCGCCCGGCCGGCCTTCCACCCCTTTCGGAAACTCCAAGAGTGGGTCAGGTCCTGTGGGGAGGACCGAGAGACCGCTCGGCAATGGCGGGATCTCGGGACGATCCAGCCCGACTGCCTCCTGGAGGAGCCGCGTGGCGTCAGCCCCCGTCAGTAGGCCGTTGCCGGTGATGTCGGCGACAACCGCCGGATCGGTCAGCGGGTAGCCGAGGAAGCCGCCATCCAGGCCAACCCCCACCCGCAGCATCCGCAGGGCATCGGCGGAGCCGTACAGGCCGTTGGCCGTCGCATCGCCCATATAGCCGACCACGTGCAGTCCATCGTCGTCCTGCGCCGGGCGGGCGCCGCCGTTGACCCGCAGGCCGGTGATGTCCAGGACGTGCTTGGCCGTATAGCGGTTGAACGTGTTCGTCGGTACCTGGGCCGTCAGCCGCATCAGGTCAAAGGGGCCGTCGGGCAAGGGCATGAGGGCGGTGGTGGACAGGCTCACGCTCAGGGCGCCCGGCGTGTTGTTGACGGTCAGCACCGCCCCGTCCGGCACGCGGGGGCCGCGGGTGACATCGGTGATGGTGAGCAGCGCCGGGTCGTAGCGCAGCGTCAGCTCGATCGACGTGATGCCATTGCCATCACTCAGCCGCAGCGGAAGGCCCACGCCGCTGTCGGCTGGTACGTGGACCGTTTGGCCGGGGCCGCGAACGATATCCGGAACGCTGACCACGACAAGTGTTGTCGGCGGGGTGTCCACCGTGAAACTCGTCACGTAGTTGCCGCCGGGAACAAGGTCGCCGTCGCCATCAAGCAGCTCTCCTGTGCCCGCGGCCCGAAAGGCGTTAGCGGCGCTGCGCAGGGTGACGGTGTAGGCACCGTATGGCAGCACGCCCCCGGTGCGGAGGAAGGTGAGCCGGGTGCGGGACGAATCGATCATCAGAGAGCCGCGCACCGGGTTGCCGCCGGCGTCGGTGAGGGTGACATCGGTCGGCCCCAGCCCGGCTGTCTGCGTGTCGTAGAGATTCAACCCCACAGTCTCAATGGCCCGGTTGAGCTGGATGGTGAAGCCGGTCCCGGTCGGCTCGAGGGCGGCGGCAAGCCGGGGGTTCGGCGCTAGGACCACAACGGCGATCGGCTGGTTGCTCTCCAGCCCGGTCTCATCCACCACCGTGAAGCGGACGTAACGCGGGGCGGTGCCGGGTATGGCCGATACGTTCGAGTACGTGACGTTGCGCAAGAGCGCCTGCACAGCCAGCGGCGTGGCCGCGCTGTTGAGCGTGACCACCAGCGGCGTCGTGCCCGCGCCGCCGGTGAAGGTGCCGATGGGGGTGCCGCCGAAGGTCACCGTGCCGCCGCTGGCGCCGATTTGGCCGGGGCCCGTGCCTTGGTTACGGATGGCCAGCCGGTCGTCGGCGGTGCCGCCCGCGGCGAACTCGACCCGGAGCGAGCCGCTGTTGAAGTGGGCCGAGTTGCTGTCGGTCAGCGTCGCCTGGGTGTCGATCACCCTGGGCACCTGCAGGAACAGGTAGGCCAGGGCCGGGTCGGGCAGCGTCACTACCGGGGCGCCGGTGGGAGCCGCGCCGGTGACGGTGCCACTAACGTTGAAGTTGAAGACCGCCTCGTCGGCGTCGTTGGTGGTAAAGCGGACCTGGCCGAACTTGGCCCCCGCGCGGGACGTGTCCAGGCGCAGGGTGAAGCCGGCGCCAGTGCCGGGAAGGATGGTGCTGGGGAAGCTGCCCACCAGCGAGAAGCCCGGGGGCAGTACCAGGTTGCTAACCGTCAGCGGGGCGAAGCCGTGATTGTCGATGGCGAAGGTCCGCTGTGGGCCGGCCCCACCCAGCGGGGCGCTGCCGAAGTCGATCGGCGTGGTGCGCTCGTCGAGGATGTAGGTGCCGGTCGTGTTCACCCGGATTTCCGGCATGCCCGGGAGGGCAGTGATGTGGAAAGGGGCTCGGACCAGTTCGGCGCCGTTGACCACCAGTGCCACCTGCCAGGTGCCCGGGAAGGATCCCCAGGTCCGCCGGATGAACCATCCATGGCCGCCGAAGCGGATCGGCCCCGGGGCGGTGTTGGGGAAACTTGCGTCCAGGACGCCGCTGGGCCGGTACCAGTTGATGGTGAACGTGTCCCCCGGGTTCAGGTGAGAGATCCGGTACCAAAACCAGACGTCGCCGGCGTAGGTGCTCGAGAAGGTGTTGATGTCGGAGGGCCTCTCATTGATGTCCCCGAAGGGGGAGTAATTGGTGATGCCGTAATCGAGCACGCGGCGGGGGGTGCTGGCCTGGTAGGGCAGCGGGTTGAGCCAATAGGCGGCCGGGTCGTAATGCGGCTCGACGATGGTGCCATCATGCATGACCTGAAAGTGCAGGTGGGCGCCGGTGCTGCTGCCGGAGCTGCCGGTCAGTCCCAACAACTGACCGGCCGCTACCGTATCGCCGACCTTGACGGTGATGGTGTTGGCGGCGAAGTGGGCGTAGAAGGTCGCCCAGCCGTTGCCGTGGTCGATCAGCACCCAGTTCGGCGGGTTAGGGTTGAAGCTGGTCTCGCGGTCGAAGTGGCCATCCTCCACCCGCGTGACCACGCCGGCGGCCGCGGCGTAGATCGGCAGCCCGGCATCCATGCGCGCGAAGTTGGCTGGTCCCGAGTCACGGCCGGTGTGTCCGTCATACTGGTACGGCCCGCCCAGGTAATCGGCGGCCGCCCCCGGCAGCGGGTTCACATCAACGTAATTGACGATGGCCCAGTCCTGGAACGGCGTGCCCCCGTGGGGCTCGACAAACTTCGCCGGCAAGGTGGCGGGCGCGACGGGTGTGAAGTTCAGGGTGCGCGTGTTGTCGGACTCGTCCTCCTCCGCGATGGCGTCGTCGCCGTCCACGGTCACCTGCACGTTGTGCGACCCCGGCGAGGCGTACCAACCCCCCAGGTACCAGAGAAAAGACAGCCCCTGGCCGAACTGGCCGGGGATCGCCGGCGAGTCCAGCGGCACGCCGTCAACCCGGAAGCGGACGACGTAGGAGTCCGAAGGAGTCAGGTCCGACGTGGTCCACTCCGCCCGGACGAAGACCATCTGCCCGACCGGGGGGGCGGTGATCTCCACGTTCCGGGCATCGACCAGGGCGATCCGGTTGAGGCGCAGGTTGGCGGCCGGGGCGCACCGGTCTTCCAGGGGCTCCAGCTCCAGCCGCACACGGTAAGGCCGGCGGGGCGCTCTTGCTAAGTTCGTGGGAGCCCGGCAAGTGGGCCCGCACGGCAAGGGCAACTTCATGAGAACTGGTCCTTCCGCGAACAAAGGTCAGGAGACCAAGCCACAACAGGGTGTTCTCTCCAATGGCCTCAGGAATCGCTCGGCAGATCACCCCGCGCCAGGCATTCGGCACAGGTTCTCTGGAGATCGGCGTGTTTCACCGGCCGAACACCACAACGACCGCAGTTCGTCACCATCCGATTGCACAGGTAACACTCGAAGGGCAGGTAGACGATGCCCGGCTTTGGACGGACCGGCTTGAGAGCCGGCTCGAGCGTGGTGAACATGTCCCGCGCGATGGCCGTCATCCGGAAGGGATGGGAGGACTGGAGGCAGTGGGGGCAGACGCCTCTCAGAACCGGGTACTCTCCTCCCTCGGCGGACGGGAGCGAGGAGCCCGGGCCGCCCGAAGTGCCCATCAGCCTGGTAAGGAACCACACCCCGGCGCCGACGGCCGCGGCGCCAAGCAGCACTTTTAGGGCATCAAGGCCACCTTCAGTACCTGCTTCTTCGCTGCCCTCCTTCTTGACCTCCTTGTTGCTTTCGTTCTCTTCTGCCATCGTCACTCTCCTTCGCGAAAGTCATCGATCGGGCTACCAGTTGTGCCCATTCTGGCACTGGTGGTCACCCGCGTGGTCGAATTGCCTTACACATTCGCCGTTGCAGTATGGGCATGCATAAGAACACCTGCCGTGGCCCCTGCTGGCCCTTTTACTGGTGAAGCAGGCATCCCGATCCACCTCATGGAGGCAGCCGGAATCAGAGTCCTCGACCTCGAGGACAGCAGCCGTGTGCTGACCCAACCAAACCGTGCGCATAATGAGTTCCTTTCAAGAAGTAGTTGCCCGAACACGGCGATTACCACGAACCAAGGCCGGGGTAGTGGCGATACCTGGCAACGAGCACGCCGTTGTTTTTCATGACATAGACTATGTCTCCGTCCGTTGCGATGACCTGATCCTCAGCTTCGACAACGACTACGGAATCCGTATACTCGACTTGATAGGGTTGACCACAGTAGGCGCAGTATGTCAAGCTCCCAGCGGCCGGCCAGGATAATTGACAAGCATTGCAGAACATCCGGAACTGTTCCCAATCGATCCATACAGTCCCCTGGCCACAGTTGGCGCAGGTATGGCCAGCCGACCACTGACCACAGCGTGGACAGCACGTTCGAGTAGGTCTCCAATTTGGCATACTTCACCTCATGGCAAATGGCCTGCGAGCGCCATCCTAATCGCGATAGTGTTGACGCAAAGGCCTAGTGATCTGTCGCAGGGATACACCGGTTCCTTGTCTGAGGCAAACACATCACCTTGCTCCCGCGATCACAATGGTAACGACCAATCCTATCAGCATTCCGGCGCAAAAGATCGCGGTACCCACGACAGAGAACCGGTATCGCCGGTACAACAGCCGTGAGATGGTAGCCTCCGTTTCTTCGATGGGCTCCAGGGACGGCCGGTTACGCCGGGGAAAGTGACCGACGGCAAAGATGACAGCAGCTGCCAGGAAAGCGAGGGCGGGTAGAGCGGCCACTATCCTTTCGCCCAGCGACGGCGCGTAGCCGACAGGGCGAACGAATGTCAGCAACGCCACGTAAACGGGGATGGCTGCGGTGGACAACTGAATCATCGATCGGCAGTATTCTCGGCCCGTAACCAACGAATCGAGCGTCAGGGCTTTGCCTACTTCCTGCAAGATCACCTCTTCCGGCCGCGTCGCTTCTCCCAGACAGATTTCATCCTCTTTCAATCCGGGGTCGTCCTGCGCGCCGGTGTTCGGGGAGGCCTCGATAACTGGATCGGTCTTCAGTTGACTCAACATTACCAACTCCTCACTCTGGGTTCACTCGAATTCTTCCACGCTTTCTGGAATAGGAATCGTGAAAGTCACTTGCTTGCCACACGCAACACAATTGCGCACTACGCGCCCAGGTCGGCTCTTTGTTGGAGAGACGTGGTAGGCGCGGATCTTGAGGATTCGGAGAGATACCTTCTGAATCACGTTACAGTGGGGGCATTTCCCTTTGGTAGCAGCGATGTTGCTGGTCATCATTTGCTCCTTGGTCGCGGAAACGACGATGCCTCGTGGTCTCTAATCACTATGGGCGCGATCGTTGGGTTAAAGGTGCTTTTGGAATCCGCTGTCCTCGAGCCACTGATGCACACGGCGGTAGCGTTCGCTGCTAGGGGGGTGCGTAAAACTCCCTTCGCGGCCGGCATACTCGTCCTGCAAGTGCATGAAGACAAGCGTTAACAGTGCCCCCCGGCCGTCGAACGCCCAGGAATTCACCAGGTAATCAATGCCTTTGCGGTCGGCCTCGAACTCATGATCCCAGTAGGTCTTTTGGACCTGAGCGTCGTCGGGTTGCTCTGACAACAATTGCGCCATCTTGGCCTCATGATGGCGGACATAGTGGACCACTTCATGAGCGGCAGTGAAGGCCAACATGTCCCGGAACCAATAGGCCGTGGTCGGAACCAACTTATTGAGTGGGTCGGCGCTCGGCGGCAAGGTAAGATCCCCCTCAACCGAGCGCTCCGCCAGTTTTCGCAAATGCGCCGGGAAGGGGAAATTCGGATCAGCC
>DATLYH010000198.1:0-22245 GCA_035575035.1 Gemmataceae bacterium
TCTGTCCCGACATCCGGCTACGTTGGCAGTGGAGGACCAGTGCAATGCGGGGAGAGCGCGAGGTCCTGAGTACGATGGCGCTGGCGCAGCGGCTGTACCGCGCTTCGAGAACCGAGAATGGTGGTCCGCGTGCAGCTTGGGCGTTAGCACGTCGCTTGGCCGGTTATCTCCGCCGTCCTCGGGTCAATCCCGATGAAGAGCTGGCGTTCAGCCAAGGGGACGGAGGTCGAGTTGAGGTTGCACGGTTCCGATGTAACACGCGCGGTAAGCTTAAAGATTTTGTCATGGTATCGATGGAGCCCGCGGCAATCCCCAAGACCATTTGGCACCGGCTGACTCAGCTGGCGCAAGCGGGGTTTGTCGAGATGGGGCAAGCGTGGAGAGCCCAAGGCAGCGGTTCGGAAGGGGCCAAGTGATAGCGGATCAGTGACGCTGCCGAACCCGCCGTTGCAGCGGACCGCGGCCCCATCCGCCGGTTCCCTGACCTTACGGTTTCGTTGGGCCGCCGCTGAGCGTGGTGTTCGGCCGGGTGAGAGAGCGCTAGGGTGCAGGCAAGGGAATTGCCCTGCTGTAGTCTTCCTCGGTATTGCGTGAAGGGGTAAGAGATCGTCCGGCGGTCGGACGGCCCCGATCACCAGCGCCGGCGCCGAACCCGGCGCTGCAGCCGACCGCGAGGCATGACGGCTTCCTCAGATGTGTAGCTCACTCAACTCCCGCGGCTGAGCTTGGGCGTTTGACGCGGGAGGGCGCGCTTGAGGTAACATCATGTTCGACCCAGAAAACTTTGAAGCTATTAGACTTTCTTCAGGATAAGGGCGAAGTCGCACTGCTCCTTTCCCGGGTTTTGGTTAGGCGTCTTGCTGGTGGTCGAGCATGCGGTTGACCAACCCGGTTACCGCCTGCACCCGCGCCGTGTGCTGCCGGCGGTGGTGCCGGTCCACCTGGCTCAACACCTGATAGCGCCGCAACTGGTTGATCCCGTGCTCGACCCGGATCCGCCGCCGGGCGAACGCCCGGTTGTAGCGCCGGTCTTGCGGGGATCGGTCCTGGCCGCGCGGCTTGCGCCGGGGCGTCGTCCCGCGCCAGCGCGGGCTCACGCCGTCAATGCCGACATAGCCCAGGTTCCCTAGCGCCTCAACCCCGGCCCGGATCAGCTTGCCGACCAGCCCCGAGCGCTTGAAGACCTTCAGGTCGGCCCACCGACGCGGCCGGCTCTCGGCCACGTCCACGACATAGACGTGCGGCGGGGGCTTTCCCATCCATGCGATGGGAGGCGGCAGTTCGGATCAAGCCAAAAACACCGGACCTGCCGGTGAGGCCGACCGGGCAAAATGGGGTTTTCCGGTTGCCAGGGCGTGAGTTAACCCTTTATCATCATCGAAAGTCCCGGAGGACCCCTTCCCTTCAAGGTCTGGGATGGAGAGGACGCCCTCCTGATCGGGGCCGTTGGGCCCGGGGCCGACCGGTGACCTGTTATTGCGGTGCCTGCACAAGCCTTGAAGGAGCCCCGCCCCATGCTGCACTGGCTGCGCCGGTTTGCCCCTCGGGTTTCACGTTCCGCCTACTCGGCCCGGGTCTCGAAGCGTCCGCCCCGCGCCTGCCCGGGGGTTGAGCCGCTGGAAGACCGGTGGGTGCCGGCGGTTAACCTTATCCGCTGCGACCTGGTCAACCTGTTACCAATGGTCGTCGATGACGCCTCCCTGGACCGGGTGGAAGACCTTGTTTGCAGCCGGATGCCCACCGTCAGCGTCAGCCTTGCCGCCGCCTCCGACACTGGCACCGCAGGCGACCTGCGAACCAACCTGGCGACCGTTGACCTGGTCGGACAGACAGGGGCCGGCTTCCGTGTGCGGCTGCTGGGGACCGCCATCACCACCACTGCCGACGCCCAGGGCCGCTTCACCCTAAGCGGGGTCAGCCTGATGCCGGGCATCAACGATCTCATTGTCCGGGTCACTGACGACGGCGGCAACATTGGCCAGACCGGCCTGTCGGTCACCCGGAATAGCGCGCCGACTGTCCAGGCCGCCCCGCAGGATGTGACGGTCATGGAGAATGCCGAGAACACCGTCCTCAACCTGGCGGATGTGTTCCGCGACGTGGACGTGCGGAACAGCATCGTCCGCCTCCAGACCTCGGGGGGCCTCATCGACATCGAGTTGTTCGATCAAAACGGGCCGGCCAGCGCCCCCACCCGGACAACGCCGTTGACCGTGGCCAACTTCCTCCGCTACGTCACCGACGGCGACTACCGCGACACGATCTTCCATCGCCTGGTGCCGAACTTTGTCCTGCAAGGGGGCGGCTTCCGGTTCGACGAGGATACCCATACCCTGCCGGCGATCCCGACCGACCCACCGGTGCAGAACGAGCCGGGCATCTCCAACGTCCGCGGCACGGTCGCCATGGCCAAGCTGGGGGGCGACCCGAACAGCGCCACCAGCCAGTTCTTCTTCAACCTGGGGGACAACTCGGCCAACCTGGACAACCAGAACGGCGGCTTCACCGTCTTTGGGCAGGTGATTGGCGACGGCATGCAAGTGGTTGACCGCCTGGCCTCCATCCCGACCCAGAACCGCGGCGGGGTGTTCACCGAGATCCCGCTGATCGATTTCCCGCGCACCGCGGCCTTCCCGGCCGACCTGGAGCGGGAGAACCTGGCCCTGGTCGAGAGCGCGACCGTCCGCCACCTGCGCGACGTGCTCACCTTCACCGTGAGCAACACCAACCCGACCCTGGTCCAGGCGACCGTCAGCGGCAACACGCTGACACTCGACTACCAGGAAAATCAGAGCGGGACGGCGATCATCACCCTCCGGGCCACCGACCGCGAAGGGGCGTTCGTGGAAACCAGCTTCCGCGTCACCGTCCAGGACGCAGGATAACGCCGGACCCGACCGGCAGGGAAACCCGCTTCATTGGCTCTTCAGGTCGGCGTTGTACGGCCTGAGATCATCAGGGTCGTAATCGCCGCATCAGTAGTCCCCCACCTGGTCGCCAGCCGCCATGCTGCTCAGGGCCACCCAGGTGCTCAGGTCGATGCTGTCGTGGACGAAGCGGACGCTGCCGTCGCACAGCGACACGTTGACGCCGCCGGGGTGCCGGCTGCGAGCGCCCATGTAGGCGTCCGGAGCGCCCAGTGGCGTCAGCCCTCGGCTCAGCGGATCACAAGGATAGCGCAGGTCGCTCGGGTCGCAGTAGCCGTAGTCCCCCTTGGGAGAGTTGGGCGGCAGCCGGGTGGAGATCTGGTAACAGAAGGTGTCGTCGTTCCAGATGCGGCCGCGGCGGTCCGGAAACGCCTGGCCCGGCGCCTGGTTCCAGGGAGTCTGGAGTATTTCCGACCAGCAGAGGGTGTTGCTCGTCCCATCGGTGATGTCGGTAAGCCGGGCGCCGAAATCGATGTAGAACGGGGCCCGGCCGGCCCGGTCGCCGAGGTTCAGCGGCGGAAGGCCGTTGGTTGGCCCCCCCTGCTGCCGGAAGTTCCAGCTCCCCCAGTTCACGCCGTAGTTCGCCTTCAAGTCCCCCATGCTCGGGTGCCCGTGGGGCTCGGGCCGGTCGGAAGGGCAGTTGAACAGCGGGAAGCGGGTCCGGATCAGGGCCGCGTTGGAACTAGCACTGTAGTTCTTGGTGAGGTCGTACTGGCCGGCAAACGCCGTCTGTTCGAGGTAGGCCATCAGCCGGGCTATTAGCGGGACGCGCGGCTTGGAGCCGGTGTAAGCCCAGTGGGGGTCGTTGGTGTTCCTCCCCTGGCTGCCGAGGGGCAAGCGGAGGTGGGCATCGTGATAGTGGTGGCAGGCCAGCGTGAACTGTTTCAGGTGGTTGCTGCACTGGGTGCGGGCAGCCGCCTCGCGCATCTTTTGGACCGCGGGCAACAACAGGGCGATCAGCACCGCGATGATGGCAATCACCACCAGCAGTTCAATCAGGGTGAAGCCCCGGCGGCGGGCACGCATGATGTTTTCCCTTCCCGAATCAGGCATGATGTTGCGATCGTCGCATGCAGCTGGGAGACGATCAAGCGGAATTCGGACGACCGCCTCGTTCACCGGGTTGACCTGCCCTGCGTACGCCGGCCCATCCCACCGCCCGCCTCGATGGTCGTTGTTTGATCCCCATCGCGGCCGCGCCGGGCTGGTCGCAATGCGCCCCCGGCACGGCCGCGCCGGGCTGGTCGCAATGCGCCCCGGCGCGGCCGCGCCGGGCTCTGATAACCCACGCGCCGGGCTCTGTAAGAGGTCATCAACAACCGTGTGCCGGTGCTGGGCCGTGCGTCCCTCCGGCGAGCGCGGACCGGTCAGAACAGCGCGATCTCCGTCACCGCAATCTTGCCGCTGAAACAGACATCCACATCGCAGCCCGGCTCCCGGCGACGGCTGTGGTAGTCGCCGTTGTAATGGAGCAGCCCGCCCGCTTCGTGCCGGTAGCTCAGCGGCAGCGGCGTCGGATCAAGCCGGCAGAAAACCACCTCGGGGTCGGGCTCATCCGGTCCCAGGTGCGGCAGATTGATGTTCCAGAAGGTCCCGGGCGTCCACGGCCGGGCCAGCAGCTCGCGCAGCAGCGGCACCGTCCAGGCAGTGGCTCGCTGCCAATCGACAGCTAGCCCCCTCTTGCGGTACTGTGATAAGGCCACCGCAGGCCAGCCGTGGAGAACCGCCTCGCGGGCCGCAGCCACGGTCCCGCTGTAATGCACGTCCGCGCCCAGGTTGCCGCCCGCGTTGATACCGGAGAGAACCCAGGCCGCATCGGGGACGAGGTGCTGCAAGCCGACGCGCGTGCAATCGGCGGGCGTACCCCCAACCGCGTACCAGGCCGACCGACGCTGTTCGATACGGATAGGCCCATCCGTGGTCACGCGATGGCTACAGCCGGAGTGTGTGTCCACCGGCGCGACCACCACCGGATCGCCAAGTTGAGCCGCAGCCGCGAACAGCGCTTCCAGGCCGGGGGCGGCGATGCCGTCATCGTTGGTCAGCAAGAGTTTCATGAAGCCACCTTACCAAAGACAACCCGATGGCCCAAGAGAGTTGCAGCGCCCGGAAGGAGGAAAAGTCAAAGCTTCTTCCCATCCCCAGAAGGTGAACCAACCGGTCGGCCGAGTGTGCATGACAGGTAACTGTCGCAGCTGGCCAGTACTGCTTGTCCTTGTGCATCGGG
Source organism: Gemmataceae bacterium (assembly GCA_035575035.1). GTDB lineage: Bacteria > Planctomycetota > Planctomycetia > Gemmatales > Gemmataceae > DATLYH01. The sequence goes on from DATLYH010000198.1 coordinate 5,155, forward strand.
CGCCGGTACCGTAAGATCGACCGGGTAGACAACCGCACGTCGATGGAGGCTCTTTCCATGTCGCGCCGCATCCTTGCCGTCGTGGCCCTCTCGTTCGCGCTGGGGGTGCTCGCCGCCCCGGCAACCGGTGCCGACGAGAAGGAAACTGCCCTCAAGGCCAAGGTCAAGCAGCTCGTCGAACAGCTCGGCGACCCCGACAAGAAAAAACAAGAGGTCGCCGTCAAGGAGCTGATCCAGCTCGGCCCGGACATTCTCCCTCTCTTGCCCAAAGCGGGAACCCCGATCAAGGCAGCCCAGGGCAAAAACCTGGAAGTGGTCATAGAAGCGCTCCAGCAAGCCCAGGCGCGGCAGTCCCTCGTCCCCCGGCTCGTCACCCTTCAGGGGGACGCTATCCCGGTCAGCCAGGCGCTGCAGGAAATCGCCCGGCAGACGGAGATTGAGGTGGAAGATCAACGGCAGAACGCCGGGGATGTCCGGTTGAAACTTGACCTCAAAGGGGTGACGTTCTGGCAGGCCCTCGACGCGGTTGCCCGAGAGGCCGACGCCCGGGTCTACCCCTACCGCGGCGGCAAGGTGGCGCTGGTGGACGGACCGCATCACCAGATGCCGACCAGCTACCACGGCATCTTCCGGGTGGCGATCAAGCGGATTGCGGCGGTGCGCGACCTGGAGACCGATGCCCATTTCTACATTGCCCTGATGGAGGTCGCCTGGGAGCCGCGCTTCCGTCCCTTCCTGCTCGACACCCGGCCGCAGTCGCTGGTGGTCAAAGATGACAAGGACCGCATTCTGCCGGTCCCCGATGAAGGGGGCGGCAAGGCCCCGGTGGAGAACCCGATCGCCATGACGATCGAAATGCGGCTGCCGGCGCCGGACCGCTCGGCGAAGAAGTTCGCCCTGGTCAAGGGAAGCCTGGCCGCGGTCGGACCGAGCAAGATGCTGGAATTCGTCTTCGGCCCGCTCGATCAACTGCTGACCAATGTCCAGGCGCGTGAGCAGACGCAGGAGGGGATCACCGTTCGGCTGGCCCAACCGGTCCTGGACCGGGTCTGGCGGCTCGACGTGACGTTGGTGTATCCGCCCGACGGCCCCGACTTCGAGAGCTTCCAGTCGTGGCTGGTGAACAATGAGATCTACCTGCTCAAGGAGAAGACGGGGGACCGCTTCCCCAACAACGGCGGCTATGCAACCGACGCGATCGCGCGGAACCGGGCGTCGATCACCTATTACTTCATCGAGGAGAAGAAACTGCCGCGGGGTAAGCCGAGCGACTGGAAAGTGGTCTACCGCACGCCGGGGGCCATCGTCGAGATCCCGGTGCCGTTCGAGTTCAAGGACTTGATGTTGCCGTAGAAAAGAGCGAACCCCAGAGATCCAGAGGACGACGAGCAGAAAGGCGGCCCGAACAATCGGAACCGGCGAACAGACCCATGCAGCGTGAATCAGCCTTTGCCCTGCTCCGGGAGTATGTCACCGACCCCGGCTTGATCCGGCACCTGCTTGCTGTCGAGGCGGCCATGCGGGCCTACGCGCGCAAGCTAGGCCAAGATGAGGAGAAATGGGGCATCGTCGGCCTGCTGCACGACTTTGACTACGAGCGCTGGCCGAACCCGCCCGACCATCCCCTGAAAGGGGCTGAGATCCTCAAGCAGCGCGGCTACCCCGAGGATGTGATCTACGCCATCAAGTCACACGCCGACTATCTCCCCGATTGCCCGCGCGTCCATCTGATGGACAAGGCGCTGTACGCTTGCGATGAGTTGACCGGCTTGATCACGGCGGCGGCCCTGGTACGGCCCAACGGCATCACCGACCTGACCGCTGCCAGCGTCAAGAAGAAGATGAAGGCGAAGGGATTCGCCCGCAATGTCAAGCGCGAGGACCTGGAGCGCGGTGCCGCCGACTTTGGCGTTGATCTGACGGAGCACATTCAGTTCGTCATCGACGCCCTGAAGCCGATCGCTGCCGAACTCGGCTTGCTACGCGGCGCAGGCGGAACCGCGGGCTAAAAACAGAGGGCCGGACATTCCTCAGTCCGGCCCCTGGCAGCTCATCTCCGGGTCTTAACCGAGTTGCAGGTCTTCCTGGATGCGGCCTAGCTCTCTCTCCAGAAGGAGCAGCCGATCGTAGAAAGCAGTCAGCGCTCGCTGCCGGGCCTCTTCGGAGGTCCCCTTCACGTTGTCGATGCCGTTCATGAAGCGGATGTAATTCCCGACCCGCACCCCCAGCAGCTGGATCCGCTCCAGGCACTCCTCCTTGGTCATCGGCGGGACGTGCCAGGTCTCGGGGAGCGGTTCCGGTTCGATGATGGCAGCCGCCGCTTTGGCCTTGGTCTTGGTGGCGGCCGGCTTGGACTTGGCCTGCTGAGACTTGGTCTTGTGCGAGACAGGTCGCGACTTAACTTTGGCGGCCATGGAAGTTGTTCGCTCAGGTTAGGTTGGACACACAGCACGGCTTCCGCCCTTTCCTCCACCGGGGCGAGGAGCACCCCGGTGAGGTACGGGCGCGCAGATTCACCCGGGGTTAAAGGCTCCGTGCCAGGGGAGTAGAGCGAATCTTGCCCCCACACCCTTGATACCGCCACACTCAAGGGAAGAGGAAAGGAGTGGGGAGGGTATCAGGAATGGGAGGCAACCCCTTTATTTTAGTCGGAATACGGGTTCGACGCTACCTTTTTCCTCAACCCAGAATCCGGTCCCAGCGGGCCTTGTGATAGGCCATCTTCTGGGCCGCCGTCATCTGCCGGAAGTCCGGCTCGCCCTGCGAATAGGTCCCGTTCGCTGCGGGGACGCTCCGGGGGCTGGTCACGGCAGAGCCTGAGCGTGGCGGCAGGCTGATGATCGTGCCGTTGCCGCCGTAGCTCATCACGTTGGTCTGGAGCTTCAGGTCCTCTTCCAGCGGCCGGTGCGGGCGGATGCCGAGCTGCTGTAAGACGCCGTGGTAGGCCCGCACCGCTTCCTCAGCCGTGATCTCACCGTCGGCGATCCAGCGCAGAAAGCGGATGAAGGCGAGCTGGTTCTCGGCGTTGTTGATCTTCCGGCCGAACAAGGCCACGCGGGCGCCGTACTTCTTCGCCTCGCTCAGCAGTTTGAAGGCATCGTAGGTCGTGCCCGCCGAGCCGCCGAGGATGCCGACGATCAGGTGCGGGTCGTAGTGGACCAACTCCTCCATGGCTTTGGGGCCGTGGTAAACCATCTTCAAAAAGAGCGGCCGGCCGGCCGACGTGACGCCTGCCAAGGTGCGAACGATAACGTCATTGATGAACTCGGGCACCTTGCTGGCCTCGACTGCCTCCGGGCGGTTGGGGTCGAACACTTCGAGGAAATGGCGGAAGCCCTTCCGCTCCGCTTCCAGCCGGAACTCCTTGTACTGTTCCAGCGCCTCGCGATCGAGCACCGGGTCGTTATTGAAAGTAATGCTGTAGAGCCCGAGGTTGGCCCCCAGGTGCCGTTCCTCCGGTTTGCAGTCGATGTGGCCGCACTGGATGTGGTCGAGGGTAGCAGTGCGGAACGGCAGCGACGGCGATGTCGGGTATTTGCCGCCGCGGATGATGTGGATGTCGGTCGTGTCGTTGACCCGAGCGGCCGGGGTGATGGGGCTGTGGTCGAAGAGACGCTTGTGGATAGTGAGAACCTCATTAGTGCTGGCGGACATGAGCATGATGTCCACCAGCCCCTGTGCGACGATCTGTTCAATGAGGTCGCGAAACTCGGCCAGGCTGCGGTAGCGCACCTCGCCCGGATAGGCCTCGGGCGACCGGCCGGGGGCGCCGATGGCCAGGGCCATGTCAGCATCCTTGGCATCGGCGAGGATGAAGTCCTTGGCGCCGTGCGGGTCGGCGTGGATGCGAGCCAGTTTGAGGTCGAGGGATTTTTCCATCATTGCCCACCTGCTCCGTCTTGCTTACCATGCTTCGCCTGGTGTCGCTGTCGCGCCTCCTCCACCGAGTGAGAGTTAGTGAGTTGGTGCTCGCGCCTCGACAGTTCGACCAGGTGCTGGAAGTGTCGGTGCAGTGCTTCCAATTCTTCCTCGCTGAGGTCCTCGATGTTGATCAACCGGTTGCTCGCCCCCTTGACGGCGGCCACTAGCTCATTGAGCTTGAGCTGGATGGCGTAAGCATCGATGTTCTGCGACCGCTGGATGAGGAAGACCATCAGGAAGGTGACGATGGTCGTCCCGGTGTTGATGACGAGCTGCCACGTGTCCGAGAAGTTGAACAGCGGCCCGGTGGCCAGCCAGACAACGACCGTGAGGACGGCGAGGGCGAAGGCCCAGGAAGTCCCCGTCCAGTGCGTGGCCAGGCGCGCGAGGTTCTCGAAGAAACCCTTCCTCGATAACAGCCTTGTGGTTCGCATAAACCTCTCCCTTCCGGCCAACGGGGTATCCGTCATCGGACCTTCTGCCAAGCGGCTCTGGGGATGATGCGTCCACCCCATGCGGCAGCCGGTTTGGTACCAGAAGGAGCCGAGGCGCCGCGGTCTGTCGTCCCGATGCGTGCTTCCACCTGGTCGATGATCTCGCGGAGGACGCGGGCCGATTGCTGAAGGCCGAGCCGTTCCTTCGCCGTCAGCGGCAGCTCGATCTGCTGGCGGACGCCACCGCAGCCGATCACCGTCGGCACCGACAGACACACATCGCGGATGCCGTAGAGCCCCTGTTGCAGCGTGCTCACCGGCAGCACCTTCCGGCTGTCGAGGATCAGGGCGTGGACCACCTCGCGGATCGATAGACCGACCGCGAAGCCCGAGCCGCCTTTCAATTTGATCATGGTGGCGCCGGCAGTTCTGGTCTCCTCGAACACTTCCCGTTGCAGGTTCGGGCCGAAGCCAGGCCATTGCTCCAGTGGCAGACCGGCGGCAGTGGCGCTGGACCAGATCGGCACCATGCTGTCGCCGTGCTCGCCGAGGATCAGGGCCTGCACCTGGGTCGGTGGCACTTGCAGCCGGCGGGCCAGGTAGCCGCGGAAGCGCACCGTGTCGAGCAGGGTGCCCAGGCCGATGACCCGCTGCCACGGCAGCCCCGAACGCTGCACCGCGAGATAGGTCAACACATCGACCGGGTTGCTGACCACCACGAGATAGGAATTCTCCTTCAGTCCCACCGCTCTGGTCTGATCGAGAATGCTCAGGAAGAGATCGACATTGCGGTTGATCAAGTCGAGCCGGCTTTCGTCCGGCTTGCGGCGCAGGCCGGCGGTAATGACTACCACGTCGCTGGTGGCGACCTCCGCCATATCGCCGGCACTGACGCGCTGGTCGGCGGCCAAGCTGGCACCGTGCAGTAACTCGGTGGCATGGCCCAAAGCCATGTCTTTGTTGGCGTCAATAAGACAGATGTGGCCGGCGACGCCGCCGCACTGCAACGCATAAGCTGCACTGCTGCCGACCAGTCCGCCGCCGCCGATGATGCTGACTTTCATGGAAAACTCCGGGATCAGCCGACCCAATCTTCGACTTTCAAGCCCTCAATTTGCTTAAAGTCGCGCAAATTCCGGGAGAGCAAGGTTGCGTTCTGGACCAACACTAAGGCTGCAATCTTGAGGTCCATACTGCCTAGCCGGCGGTGGGCCTTCCTCAACGCCTGGAATCGTGCTGCGGCTGCTTCATCAAATCCTAGTACCTTCGTATCACAATAAAACCGGAGATGCCGTCCAAGCCGGCGGTACAACTCGACCTGCTTGGCGGCACTCAGCGAGCTGCTCAGGGCACCAAGCCAGCCACGTGTCTATTCTTCGTAGGAGATCATCGTGACAGCCAGCTCGTGCCCCGAAGCGACGAGTCGCTCCCGCAGCTTCTCGGCTCGTGCTGTGCCCTCCCAAAGGAGCACACTAACATGATCCGTATCGAGCACGAGCATGGCTCATTTGCTTTTCTTTCGGGCCTTTTTCTGGGGACGCGGACGCAGCGACTCTCTGTACTTACGACCGAGGCGCATAGCCTCTTCATAATAGGGGTCGCCACGAAACGCCCCGAACCATTTCTCCAACCAGGACCGCTTGTCCTCTGCTTCCGCGCGAGCTTTCAAGCGTGCCACCTCGGCTTCGAGCTCCGTTACGCGCGCTTCAAGTTGTGCGAGTGTCATGGTAACTTTCTTCATTTCAGAGGGATTGGGATTGCGACCCGCGAGCACCTCAGGACCATGTTACCCATCTGTCCCGGCCAGTGTCGCTAGGACTTGGTCTGTGATGGTGCGCACCAGCGACTCCATATCGGGCATGGCAGTGACGGGTCCATTCTTCCTCGCCGGGCCATCGCAGTGGCAGACCTCCCGCGTCGGCTCCGCATAGCCGCGGCCGAATTCCGTATTGCTGCACAGATCGCAGTTCTCCCCCTGGTAGAAGCGGATGTCGTCATAGCCGAGGCGCTTCTTCAGGTCGAGCAGTTCCTTGGTCTGTTGCGGAGTGAAGTAATTGACATTGCCCAGCTGCTTGGCCAGGATCAAAATCCGGCAGTAAGCATCAATAATCTCACTGTTCCAGTAGGCCTTCTCCAGGTCGGGGCCGAAGGTGACCGTGCCGTGATTGGCCAGGATAATGGTGTTGCTCGCCTTGAGGTGGGGCACGATGGTGTCGGCGAACTTCTGCGTGCCGGGCGTCTCATAGACGGCAGTCGGCACCTCGCCAAGGAAAACCTCGACTTCGGGAAGGACGCACTGAGGGATCGGGATGCCGGCAACGGCAAAGGCGGTGGCGTGCGGCGGATGGCAGTGGACGACGGCATTGACGTCGGGCCGATGCTTGTAGACGGCCAGGTGGAGCAGAATCTCGCTGGAGCGCTTGCGGAGGCCGCGAAGCTGTTTTCCCTCGTAATCCACCACACACATGTCCTCGGGCTTCATGAAGCCCTTGGATATCATCGTTGGCGTGCAGAGGATTTCCTTATCATTGAGACGGACGGAGATATTACCGTCGTTAGCCGCCGCGAAGCCACGATTGTATACGCGCCGGCCAATCTCACAGATTTGTTCTCTCAGTTTGTATTCGTTCATGGGAGGCTCACTCCTCCGCGAGCAGGTTGTCCAATCTGTAAGGGCATTCCGCAGGAAACCGCCTCAGCTTCGTTCGCGATGTCTTCCTCCTATTGATCTTGGATCACAAGCCGATCCAGGATGCACGCACAATACGCATCCACCGGCTTCTTGTCCGGCAAGAACGGCACCGCTGCCTCGCCCCCCTCGCTGAAGCCAATGCGGCTACCGAGGCCGGCACCGAGATTGTCGAAGATCACCACGTCCTCACCGTCGGGCGGCAGGCCCTGCTCCAGCGCCTGCAAACTGAACGGCACACCGATGACCCAGCGGAAGCCGGCCACGCTCGGGTGCATCCGGGAGAGGGTCACGGTGCCGATCACTTCAGCGATGCGCATGGCCGTCTAGCTCCCGCAGAATGCACGCCACGCCCGGCGGACAGGCCGTTGCCGTCGTGCCGAGGGTGCGAAGGATCTGCCGCAACTCGAAGAATGTCCGCCCCGGCATCTCCACGGCGACCAGGTTGGCCCCAAGTGTCCGCATCGCCCGCGCTGCCTGGGCCGCCGTGATCACGGCCACAGCCCGCAGCCCCGCCAGCTTGTTGGCGACGCAACAGACCAGTCCAGGGTCCTGGCAGAACACCACGCCGCCGGCACACACGCCCCGGGCCACGCACTCCGCCACCGCCTTTGCCCATCGACAGCCATCCGTCTCGTTCTCCACCCGCAGCTCCTTGAGCCGGAGCCCGTCGCGCTCCAGCGACTGCACGGCGCTGGCGACCAGGGGGTGCGGCCGCTCCTGGGCGTAACCCCAGACCGCTGACGGGACAGCCGGCTCCGCAATGGGCTGGCGCGTGATGCGGACGCCGTTGGCCCGAAGTTGCTCGGCCGCCAGAGGAGTGACGATGGTTCGCGGTGCCAGCACCAACTCGCGCTGCCCGTTCAGGCGGCCGCGCAGGTCGTCGGCAGTCAGCACGCGCCCCGACCAGCGCAGCACGGGGCCATCGCTCCCGGTATTCGCCCGCTGATCACTGACACTCATATGTCACAGATTCCCAGAACCATCCAGCGCACCGGAGAGGTCTTTGACCCGACCAGTTCTCGCGCGCCGGCACCGTCGTTGGATACGATCACCCGGTCGGCGCTGGCTGCGCCAAGGCTGTCAATCGCCAGGAGCGGCTCGCCATCCGCCTTGCCGTCGATGGTCAGCGGCTGCACGACAAGCAGCCGCCAGCCGTGCAGGCTGGGGTGTTTCACTGTGGCCACTGCCTGTCCCACTACGCGCGCAATTTGCATAACTCCCTTATCATCCTGCCGCTTGCGGCTTAGCGCCCGCCCTCGCTAAGCCGCAAGCGGCTAATGTCGAATCACACTACTCGCATGCTCCCCACCGTGGTCGAGCGCCGCTGCCGGCAGAAGGTCAACGGCGTGGTCACCCCCTCGCCGGTCGGCGTGGCGATGCTGAAGCTCAAGTACCCCTCGCCGCCGGCCCCCAAGCTGGCCATACTCGGCCCGTTTTGCACAAACAGCGACACATCCAGCTCGCGGCCCATCCGCGTGATCGTCTCCACGTTGCGTGAGTGGATGATTGCCGTGTGCTTGAAGCCGTGCTCGTACTTCTTGGCCAGGGCGATGGCCGTGTCCACGTCCGGACAGCGGACGAAGGGGACGAACGGCATCATCTGCTCATGAGCGACGAAGGGATTGTGCTCGTCGGTCTCGCCGAAGAGGAGCTCCGTGTCGGCCGGGACCTTGACGCCGGCCCGCTCGGCCAGCACCGCCGCGTCCTGGCCGATCAGATCCTTGTTGACCACCAGCTTGCTGCTGGGGCCTTCCACGCCCCCCTTGCGCGCGGGCGGGGCGTCCGGCTCCGGGGCCGGTACGAAGGCGGCCGCGGTCAGAGCGTCGATCTGGCGGCGGTCAAGGCGGACGGCTTTGTAGCGGGTCATGGCCTCCATCAACTCGTCGAAGATGGCCGCCACAGCGAAGACTTCCTTCTCGCCGATGCAGAGCAGGTTGTTGTCGTAGCTGGCCCCCTTGATGATGCAGCGGGCGGCATTGTCGAGGTCGGCCGTCTCATCCACGACCACCGGTGGATTGCCCGGCCCAGCGACGATGGCCCGCTTCGGACTGCGCAGGGCTGCCCGTCCCACCGCGGGGCCGCCCGTCACACACAGCAGCTTGACATCGCGGTGCTGGAAGATTGCCTCGGCCGACTCCAGCGTTGGGTTGCTGATGATGGTGATCAGATTGTCGATGCCGATGGCCTCGTAGATCGCCTGATTGAATAGCTGGGTCCCCTTGCAGGCGATGCGGGCGCCGGCGGGATGGGGATTGCAGACCAGGGCGTTGCCGCCAGCCAGCATGTTGATGGCGTTGCCGACCAGTGTCGGCAGTGAGTGGGTCACCGGCGTGATCACGCCGATGACGCCGAAGGGGGCGTACTCGGTCAGGGTGATGCCGTTCTCGCCGCTGAAGGCCTCGGTGCGAAGGAACTCGACGCCGGGCGTCTTCTCGCCGACAACGCGGAGCTTGTCAATCTTGTGCTCCAGCCGGCCGATACGCGTCTCCTCGAACTCTTCACGGCCGAGCGTCTCGGCTTGTTCGATGCAGATCCGGCGGATGCAGGCGATGGCCTTGCGGCGGTCGTCCAGGCCGCGCGCCTCAAATTCCCGTTGCGCCTCAGCAGCAGCGGCGACGGCCTCGTCCACGTCGTCGAAGACGCCCCAGCGCCGGGCCCGGCCGTTGCCGGCCGGAGTGCGCCGCTTATTCATGTGGGCCAGCACTTCCTGGACGACGCTGCGAATCAGTTCCTCGGTGACTTGCATGGCGTGGTTCCCGAATAAGCCGCGCCTCGGTTAGCCGCTCGCCCCCTCACCCCTTACCCCCTCTCCCCCTCCAAGGGTGAGAAGGGAGTTCTCTCTTCTTCCCTCTCTTCCCCTCCAAGGGGGAGAGGAGGCGAGCGCGCCCACGTCTGCTTCGCGGTGCGGCTAACCGGATCGCGCGGAAAAAATGGTTCGGTTCTCGACGTTGACGCTGTCCACGATACCGATGATGGTGGCGTCCACCGGCAGCTTCTCCGTCTCGGGCGTCAGGCGGGCGCTGGAGCCCTGGACGATCAACACCATCTCTCCCTGCCCTGCTCCGACTGTATCAACACAAACAAAGGTCCGACCGGTGCCGACCAGCCGATCGCGCTGGGCCGGATCGACCCGCAGCGGCTCGACTGTCAGCAGCTTGCGGCCGGTCATCGAAGCGACCTTCTGCGTCGCAATCACGCTGCCGGTGACTTTGGCCAGGAACATGACCCCCTCACTCGGTCCTTCTTCACTTGCCCGATTCCAGCAGGGCCTTTGCCTGCCGGGCTACAATCAGCTCCTCGTTGGTCGGCATGATCCAGAGCTGCACCCGGCTGGTGGGCGCGTGGATCGGCACCTCTCCCTTTGCCGCGGCGTTGCGGACCGGGTCGAGGATGATGCCGAACCAGTCGAGGTCGGCGCAGACGGCCGCCCGCATCGCTGCCGAGTTTTCGCCGATGCCGCCGGTGAAGACGATGGCGTCGGCCCCGTTCAACAGCAGCAGGTAAGCCCCCAGGTAATGCCGGACCGAGGCGACGAACACGTCCAGCGCCAGCCGAGCCCGCAGGTTGCCGGCCGCGGCCGCCGCCTCAATGTCGCGCAGGTCCCGGCCTGCTCCGCTCAGTCCCTCCAGGCCCGAACGGTTGGCCAGGTCGTCCAGCAGCTGTTCCAGCGTCTTGCCGGTGGCTCGCATCAACACCGGCAGGGCGAAGGGGTCGAAGTCGCCGACACGGTTGTTGTGCGGCAGTCCGGTCTGTGGACTCATGCCGAGACTGTTGGCCATCGACTTGCCGCCCCGGATGGCGCACAGCGAGCTGCTGCCGCCGAGGTGGCAGGAGATGACCTTGGCCGCCGGGTTGCCCAGCAGCTGGCTAGTGCGCTCGGCGATGTAGCGGTGGCTGGCCCCGTGGAAGCCCCAGCGCTTGATGCCGTGCTGCTCGGCCCACTCCAGCGGCACCGCATACAGCCGCTGCGCCGGCGCCACCGACTCATGAAAGCCGGTCTCGAACGCGGCCACCAGTGGGATCTGCGGCAGTTCGCTGGCCAGCAGGCGCATGGCCCGCACATAGGGCGGGTTGTGCGCCGGAGCAACATCGTTGTACGCCTCCATCGCCGCCAGTACCCGGTCGTCGACACGGTGAACGCCGGTCAGCCCCTGGGCGTGGACCGCCTTGAAGCCGATGGCCGCCAGTTCGGACGGATCCTTCAGACAGCCTACTCGCGGATCGGACAGCTGCTTGAGACATAGCCGCACCGCCGCCGCATGGTCGGGGGCCGCTAGAGTTGCCTCGTCGCGCACCGGGCCGGCCTCGACGTAGCAGCGGGCGCGGTCGGAACCGATGCGCTCGACACCGCCCCGCGCCAGGACGCGCTCGTCTGTCATGTCGAACAGACGGTACTTGAAGCTGGTGCTGCCCAGGTTAGCAACGAGGATCTTCATGGAGCTCCCCAAGCCCACCGGTTGCAACCGATGGGCCTGGCTCCCTGCTTACCGGCCGAGGAACGTCTCCAATACCGACTCTTCCGGTCGGGGGATGACATGGGCGCTGACCAACTCGCCATTGGCGCTGGCGGCAGCGGCGCCGGCATCGACAGCGGCCCGGACCGAGCCGACATCGCCGCGGACAAACGTGGTCACGTAAGCGCCGCCGATCTGCACCTGGCCGGCCAGAGTGACATTGGCCGCCTTGCACATCGCGTCGGTCGCCGCGATGGTCGCAATCAGGCCCTTGGTCTCGATCAGGCCGAGGGCCTCGTTGTTGCTGCCGTTTCGCATGTTGTTCGCCATAATCGGATTCTCCTGAGAAAGCGTGCTCGTCCCCACATCTCTACCCCTCTCCCCCGCGGCAGGAGGAGAGGAGTGGGGTGAGAGGGGCTCGCGGCTAATAAACGAATGGTTCAACTGACACCAGCCGGCTGAGCGGCCTGCTTCTTCCCGGCCACCGGCAACACGGCGCCGAGGTCCTCGTGCGGCCGCGGGATGACCTGCACGCCGATGACCTCGCCGACGCGGCTGGCAGCAGCGGCGCCGGCATCGACGGCGGCCTTGACCGCCGCCACGTCGCCGACGACGAAACTGGTCACCAGACCGCTGCCGATCTTCTGCCAGCCGATCAGCGTCACGTTGGCCGCCTTCAGCATGGCATCGCTCGCCTCGATCAACGCTACTAGGCCCTTGGTCTCGATCATGCCCAGGGCCTCCATGTGAGTACCTGCCATTGTCGGTTCACTCCCGTAAAAGAATGAGTTGCCCAACCAACCCGCCCTGAGCGCCCGCGAGGGCGCTCCGCCCCTCGCGGGCGCTCAGGGCGGGTAAGTTACTTGAATAACTCCACCTTCGTGGCATGCGGCAGATCAACCGCGTTGCCCTCGTCGGTGTCGAGATGGACTTCTAATTTGGCGCCCGGCGCCACGCGCACCAGGAGGTCTTCCAGCACCGCCGAGCAGCTGCTCTTAACCCGCAGGTGCATCCGGTCGCCGTCCTTGACGCCGTAGTAGGCCGCGTCCGCCGGTCCCATGTGGACATGCCGCTCGTGGCGGATGACGCCGCGCGGCAGCTCGATCATCCCGGCCGGGCCGAGCAGGTAGCAGCCGGGGCTGTCGCGGTGATCGCCGCTTCGGCGGACCGGCACGTCCAGGCCCAGGGAGATGGCGTCGGTGAAGGCCAGCTCTACCTGGCTGTAGTCACGACACGGGCCGAGAATGCGCAGGTTCGGAATCATCCGGTGCCGCGGGCCGATGATCGTCACCGTCTCCTCTGCCGCGAAGAAGCCGTCCTGGTAGAGCGGCTTGTAAACGTGCAGCTGATGGCCCTTGCCGAAAAGCCGCTCCAGGTCTTGCTGTGTCAGGTGGCAGTGGCGTGCCGAGATGTTCACCACCAGCCGGGGAGGCGCTGCCCGGCCGTCCGCCGCTGCCCGCCCGTTGCCGCCTAGGTGGCGGCTGAGAGCGTCGCGCACCAAGCGCTCCACAACCGATCGATCAATGGTGAGCGTGCTCATGTGTGAACCCCATCGGCGCCGCTATCCCTCGGTTCGCCGGCGGTGTTGTTCCCCGGTTCGCTGGCGATGATGAGTCGGGGGCCGGCGTTTTCCACGAGTTGACGCTGCTCCGGCGTAAGGCCATCGTCAACGATCAGGGTGTCAATCGTGGACAGTTTGCAAAGGAAGGCGAGACCGTGCCGGCCAATCTTGGTGTGGTCCGCGACGACCACGACCTCTTCGGCGCAGCGCATCATGCGGCGTTCAGTCTCGACCAGCAGCATGTTGCTGTTGAACAGCCCCTTGGCCGTGATGCCGGCCACGCTCAAGATGGTTTGGTGAACATGAATGTTTTCGAGGGCGCGAATCGTCAGCGGTCCAAGGACCACCCCCGCACTGGGATAAAGAGAGCCCCCGAGGAAGACCAGCTGGGTTTCGCGCGTGCTGCTGAGGAGGGTGGCGATGGGGAGGCTGTTGGTGACCACCTGCACCGGCCGGCCGGCCAGGAACCGCGCCACCTCCAGCGTCGTGGTGCCTCCATCCAAGAGGACTGTATCGCCATTGCGGATGCGGCTCGCCGCGACCCGGGCAACCCGGATTTTTTCGCTCGTTTGGCTGTGAGCGCGTTCCTCAAGGCTGGGGAGCGTGGCGTTCTCTCCCGTGTACATCGCCCCGCCGTGGATGCGCTTCAGCACCCCGTAATCCCGCCAGTAGTTCAAGTCCCGGCGGGCGGTCGCTTCGGAAACCCGAAGTTCGCGAGCCAAGTCCGCCAGCGAGATGAACCCGCGACGGCTCACCAGGTCGAGCAATTGTTTGCGGCGTTCTTCGATGAGCACTGGAAGATCCTGCCAACTTATGTCAGCATATATCTACCACTACCTGGCAAGTTTCGATAATATATGCAGGTAAATTTGACTTTGTCAACAGAAGAATCTGAAAAAAATTTGTCACCTCAAATTCCCATACCGAACGTGCTTCCTGTTCCTGACTGGCGGCTCCCCCCGGGTGTCAACCGCGGCCTGTGGGATTACCTGCACGATCCGACCGTCGCGCGTGGCTACGACGCCGGCTTGGCGCACTCGTCGCTGGTTGCCGTGGATCAGGCCTTTGCCCGCCGCCACTTCGACCGGCCCGGGCGGTTGATCGACCTCGGCTGCGGCACGGGCCGGCTGCTGGTCCCCTTTGCGCAGCGGGGCTACTGGGTGGTGGGCATCGATCTATCCGAGGAAATGCTGCGGGTGGCCGGGGAGAAGGCGGTTGCCGCCGGCGTGGCTGTCCATCGGTTGAAGATGAACCTGGTTGAGCTGGACGCGCTCGCCGACGGCAGCTTCGACTACGCCGCCTGCTTGTTCAGCACCCTGGGCATGGTGAATGGTGCGGCCGAGCGACGGCGCGTGGTCGGACACGCCTATCGGCTACTGCGGCCGGGCGGCAAGTTCATCCTGCACGTCCATAATCGCTGGTTCAATTTCTGGGACCCGCAGGGGCGGCGCTGGCTGGCCTGGGATATGCTGCGTGGGTTGGCGGGAGATCCGGCGACCGGCGACTGGCAGCAGCCCGTTCACCAGGGAATCGCTGGTCTGACCCTGCACCTGTTCACCCGCCGCGAGGTGGTCCGGTTGCTGCGGCAAGCCGGCTTTCGGATCATCGAAGTGATGCCGGTCAGCCTGCGGCCAGATGGCCGCCTGATCGGCCGATGGTGGTTCGGCTGGCTGCGGGCCTACGGCTATCTGCTGGCGGCCCAGCGGCCGGATTGAGGAAAGTCACGGTGCGGTCGGGCCAGGCACCGCGTACACAACCACCTCAGCGCCCCTCCCTCGGCGGCCGCTGGGTGGGGTGCGATAGACCTCTTTTCCTCGGGCGGCCAGCCGGAGGGCGGGAGCGACCTGGGGCCGGCGGGGATGTTCCGCATCGCGGGCCGGCAGCACCACGTACTGCGTGCCGCTTCGCGGCGGTGAATCGGCCGGCGACTTCGGAAGCAGTTTGCCCGCGTAGTAGGCGGCCCAGCGGTATGGGTCGATCACCGTATCGGTTGGGCCGCTGTGCGCGGCCAGCCAGGCTCCGGCCGCGCGGAAGCCGGCCTGCTCGGCGTGCAACGGCGCGAGGTTTTTCGGCAGCCCCGCGGCTACCAGTAGCGCCAGCAAGACCGGTGCTATGAACCGGCTCTCGGCCAGTCGGCTGATCCAGGTGCCCGACGGCACTGACCACCGGCCAAGCACCACGGCCAGCCGGACCGGCAGCTCCCGCACCCCGGCCACGACCCAGTAGGTCCCACAGAGGATCACCAGCAGCAGATGCCGTTCGGATACGTAGCCCAGCGCCGCGGCCACGCGCCAGAGCAGCAATAGCAGGATCAGGCAAACGACCAGCAGCACCCAGGCCCCCGGCACCAAGCGGAAGCGGTCGCGGAACCACCACAGACCGAGCAACGCGGGCAGCCAGGCTACATAAAAGTATCCCTCAACCATCCCCTGCGTCACCGCCCAGAGTCCCCACCAGGAGCGGTTCGTGTCGCCGCCCGGCCACCAAACTGCCCATGTCGGGGCGACAAGTGGAGCCGTTCTCCCTGCACCCGTGCGGCCGCGGCTTAACCTGGCCGACTCGCCGGGGGAAACAGCATCATCGTCCTCAGCGAAGGGGCTGGTAAGGGCCTTGACGGTCGGCTTGACGGTGAGCCGGCCCGTCACCGCGACATAAGGCCCGCCCACGGCCAACGCCGCCGCCGACAGGCCAAGCCCGCAGGCCAGCAGCCGGGTCCACGACCGGCGCCAGGCCGGGACCGCCTGACAGCCCAGCAGCACCACTGCCGTCGCCGCGACCACCAGCGCCCCTTCGGGACGGGTCAGGTAGGCCAGGCCGCCGCAGACACCGCACAGGACGAACCACGCCGCCCGACCGCCGCGCAGACCCCGGGCCGCCGCCAGTAAACCGGTGACGGCGAAGAGGAGAAAGACCCCTTCGGACAGGCCGTCGGCCAGCACCTCGCTGCTGGCAGGCAGGCACTGAAACAGCATCGCCGCCCAGAAGCCGACGAACCGGTCGAACAACTCCCGCCCCAGGTAAAAGAGCGGAACGATCAGGAGCACACTCGCTACAGCGCTGGCGAGTTGGGCGCTGAGTTGCATGGTCCACGGGTCGGGCCCATCGACGAAATATCGCACTGGCCGTGCAACCGCCAGGATGGCGACCGGGTAGCCAGGGTGCCGGTTGGCGCCACGCAGTACCGATTGCCAGGGCTCGTGCTCCAGCTGCCAGGCATACTGGATGAACGCCAGACTATCGCTCGATGTCACCTCGGTACGGGCGATCTGGCCGGTGCGAAGCGCCGCCGTCGAGATGATGAGGATCAGGAGCAAGCCCAGATCGCCCTGCAACAGGGCCATGACCTTCCCGACGACCCCAGCCAAGGGTGCATCCGCCTCCCTTTCTCGGTTGGGCTTCTTGCCCTGGGCCGGCTCCCTCACCGAGGCCACTGCCATTGCCCTGCCTCGCTGATTCGAACCCGGCCTCGAATGGATCCAGGGGCATCGGATGGTGACAACAGAACCTCGTCATCCCCCCGCAGAGGCCGACACATCTGTCACGATCCATCGGCTCAGATAAACCCCAAGGCCCAGCAAAAGTGTGACATTCCCTTGAGATGGGCCAGCCCGAGGTCGATAAGGATGCTGAGGGCACAGACTGCCTCGACCTGGTTGACGTCTCACATGGGATGACGGGGAGGGTTGGGATGGGATGGTTTGGCTTCGGTCGGCGGCGAAGGACGTTCCAGGTTGTGGAGGATGACGAAGATTTCCTGCTGATCACCTGGGATTCGTGCCGCTACGATGCCTACCGCAAGGCCCGGACGCCGGTCCTCGACCAGTTCGGCGAGGCGCGGCGGGCCTGGGCAATGGCTACCTACACATTGCCGGCCCACGTGGCGATGTTCCAGGGGTTCCTGCCGCATGTCCATGCCCCGGAGCCGTTCTACAACCGTTACTGCCAGCAGCTCTGGCGGATCAGCCACCGCAGCGTCCACACCAAGCCGCTGGTGACCTTCCCTTCGCGTTGCGGCGGGGTGGTGTGCGG
>DATLYH010000199.1:0-4430 GCA_035575035.1 Gemmataceae bacterium
TTGGAGCGGTATCAGAAGCAAGTGCGTGGTCCCAAGAAGCCTCGCCCGCGAAGAGCGCGTTTCACCAAAGCCAAACACGTTGCAACTGCCCGGCTCCTGGCCCAGGAGAAGAGCAGAAAATGACACCTTCAAAGGGCTGGTTTTCACGGCCTGTTCCTGAATGTAGATCCCGCGTTGCGGCCGCAATCAGGATGGCCCTTTCTGTCTGGACGGCGGCTCGACGGTGATGGTGAAGAACTCGTTCTTGCCCGGCTTGACGGTGTATTCCAGGCCGGACTTCTCGAAACTGGTGAAGCGGGGGTGGATAGGCCGGGGCCGAGGCCGGTCGGGCTCGATGTTCTCCGGCGGGGTTATCAAGACGCGATAGTGACCCGCCGGGGCCCCATCCCCTTCCTTGAAGGTACTCATCCGAAAGGTCCCATCAACTCCGATCTCCCCGCGCGGGCCCAGGAGAGCGTCCTTATCCGTGGGCCCAAACTCGACGGTTCCACCGGTCAGCGGAGTGCCGTCGGGGAAAACCACCTTGCCCTCAACCGGGTAAAGCTTCGACCCGCCGCAACCTGCCACCAGAGGGAGCACGGCCACAAGCCACCACCCAGCGGTAGAAACACGGGGAAGGAAGCGACGCATGGCAGCCACCTCAAAAGTTCATTTCCGGGATCACTTCGCCATCATCCCGTATCACCAGCCGCCGCAGGATGTCCCCACTCAGCCCTACCGGAAGGGCCCGCACGCTGCCGTCACAGAAGACGAACTGACAGATGCTGGGGTGGTAGCTGCCGAACAGGTTCCCGGAACTGGCGTTCGGATTAAGGGCCAGCAGGCTGCCCGGGCCGGCGCGGCGAGCGAGACATTGCCCCTGGTCGCCGTTGTAGATCGAGCCATCCCCCCACAAGGTGCCGCCGCCATCCGTCTGAATCCACCCAAAGAAGCCCATCCGCACATGCTTCTCGCCGACCATGAAAGTGTTGCTGGTGCCGTCGGTAATGCTCAGCAGATTGGTCTTGCTGCGCCAGGAGACGACCCGACCACCGGAGAGGACCGCCTCCGCCTCAATGATAGCCCCGTTCGCGTTGGTGTTGTACGAGGGGCATGTATTTCCTCCCGTAGCAGGATTGGTGAAGCAGCCCACGGTGGAGGTAGCATAGTCCGCCAGGGCGCCCGGGAAATGAGGGCCGGTGGACGACGAATTAGAGCTGTCCCCATAGGCGTTGGTAAACCCGGGGGGCTGTTCGCCGAGGTTGCGGCTGAGCATAGGGCTCCGCCGCGTCGGGCAGTAGTAGATGGCAACCTGCGCTTGCTGCGCGCTGGCCGGCTGAGCGAAGTAGGTGTTCGTGAGGTCCCATTGCTTGTAGACGTTATCCTGTTCGATGAAGGGCAGGATCAGCACGGCCCAGGTGGCATAGCGGTCTGCGATCCGATACGGCGGGAGGAATTTGTAATTGTCGTGGAAGTTGTGGAAGGCCAGGCCGATCTGCCGAAGATTGTTGGCGCAGCGCGTCTTGTTGGCCGCCTCGCGCACCTTCTGGATCGCGGGCAAGAGCAAGGCGACGAGGACAGCGATGATGGCGATCACTACCAGCAGCTCAATCAGGGTAAAGGCGCGTCGAGGCGAGCCGCGGGCCGGACCGCCGGTCTGGGAAGGACGGGAATTCATGGCTCACCCTTTCCGAAATCAAGGAAACAAGAACGTACCCCAATGACCACGCACCCAATACGGATTGAAGGAGTCCCTTTGACTGCATCCGGTGTTGGCACAGCGCAGAAAACCCCTGTGCAGCGCAGCTGGTACCCTCACCGGACTTGCCTGCAATTGTAAGGGGCCGGCATAAGATTCGGAATCGAAATTCTTGCAATATCATACATAACGATTCACAATAGGACTGTCGGGCAGATGGCCGGCCGCCGGAGGAAGTCTCCATGCCCCTGCCGTACGACGCCTTGCGGATCTTCCTGGCCGTTGCCCGGGCCGGCTCCTTTTCCCGGGCGGCCCGGCAGTTGGGGGTCAGTCAGCCCTGGGTTAGCCAGCGGGTCGCTCAGCTCGAAGACTACCTGGGCCGCAAGTGCGGCGCCAGCGTTATCCTCCTGGAGCGGCATCGCGGCGGGGTTGTCCTGACGCCGGACGGCCGGCTGCTCTGCGACCTGGCGGCCGGCCCCCTTGGAGCGCTGGAGCAGCTGGAGGATGCCTTCGAGTCGAGCCGCGGCCCCCTCAGCGGCCGGGTCCGCCTGGCGGCTGCCAGTACGGTGTTGCTCCACCTCTTACCGGAGGCGCTGCTCCGCTTCCGACGGAGCTACCCGCAGGTTCGGGTCGAGACCTGTCCGACCACCACCCCGGCGATGGTGGCCCAGGTCTTGGAGGACCAGGTAGACTTTGCCGTGGGCGACCCCGGCGATACGGTCCCGGCCAATGTCCGCGTTGAGGTGATTCGCAGCTGCGACCGGGTGCTGGTGGTCCCCAAGGGCGATCCACTCCTGCGACTCCCTGTCCCCTTGCACGCCCACCAGCTGCGCCACCGCGACTGGATCGTGTTGCCCAGCCACAGCCTCTCGCACCGCAAGCTCGACGCCTTGCTGGGCCATTACTCCATCGCGATGGAGGTCGAGCACTGGGAGGTGATGAAGACCTACATCGCCCTGGGCGTGGGGATCGGCATCATGCCCGACATCTGTCTCGTCCCGACGGACTACCGTCGGCTCCGGACCATTCCCCTGGGGTCCGAGTTCGGCCGCAATCACTTTGCCATCGTCCTGCGGAAGAAAAAAGTCCTGAGCCCGGCCGCCCTGGCCCTCATCGACGTGATCCGTCCCGGCTTGGCGAAGCGGCTGGCGAAGTGACAACCGGCCCGGATGATTGACAGGCGACAGGGGACGCGGTACGGTGGACTGACTGGCCGGTCCGAGTGGAGGTCCGGCCAGCCCTCCCAAGCGCAAACCGACCGAGCGAACCGGCCATGCAACCCTCCTCTCCGACCCGACCCCGCCTTCCCTGGGTGCGGGCCGTGGGCTTGGCGGGGCTGACCGCCCTGCTCGCTGCCCTGGCCGGCTGCGGCGCCGATGGTGCCGCGTCCGCCGCCAAGACCCCCAAGACCAAACCCCAGCGCCCCGTGGAGCTGGCCCAAGCCGAGCGCCGGCCGCTGGAGTACTTTGTTGAGACGGTCGGCGTGCTCGAAGCCGAAGGGAAGACCGACATCGCCGCCGGCGTCAGTGGTGTCGTTGATGAAGTGCTTTTCCGCGAGGGGCAGTGGGTGGAGCGTGGCAGCATCCTGGTCAAGGTGGACCAGCGCCGCTATATCGCCGCTGCCGAGGTCGCCCGCGCTAACGAGAAGCGTGCCTTGGCCATGCTGGAGCTGGCCCGCGACCTGGATTACCGCGCCCGGATCGCCGGTCGGGCTGTCTCCGACGAGGAACGGGCCAAGGCGTCCCTCGGTCTGCGCACGGCCGAGGCCGACCTGGCTGCCGCCGTCGCTGCCCGCATCCTGGCCGAGAACAACCTGGAACGCTCCCAGGTCCGCGCCCCCTACGCCGGCCAGATCAACCAGCGTCTGGTCACCCCCGGCATGTACTGCGAGGACAAGACCCCCGTGGCCACCATGGCGGATGTGCGGCAGCTGCGCCTGGTTGCCTGGGTGCCGGAGAAGGCGGCGGCCACGGTGCGTGAGTTGCTGGCGCGGCAGGAGCTGGCCCGGGCCATGCAACTGGTGGCGGCCTGCGGCGCCGGTCCTACCCCCTGGGGCGCCGTTGCCGACATCTTCCGCGATGGCACCGCCGGGGGACTGTCGAGCTGGGGCCGGCATGTGACCGAGCTGCACTACGCGGTCCGCATCTTCGCCGGCTGCGCCGCCAGCCCCTGGACCGCGCTGGCGGAAGCCGGCCGGGAGCGCTGGAGCGGCAGCCTGTCGGGTTACGGCCTGGAGTATACCGTAGGCCCCTTCCCGGATCGGCCGCTGCTGGGGCGCATCTTCTACCTGAGCACGGTCGCCAGCCCAGACACGCACATGTTCGAGTGCAAGGCCGAGGCCAACAGCGCCGGCCTGGGCATCGAACTGAAGCCGGGTTACACCGCCCGCATCCGTGTCCCCTTGCGCAGCAACCCCAATGCGTGCGTCATCCCCGAGGAGGCGGTCCGCGCCAGCGAGCGCGGCTTCGTCGCCTTCGTCCCCGAACTGCGCCAGCGCCCCGGCGGCAGTTCCGAGTGGGTTGCCCGTGCCCGCCTCTTGGAGCTGGGCTACCGCGCCCGCGGCCTGGTCGAGGTCCGCGGCGGGTTGAAGCCCGGCGATTGGATCGTGGTCAAGGGGGCCGAGGCCCTGGAAGACGGCACGCCCATCCGCGCCCCGGAAGGGCAGCTTGAGCAGATAACCAGGCGGCGCTGACGGTGCAAGCTCTGGCGAGCGGCCAGCGTCAGCCGGCCGGTGAGGCGAGCGGCCAGCGTC
>DATLYH010000200.1:0-2815 GCA_035575035.1 Gemmataceae bacterium
TACCGGTTCGAAGACGGCCCAGACGTCGTTGGGAACATCGCGGACGAAGTCGGTCAGTTGCATCGGACGTATCCTCTTGGGGTACAGCTGACACTACGGAAGCGCAGCTGCACGCCAAGGGGTTTTGTCCGGTAGTCCTAAGCTGCCGCCGCCCGCCTGAAAGACCTTGGCCCCGCGCGAAACCAGACTGGCGGGCGGCGGTCAGCTTCAGCGTTTGGTTCGGCGTTGCTACTCGCCGGCACTCGTCAACCCAATTCCTCGGCCTTGAGCCGTAACGAGCCGTCAGCTGTACTCGTTAACTGCGGCGCGGCACTCGCCAGGTCGCGGACAAACCCGTTCTTGTCCTTGGGCGAGATCAGCACAAACCACATCCTACCGCTCACCCTCCGATAGTTGATGCGAAGCCGGTCCAGTGAAGGAGCAGGCGCACTAAGCGGATCGCGCGTCGGGAACACTTCAACGATTCTCTCCAGCGGCAACGTCCAACGGAATGGACCCACGCGCACGATCAGGTCGGAAGAAGCAACCTCGTACCGGGTCCTATAGCAGCCCCACAGGATCAGGCCCGTGAAGAGGCCGAGCCCCGCGAAGACGGCAGCCATACCAAGGACCGCTTGCGGTTCAGGGTCCCCTACGCTGAGCCCGACGACCAGCACCAGCGCAGCCGCGGCGAGCAAGAGGAGGGCCGCACCACCGATCAAAGCAGCCAGCCACCGGTCTACTTTTGCGGGGTAAACCATGTTGCTGGTCTCCCACGGAGGCTTAGCGCTTGCCGGGATCAAAGCGCTTGTAGCCCACACGGATCTGCCAAATCTTGCCGTCCTTGATCAAGAAATCCACACGGTTCTCGCCGGTCCCGTTGAACCGGTGGATGTAGTCAGGCGGCTGCTCCTTGACGATCTCCCCAGTCGAGGCATTGCGATACCCCGTGGGAAAAGGCTCCTCGAACTCTTCAACATTCTTGTCATCGAAAGGAATCGGGACGGGCACTTTGTCGAGTGAAGCCCCGATCAGCGAGTGCAGCGTTCCCGGTTCGAAGAACTTGGCGCGTTCGAAATCGAAGGGCTCGCGGTGGAACACCACCCGCATCATCACCTGCTTCGGCTCCATCCCGGGCATCGACACCCCCAGGAAGCCGCTCGTCAGGGCGACAACAAGTCCCAGGGCCACACCGGCCAAGTAGACTCGCCGTTGAGCACGTCGGTACGCCAGCAGGCTGGCCACTGCGGCGAACAGCGCGGTGCCGGCCAAGACCCAGCACAGCCACCAGAGCAGGAAGGGGCGTCCGAAGTGGTAGCGGTCTTGGCCGACCAAGTAGGTGCCGCCGGCCAGTACCAGAAGGCAGGCCAGCCGTAGGGAGATCCTGGCCGCCCTCCCGCCCCGCGCTTCGGCCCACAGCCAGCCGGCAAACAGCGCCAACAGCAACAGTAAGAGGGGGATGATGAGCATAAGCATCCTCCCGACAGAGCCACTCCGCCGCCGAACGACCCCGCTCAGCAGCCGGGGCCGCTGGGTGGACAGAATACCTCGAAAAGCCGTACTGCGGCCCCGGTCTGCTGCAGCGGATGGTTCGGCGCTTCGCCGCCTCATGTTCGCCAGGAGTGTCCACACCGGAAGCACTGTTTAGACTTCGGGGTGCGGCAAAGCCCCCCGCATCTCGGGCATCGGTTCAACGCCAGACCGGCGTGCTCGCGTAGGACGCGCTCCGCCACACGCCTCCGGAAGGCCGCCTCGCCGCCTTCGACCAGGGCCAGCACTTCGGGGGAGTTCAGCGCCGGGTCCCTGCGCAGGATCTCTTCGACCTGCCGGCGGGACTTTTCGGCGTAGCGGCTCGCGAATGCGAGGGCGTCCGGCGGCAGGCCGGCGGAAGGGTCCGGGGGCTCGCCGGCGCCGAGCAGCATGAGGCGATTGTCGGCGCTGACCTCCGCGGGGGTCAACAAATCGCGGTGATACTTCCAGATGTATTCCACCACGTCATCATCCACGGCTCGTCCTCTCTGTCGCCGAACGACCCCGCCCAGCAGCCGGGGCCGCTGAGTGACCTATGACCCACGAGAAGCGCACATGCGGCCCCGGTCTGCTGCAGCGCCTGGTTCGGCGTGCCTTTTCGCTCACCGCCAGAGCAATAGCCCGCCGAGTGCGATGCCGACCACAAGGGCAATCACCCACAACTGCCGCTCGTACAACTCCCGCAGCGACGCCACCGCACCGGCCACCGCCGGAGGGCACCCGTCCGCGACCTCCGCCGCGCGGCGGAACGCCCGCCCCGCGATCAGGGTGAGGACGCCGATCCCAATACCCGCAACGGCTTGGAGAGGAGTGAACACCCAGTCGGATGGGGTCGAGCCGGCCGCCCGTGGGGCCACCCCGGTGATGGCAAGCAACCACGCCACCCCGAGGGCGGAGCCGGCGAGCAGCTCCACCCAGCCGACCAACCCCATCCAGAACCCGGCCGAGCGAAACGTCGCCCGAGGGTCTTCAGACACGGCCCCGCCCGCACCACCGGGGTTTCCCGATCCGACAACTTGTGGGTCAGTCATCGTCGAAGCCCTCCGCGGCTGAACGCGGAGCTGAGCGGCGCGCCTGGAAGGACGGAGCCCGTCCCAGCGCTGCCGGGCGCGGCCGCTCCCGCGGAGAGTTCAGCCGCGTCGCGTCGCTCCGCTCGCGCTCCTGTAACGCCCGCGCCGAGTACCGCCGCGGGTCCCGCAGCGTCGTGACCAGCGTCACCGTGCGCACGCCCCGGCCCGGTTCCTGCACCCGGAAGCGCACCTCGCGCACCACCAACGACTCGGGCAGTGGCGCATATTCCGCGGCG